>CAMCYH010000027.1 GCA_945883745.1 Candidatus Kuenenia stuttgartensis
CCCGAGGCTCTCGAGAGGTTCCACGATGATCGGCAAGAAGACCCTGCTGCGTTGTTTCGTTGGAACGCTCACCTGCGTGGCCGTGGTCGCGTCTGGCTGGGATGCCGAAGCGGGGCACAGACGGCGATGTCGGAGAGCGTGTTGTTGTCCCACCACCTGCTGCATGCCGGTGTGTGATCCCTGCTGCACCCCAGCCTGTCCGCCGGCGTGCGATCCCTGCTGCACCACCAGCTGTAGCAATGGCTGCTGCACGACGGCCTGCGTGACGAGCTGCTACTCCAGCAGCTGCTGCTACACCGTCAGTGCACCGGTGATCTGCTGCATGGCCGACGCCGGCTCGTCGCCAAGTACGGCGACGATCGCGAGCAAGAGCGGACCACCCGCCGTGAAGGCCACCAACGCGGTGCCAGTGTCAACCGGATCGGCAGCCGCCAGTCGCTGAACCACTCCGGCAGCGAGATCCCGGAGGCTTCCACCTCCAGGAAACAGCACAACTCCCGCGCGAAGAAATCTCCTCGCGCGGGAGTTTTCTTTGCGAGCCACCCTCAGCTGCGCGGCCGTGGTCCCGCCGCGAGCAGCATCGTCGCGGCATGGATATCGACGATCGACTCGAGATCAGTGCAGTAGCCGCCGCCGCAGACGATCGCGGTCGGCACCCCCGCCCGCCGCGCGGCATCGAGCACGAGCCGGTCGCGGGCAAGCAGGCCCTGCTTCGTGAGCCGCAGGCGGCCGAGACGGTCTCCTTCGAACGGATCGGCCCCCGCGATGTAGAGCACGAGATCGGCCCCCGCTCGGGCAAACGACTCCGCCACAGCCCCCTCCAGCCGCTCGAGGTATTCATCGTCGCCAGTGCCGTCCTCGAGCGGCACGTCCAGCGATCCGGGCTGCTTCCGCAGCGGGAAATTGCGGGCGCCGTGAATCGACATCGTGAATACCGTGTCGTCGCTGGCGAAGATCTCCGCCGTGCCGTTGCCCTGGTGGACATCGCAATCAAGCACCAGCACCCGCCGGACCGCGCCGCGGGCCTGCATCTCGCGGGCCGCCACGGCCACGTCGTTGAACACGCAGTAGCCCTCGCCCCAGTTGGTGCCCGCATGGTGGGTGCCGCCGGCCAGGCTCGCCGCCACGCCGTCTTCGAGCGCCGCCGCCGCCGCGTCGACTGCGGCGCCCGTGCTGCGGAGCGAGCGCTCGACAAGCTGCCAGCTCCACGGGAATCCGATCCGCCGGACTTCGTCTCGCGAGAGCGTGCCGGCCATCACACGGCCCACGTAGTCACGAGAGTGCACCCGCAGGAGTTCATCGTCGGTGGCAGCATGCGGCTCGATGAATTCGAGCGGGGCCCCAGCCGAGGCATGTCGCTCGAGCCGCTGCCGCAGGAGCGAGTATTTGTCGATCGGAAAGCTGTGTCCGTCCGGCAGGGGCAGCCGAAAGCGGTCGCAAGGGAAGAGTCGCATCGCCGCTGAAGTGTAGCGTTGCCGCCTCCCCGCGCAGCAGATGCTGCGCTCGCAGGCAGCCAGAGGCGGTCGCGGCGAACGCGAGAAAGCAATGCGACGTCGGAGAGTCGAGAAAAACACGCGGGAAGATGGCTCTCGGAAATCTTCAATGCGACTGGCACGCGACGTGCTTCTTCTCTCCGACGCAAACGCATCTCGGTGTCCTCGGACGCCGCTCGAAAGGAGGTGCCGTCAATCCAGACACTCACACAAGCCAGTCCGATTTCAAAATCACAACGACTCGCCTTCCTGTCGGAAGGTCGCTGAAACGCCGAAGGCCCGGTGCAGTTCGCTGCATCGGGTCTTCATCGTTACGCCCGCCTGCTTGCGCACGGCGGCTGGCTATGCCATCCAGGCGGGCAGTGCAGGGTAGCGCAGTGCCCCACTCAGCCCCGGGCGCAAGCCCGGGGGCTGCAGCGGTGTTGGCTGACGATTCATCCCGCCAGCGTGCGCATGGCGGCTTCCTGTTGGACTGGCTCCTGAGGCGCCACTGTTTTCACGTGATTTGCGTCATACCGTGCCGACTGCCCTTGCAGAGCCGGTCCGCGGAGGCGAACTTCATTCGCTCATGGACTGGATTGCTCCCGACTTTCTGCAGCAGTACTGGCAGGCCGGCCTCACCGCCACGGTGACCGTGGTCACGCTCGTCCTCATGCTTTCCGGGCGGCGGGCGCCCGACATGGCCATGATGGGGGCGGTGACCGTACTGCTCTTCGCCGGCGTGCTCACGCCGCAAGAAGCCCTCGGCGGCATGAGCAACGAGGGCATGATCACCGTGGCCGCCCTCTTCGTGGTGGCGGCGGCCGTCGAAAGGACCGGCGCGCTCCAGACGATCATCGACCGGCTGCTGGGCCAGCCGCGGTCGCTCCCCACAGCCCAAATCCGCACCATGATCGGACCCGGGATCCTCTCCGCCTTCATGAACAACACGCCGGTCGTCGCCCTCATGGTTCCGGCGCTGCGAGGCTGGGCCCGCAAGCACGGCCTGAGCATCTCGAAACTGCTCATGCCGATGAACTGCGCAGTCGTTCTCGGCGGGCTCTGCACACTCATCGGCACCAGCACCAATGTGGTCGTCAGCGGTCTGGTGGCGGAACGGACCGGCAATGCTCTCGGCATGTTCGAGATCACCTGGCTGGGCCTGCCGCTGTTCGCCATCGGCATCGTCTACCTCGTCGTCGCCAGCAACGTGCTTCTCAAGGACCGACGGCCGGCGATGAGCGCCAGCGATGATCCGCGGCAGTATTCGCTGGAGATGCTCGTCGAGCCGGGCAGCCCACTTGAAGGACAGACCATCGAACAGGCTGGCCTCCGTGGATTGCATGGACTCTTCCTCATGGAAATCGACCGTGACGGCCACGTGATGGCGGCTGTCGCGCCGACCGAGCGACTTGAAGCGGGCGACCGACTTGTCTTCGTGGGCGTCGTCGACTCGGTGCTTGAGCTGCAGAAAATCCGCGGCCTGCGGCCGGCCACCGACCAAGTCTTTAAGCTCAATGATCCGCGGAGCGAGCGGGTGCTGGTGGAGGCGGTGGTGTCACAGAGCTGCCCGCTGGTGGGCCGTACGATCCGGGAGGGCCGCTTCCGCTCCACCTACGATGCGGTCGTGATCGCCGTGGCCCGCGACGGCGAGCGGCTCCGCATGAAGATCGGCGACATCGAGCTCCAGCCTGGTGACACACTGCTCCTGGAGGCGAGTCCGCGATTCCTCGAGCGGCAGCGGTCGAGCCGCCACTTTTATCTGGTCAGCCAGGTGGCCAACTTCGCTCCGCCGCGGCACGACCGCGCCTGGATCGCGCTGACCGTGCTCGCCGGCATGGTGCTGGCGGCCACGCTGGGGCTCGTGCCGATGGTCGCCGCGGCGCTCGCCGCGGCCGCCGCCGTGCTGGCCACCTCCTGCATCTCGGCGACCGACGCGCGGCGGTCCATCGAGTGGGAATCGTTGCTCCTCATTGCGGCTAGCTTCGGGCTCGCGCGGGCGATCGAGAAGACCGGGCTCGACGAACTCATCGCCCAGTCGGCCATCGGGGCCGCCGGTGACAGCCCGCTCCTCGTGTTGGCCACGATCTACCTCATCACGATGCTGGCCACCGAACTGATGAGCAACAATGCGGCAGCGGTACTGATGTTTCCCATCGCCTGGCAGACGGCGACCAATCTCGGGGTCAATCCGATGCCCTTCGCCATGGCGGTCACGGTGGCGGCCAGCTGCGGATTCGCCACACCGATGGGCTACCAGACCAACCTCATGATCTACGGCCCGGGCGGCTACAAGTTCAGCGACTACACGCGACTGGGCGGTCCGCTCAACTTGATCGTGATGGCGGTTACGGTCCTCCTGGCCCCGCTCATCTGGCCATTTTCCCGCTGAAGCCGCACGACCGGTACAACCGGCCGTGCGTGACCCGGAAAACAGCCACCGACAACTTTCAATGCGAAGGGAACGGACGTACCCTCACGTTCATGAGCGACATCCTCTTCCATTACTACCGAGTCAATCCGACGACGTGGTTCTACCTGGCGTCGCTCCTGTCGATCGCGTTGTTCTTCAAGTTCAACCGCGTGCTGAGCATGCGGAACGTCGATCTCATCGGCCTGATCCTGCTCGCCCCCGGCCTCTTGGCCGTGGAGTACGGCGGCTACAAGGCGAGCACCGCCGCACAGCAACTCGGCTTCGTCTGGATCTTCGCCGTCACGGGCCTGTTCCTGGTACGGATGCTCTTCGATTCGATCATGGTTCGCCGCCCGATGCTGGAGCCCAATCTCTCCGTCGGCGGCCTGACCTTCTTGGGCATCTCGCTCCTGGTCTTCCTGCTGGCCAACGTCATCACCACGCGGCCGCAACGCGACGACCTCGCCGCCGCCGCCACCGCCACCAAGCTGGAGGCGGGAGAGGGGCATGTCGACGCCGATCAACTCGCCCGCCTCGGCCCCGGCTACCCGCTCCTCTTTCTCCTGCCGCAGATTTCTACCCAGCGGATCTTCACGCCCGAGGTGGCGGCCGCGGGGCCCGACACCACCGCCAGCAGCCGCCGCGCCGTCCACGAAACGACCGCCCGCATCATGGCCATCCTCTCGCAACTGGCAATCGTCAGCGGCATGGTGCTCATCGGATGGTGGCATTTCGATAACGTACGGCTGGGAATCGCCGCGGCCGTGCTCTACCTGCTTCTCCCCTACACGGCAATCATGACCGGCCGCGTCGATCACGTGCTGCCCGGCGCGCTCATCACCTGGGCCGTGGTGGCCTATCGGCGCCCGTTCACTGCCGGCTGCCTCATCGGGCTGGCGATCGGCACGATCTATTACCCCGTTTTCTTGCTGCCATTGTGGTGCGGCTTCTACTGGGAACGTGGGATTCGCCGGTTCGCACTCGGTGTCGTCGCGGCCCTGCTGGTGCTCGTGGTCGCCCTGTGGTTTACCTCGCCGAACGGTGGCGTGTTTCTCGACCAGCTGCGGCAGATGTTCGGCTGGATCTTCCCCAATGACGTCTCGCTGGAAGGCTTCTGGGCTTTGCCCGGCAACGACGCCGTATTTCGCCTTCCGGTGCTGGCGGCCTTCATCGCCATGATGGCGACGCTTGCGATCTGGCCGTCACCCAAAAACCTCGGCACGCTGATGAGCTGCACGGCATCCGTGCTGTTGGGCAGCCAGTTTTGGAAGGCCCACGACGGCGGCCTCTTCATGGCCTGGTTTCTGCCGATGCTGTTGCTCGTCATCTTCAGGCCGAACCTCGAGAATCGCGTCGCGCTCCTCGTGCTCGACGCCGACTGGTTCCCCCGCCGCCGCCCGCCGATCGATCGGGCCGCGTGACGCTCACCCGCGTCGCAGGTCGATGCTTGCCGGGGCCCGCTGGCGGGCGAGCCAGCCGCGCCAAGCGGTAAGATCCCAGCCGAAGTTCTCGCCGGTGAGCCTTACGAGCGCCTCGAGCACCTGCGCGTTCTTCATCGGCACCGCCACCTGCCGGCGGCTGCTGCCCATCGACAGGCCGGCGCCACCACTGGGCGTGAACGTGGCGGTGGTCGACCCCTCGGGAGGCCCGTCACCGACGGTGACGACATGCCGCGTCTCGAGCACATTGACCAGCCGTGGCACCACTGTCGCCACCCCGAGGCGGCCGAGCACCGCCGCCGCTCGGTTGATGCGGGCGTTGTCGGGACCGGTGAGCGCTGCCGCGAGGGCATTGGCCGCAGCCTGTGGGGCCAACTTCGCGAGCCGGTCGGTCGCGTCGATGCGGGTCTCCGGATCCGGGTGATCGACCGCCGCGGCAACGAGGGCCGCCTGAGCTGCCGGCGTACCGATGCGGAGAAGCGACTCCATATAAAGAAGCCGCACGCGCCGCAGTGGGTCGCTGGCGAGGGCGGCTGTGAGGGCGGGCACGGCCTGCGGATCGGTGATCTCCGCGAGTTCTTCGGCAGCGTCACCCGCAGCGCCGGTGGCCAGATCCTGTCGCAGTCGCTCGAGTTTTTTGTTCCACTGTTTCTGAGCGAGAGCGGTTTTTTCATTTCGCTCGATGATCTCGATCTCCTGGACAGTCCGCCAGCCACCGCTGTGCCGGTGGTAGCCCAGGTTTGCCATCCATTCCTGGTGGCTCTCCCGCGACTGGTCCGTCGGAACGTCATCGGCCACGGCAGCCATCACGAACAACGCGGCGACGATGCCCATGGTGATCGATCGAATCATGATCATCTCTCCATCATCGTCACAAACCCCGGGCCGCGCCCTGCAGAATGCCGACGTATGCGGAAAACAGCCGCACAATGAGCAAAACGACGACGGCCGCCACGCCCACCCAGACCGCCGCCCCCGCGCCGCTCGCCGCTGCCGCAAAGCCGCGGGCGGCAGCATCGTCGCAGTCATCGGCGAGCCGATCGAGCGTTTCGGCGGTCGTGCCGGTGAGTTCGCCCACGCCGACGGCTTCGAGCACACGGCGGGGAAAGAGCCCGGTCTCCCGCAGCATCTCGGTAAGGGAGAGTCCGCCACGGAGGCGGGCCGCAGCAGCGGCGGGATCGATTGTCAGCCCCGGCGCCACGGCCGACGTGAGCATGAGCATCCGCCGCACGTCGAGCCCGATGCCGCTGGCCAGCGATGCCGCCCGGCACCAGGCGGCGAGTTCCGCATCGGACGCCGCCCGGCCGATCACCGGCAACCGCGAGACAAGGTGCCGGACGATGCCCCGGCGTTGCCAACTCCGCAGCGCTGACTGCCACACCAGCCAGCCGGTGACGATGATTCCTGTAACGAGTCCGAGAAACGTGATCACACCACGCACACCCCGGAGGCCGAGGCCCAGCATGTCGACCGACTCGCCGGCAACGAGAATCAGCACGGAGACGGCTCCGACCGCCACGACCGCCTGCACCGCCGGTTTGATGAGCGATTGCCTCAGGTTTCGCGCGAGGTGAGCCGACCGGCGGCATTGGGCCGCGAGTTCGCGACAGACATCCGGTTCGCAGCCGGCCTGTTCTCCGGCGGTGAGCATTCCACGGACGACCGGAGGAAAGGTGTCGCCGGCGGCGGCAAGCGAGTCGGCGAGTGAGGCACCGCCCGCCAATGAACGGGCCACCTCCGTGATCGCCGGCCGCCACCGCGCCGGCGCGTGGGTGGCCTCGTTGGCCCAGGCCCGCCGCGTGTCGATGCCGGCCGACGTCGCAATCGCGATCCGGCCGAGCAGTTCCGCAAGCACCCCATCTGGCATTCGTCGCCGACGCATGCAAAATATCTTAGGCCGTTTTCCCGATCGCTGCAGCGATGGGCTGGCAACCTGAGGAACGGAGGCGAGGGGGTCGGCGAACGCTCGAGGAGCGTTGGGCGTATCCTCGCCCCGAGACAAGACTTTTGCCGCCCCCGAGCCGGTGCTTCGCATTTCGGGTTGCACCACAGCGACTGCTCACACTTCCCGCGGGCATGTGGTACAAGATCGCAAACCATGAAACCGGCTGCCCCCCCAGCGACGAATCGCGAATGGCCCACCGTGGCGATTGTCGGAGTCGGCCTGATCGGCGGGTCGATCGGCCTGGCTCTGCAGTCTCGCCGTCTTGCAGGCCGCGTGATCGGCGTGGGGCGTTCGGCCGCATCCCTGGCCACCGCCCGCACGGCGAAGGTTGTGACCGAGACGTCGCTCGATCTGGAGGAGGCCGCGGCGGAGGCCGATCTCGTCGTCGTGGCGACCGACGTCGGCACGATCGCATCGCTCCTCGACCGTGTTGATGAGGCCGTACGGCCAGGCACACTCATCACCGACGCGGGCAGCACGAAGGCCTCGATCGTGGCGGCCTGGGAGAAACGCCGCCGCAGTCGTCGCGGCCGCTTTGTCGGCGGCCACCCCATTGCCGGCAGTCATAAAAGCGGCCCCGCGGCGGCCGATGCCACACTCTTCGAGGGCCGTGTCACCGTCGTGACGCCCGCCCGCGGCACTCCTGCCGCCGACGCCGAGGCGATTGGTGGCTTCTGGTCTGCGGTTGGTTCGACGGTGTTCATGATGGACCCGAAGGAGCACGACAAGATCCTCGCCGCCACGAGCCATGCCCCTCATCTCCTGTCAGCCGCGATCGCGCTGGCCACCCCCGCTGCGGCCCGACAGTTCACCGCCGGCGGCTGGCGAGATACCACGCGGATTGCTGCCGGTGATCCCGAACTGTGGGCCGACATTCTGCTCGACAACGCCGCCCAGGTGGCCAAGGCGCTGGCTCGGATCGCCGCAGGTGCTGAAAAGATGCTCGCCGCCATCGAGTCGGGCGACCGACGCCGACTCATGACCCTGCTGGCACGCGCGAAGGAGGAACGTGATGCTGTGGGAGGTTGATGTACGCCTGAAGGATGCCGGTGGCGACCACGCCGCCCGTGCCGTCGTGGAAGGTGCCGCGGCGCTCGGCGTGGCAGCATGCACGCGGGCCGTCACGGTCACCGGCTGGCTGATCGAGGGGCCACTTTCCCATGCGGACATCGAGCGAGTCGCCGCCACGCTGCTCACCGATCCAGTCACCGAGTCGTTCATGGTGGCGGAAGTGGGAGATGCGGCGCTCGCACGCGGGCCGGCCGATCTGCCGACGGTGCTGCACGTGCTCCCGCGAACGGGCGTGACCGACCCCGCCGCGCTCTCGGCCCACGAGTCGCTCGCCCTGCTGGGGCTCCGCCCAGCCGCCGTGCGCAGCGTGAAGAAATACTGGCTGCCCCCACTCGACCACGCCGATGCGGAGCGGCTCGCCTGGAAGCTGCTGGCCAGCGAGGCGATTCACGACGTCGTCATCGGCCCGCTCGTGCTCACCACGCTCTCCGGCGGCCGCACCTGGACGTTCGCACAGGAATCGATCCGCCTCGCAGGGCTCGACGATGCGGCGCTTGTGCAACTCAGCCGCGAACGCTGCCTCGCCCTGACGGCTGCCGAACTGCATGCCGTCCGCGACCACTTCCTCAGCCTCGGCCGCGACCCGTTCGAGATCGAACTGGAGACGATCGCCCAGACCTGGAGCGAGCACTGCTGCCACAAGACGCTCGGCAGCCCGGTCGATCACATTCGTCCCGATGGCACGACGCGGTACGACAACCTGCTGAAGGAAACGGTCTTTGCCGCGACCCAAACGGTCCGCAGGCAGCTCGGCCCCCGAGACTGGTGCGTGAGCGTTTTTCGGGACAACTCGGGTGTGGTCCGATTTGACGGTGACAATGACATCTGCGTGAAAGTGGAGACCCACAACCATCCCTCCGCGATCGAGCCCTATGGCGGCGCGGCCACCGGCCTGGGGGGCGTGATCCGAGACGTGCTCGGCACCGGCCTGGCTGCCAAACCGATCGCCAACCTCGACGTCTTTTGCGTGGGCTCTTCCGAGCTCCCCGCCGACGAACTGCCGCCGGGCGTGATCCACCCGCGGCGACTCCTCGAGGGCGTGGTGGCGGGGGTCCGCGACTACGGCAACCGGATGGGCATCCCGACGATCGCCGGTGGGGTCTTCTACGATCCTGGCTATACCTGCAACCCGCTGGTTTTCTGCGGCACCGTTGGAGTAATGCCACGCAACGCGGCCGATGCCTCGGTGCAGCGGGGCGATCTGATCGTGGTGGCCGGCGGCCGTACCGGCCGCGATGGCATTCATGGCGCAACGTTCTCCAGCATCGAACTGTCGAGCGAGAGTGAAACGGAGTCGGGCGGGGCGGTGCAGATCGGCCATGCAATCAATGAAAAAACACTTTGCGACTTCGTGCTGGCCGCCGCCGAGCAGCGGCTCTTTCATGCGATCACTGACTGCGGCGCCGGTGGGCTCTCCAGCGCCGTCGGAGAAATGGGCGCTACGCTGGGAGCCGACGTCGATCTCGATCGCGTGCCGCTGAAGTACGAAGGGCTCTCAGCGACCGAGGTCTGGATCTCCGAGGCTCAGGAGCGGATGGTGCTCGCGGTGCCACCGGGCAACTGGGAAAAAATCGCTGCGATCGCAGCCGCCGAGGGGGTCGAAGCGACAGCCATCGGCACCTTCACCGGCCAGGGCCGGCTCGTGCTCAAATGGCAGGGCCGCATCGCGGGCGACCTCGACTGCCACTTTCTCCACGAGGGCCGGCCGCGGCAACGGCTGATCTCGCGGTACTCGCCTCCGCTGCGCGAGCCAAGCCTGTGGCCCGCAGATCTGCCCTCGCTCGATCGCTGCCTGCTTGACGTGCTGGCGGCGCCCGACGTGGCCAGCAAGGAATGGATCATCCGGCAGTACGACCACGAGGTGCAGGGGGCGAGCGTCGTGAAACCACTCCTCGGCCCCGGCGACGGCCCGGCCGATGGCACGGTCGTCCGCGGCGTGCTCGGCCGTGACCGCGGTATTGTGCTCGGCGTGGGCCTGCGGCACCGCATCGGCGGACGCGATCCCTACCAGATGGCTGCCGGCGGCATCGTCGAGGCGATTGCCAATGTCGTGGCCGCTGGGGCTGATCCGGAGCGGATCGCACTCCTCGACAACTTCTGCTGGGGCGACACGCGTCGCGAGACATCGCTCGGCACGCTCGTGGAGGCCTGCCGCGCCTGCCACGACATGGCGGTCTTTTTCGCAGCACCGTTCGTGAGCGGGAAGGATAGTCTCAACAACGTCTTCTCGTACGTCGACGCAGCCGGCACGCCCCACGAACTCTCGATCCCGCCTACGCTGTTGGCCACCGCGCTGGGGCAGGTCGACGACGTCCGCCGGGCGATGACGCCCGACCTGAAGACGCCCGGCAGCCGCCTCGCGATAATCGGCCTGTCGCGGGATGACCTGGCCGGCTCGCAGGTGGAACTGGTCTGCGGGCTGACCGGTGGCAGCGTGCCACAGGTCGATCCCGCAACCTGCCGCACAGCATGGTCGGCCGTCGCCTCCGCGATCCGCTCGCGCTGCATCGCCGCCTGCCACGATGTCTCCGATGGCGGTGTGGCGGCTGCCGTGGCGGAGATGGCGATCGGGGGGGGCTGCGGCGCGAGGCTCGATCTTGCGACGCTTCCTGCCGAAGTCAGTGCCACCGGCGCTGCCCGCGACATCACCCTCGCATTCACCGAGACACCCGGACGATTCATCTGTGAAGTGCCGGCCGCGGCCATCGAGCGTTTCGAGGCACTCATGGACGGCCTCGCCTGGGCCTGGGCCGGCGTGGTAGTGGCCGAACCGGTGCTCACGATCGAGGGCACAGCCGGCACCAGCAACCGCATGACCGTGGCCGATCTGTCCCGAGCCTGGCGACGCATCTCTTCGCAACACTCATAACCCAGCCCTCCTCACCGATGCTCTCACCCCGCGCCCTGATCCTTCGTGCCCCCGGCACCAACTGCGACTATGAGACGGCCCACGCCTTCGAGCGGGCCGGGGCGATCGCCCGCCGCATGCATGTCCGCGCCCTCGCCGAGAAGCCCGCGCTGGCCGACGACTTCCAGATCCTCTGCATCCCCGGCGGCTTTTCCTACGGCGATGACATTGCCAGCGGCCGCATCTTCGCCCTGGAGCTGAAGCTGCGGCTCGGCGACGCGCTTGTGAAATTTCGCGACAAGGGGGGCCTGATGCTCGGCATCTGCAACGGGTTCCAGGTGCTCCTGCAGACGGGACTTCTGCTCGACGGCCAGGCGACACTCGCCCACAACACCTCCGGCCGATTCGTCGATCGCTGGGTGCATCTGCGGGCGAAGCCGGGCAAATCCATCTTTCTGCAGGGGATCGACCGCTGCGAATTGCCTGTCGCGCACGCGGAGGGACGGTTCGTCGCCCGCTCTTCTGCGGACATGGCCGCGCTCGACGCCGCCGGGCAGCTCGTGCTTCGCTATACGCCCGACGCGTCGGGAGCATCAACCAATCCCAATGGTGCGATGGGCGACGTGGCCGGCGTCTGCGACGAAACAGGGCGAGTCCTCGGCCTCATGCCCCATCCAGAGCGGTTCATCGACGCCACGCAGCATCCATCCTGGAACGGCCGCCTCGACCCCACCGCCGCCGGTGCCGGGCTCACCATCTTCACCAATGCCGTCAGGGCAGTGGCCTGATGTACGAAACCCTCGCCATCCTGGCCTCGGGTTTCTTGCCGGCCTCCACCAGCCCGCCGGCTCGTGCCTGGCGGCTATGTGGGAACGTCCGCCCCGGCGGCTATGTGGGACGTGGCCAAACTGCGGTCTTTTTCTCGTGTTTCGCGATTGCCCGATCCCCGGCAGTTTCCTACCCTCCCGCGGCGTTTTTTGGCTCAGGATCCGTCGGCTTCGCCATGTCCAGCCATTTTCTTCCTTGGGCACTGGTGCTCTGCCTGGCGAGCGGCTGCCGGCTCGCAATCTTCGCGCCGACCGAATCTGTGACGCACGATGCCGGCGACTCAATCTCCGTCGGCAGCGGCTCCAAGCCTGAGCCACGGACAATCCCCTGCGAACTCGTTTTCATCCGCCACGGTGAGCACGACGAGCAACTGACCACCGACGTGTGGAAGCTCACCGACGAGCAGGTGCTCGATCGCGCTGTGCGCCGCCGGCTGCAGGCCAACGGACTGCGGGTGGGCGTGATCGCAACGGCCCTTCCGCCGAATCTCCAACAACGGTTCACGTCTCCGATTGATCCAGCCCTCGACGCGATCGCCACGCCCGCGCTGATCGAGGCTCCAGCCGTGGTGCGGCAAACCCTTCGGCTCCTGCCCGGCCGCGAGAACGACGTGCTTGCTTCCAGCGGCATCGGCGAATTGATCCTCATGGAAAGCATCGATGACGCAGTCCGGGGAGCGACCTATCGCGATGCAAACGCCGTGTTCGAGGTGCGGGCCTGGCCGGCCGCGAACGGAAGGGTGCGAGTGCAGGTCTGCCCCGTGATCAAACATGGCCCCACGGAACGGACCTGGGTCGGCGATGATGGCGTGTTTCGCCTCGAGGCGGGCCAGAAGCGGTACGAGCTCGATCACCTCCTCTTTGAAGCGACGCTCGCGCCGGAGTCGATCCTCCTGGTGAGCTGTGTGGGCGACGCATCATCGACCGTCGGCGATGCATTTTGTCGCGACCCCGACCATCCCCTCGCCGGAAGACGCCTCGTCGCCCTACGGCCGCTGGCCCGCATGCCCGACCCCGTCTTCACCGCCAAAGAGTGAGCGTCGGCTGCGGGTGAAACTGCGGGGTTTTGGCAAGACGCTCCTGCCTCCCCGGCTTGGCATGCTCTGCGGCGCGTGATTGTGCCGATCCAACCGACACTGCCCGGGAGTCTTGCCATGCCGACCATGCCGAAAACGCCATCCACACCCCGTTCCCAACGCCCCAAGGCCCTCACCGTTTTCACCGCCGCGTTCATGGCCGGTGCGGTGGCTGCCGTGGGAATCAACCGCGCCCTGGACGTGCACCTCGCCCAGGCAAAGCCCCAGGTGGAGTGCGAACCGATCTTCGTCGCCCTGCGGGATCTGGCCCAAGGGTCACCCGTGACGATCTGGGACGTGGCTCTGCGGGACTGGCCCAAGGCGATGTTGCCGACCACGGCACTCCGTGCCGATGACCGTTTCGAAGGGATGCTCGTGAAGCATCCGGTGCGAGAGGGACAGCCGCTGTTGTCGGTCCAACTGATGAAAGCGGAAGCTCGCACGATGCCCTCGGATGCGGTCGAGCACGTGGCGGAAACCTACGCGCCGCGGACTTTCCAGCCGGCGCCGGCATCCCAGCCCGACGCCGACTTGTGGGCGGCTACACACGAGCCGACACCGCAGGTTTCTGCCGACACAAAGCCGGCCGCTGCTCCGGACCAAGTCGTTGCGGTGAATGAGCCAATCTCGACGGACGAAACCATTTCAACGACGAAGGAAGGCACGCCTCCAGCCACCCTCACCACCGAAGCGGCAGCAACTCCAGCCGAGACCGCACTCGCGGAGCCGATCCCCGCGCCCCTGGTCGATGAGGTCGCGGCGACGGTCGACAATCCGCTGTCGGCCGCTGTTGAAGAGCCTGCCCCGATGGCGACCGTCGACCAGTCCGCAGCGAGTGCGCCGGCTCAGCCAGAGACACCGACAGAGCCAGCCGCACCTGCCGAATCAGACAGGCAGGTCCAACCGGAACCCACTCCGGCGCAGACGGTGGCGGCCACGCCCAAGCGGTATCTCGTGGTGCCGGAGCGGATCGCTATCCAGGCGGAAGCCTCGTTCACGTCACCTGTACCTCAGCCGGAAGTTTTCGTGGAACCAAATGAAGGTTTGGCCCAGCCTCCGCAGGCCCAAGCATCCCCGGCCGAAGTCGTCCAGCAGAAGCAGGCTCCCGCCACGAGCCCGGCGACGCAGGGACGGACAGCTCGATCGAAGTCGGTTCCGCGAGTCGCCCAGGCCCCCACGCTCGAAACGCATCCCAATACCGAGCCCCAACAGCCGGTGTCGGCACTCGATGGCCTGTTCCCCAATCTCCGCGCGACATTTGGGGTAGTCGATGAGGAGATGCAGAAGATTCGTCGGGAACGGGCGGCCCAAGAACGCATCGCCCAGGAGCGACAGCAGGCCACCCCCGCTCAAGGCAGACAACAGGCATCGCAGAAGCAGAAGCAACAGCCGCCGCAACCGAACAACCAGCCACCGCGGTCCGCCCGCTGGCCATGGTCATTCGGCCGCTGATGCACTCCCGCACTCGATGACAAGCTTGCCGGTGAGGCCACCAGTACGGTGAATCGTACTCGCCTCTTGGAGCGCATGTGCCTCCGCGGTGGCCTCGAGCGGGAGCACCCGGTCGATCGGCACCCGCAAAGCCCCCGCGGCCAGCCAGCGGTTGATGTCGGCGGCCGCTGCAGCCTGCGTGTGGCACGACGCCTTGAACATGACAAATCCAAAGAGCCGGCACTGCTTCACGTAGAATGGCCCGACGGGAAATGCCGGCCGGGCGTCACGGCCCGCCATGATCACCATCCGCCCGCCATCGCCCAGCATTTCGACTGCTTGGTCAAAGGCTGGCTCGCGGATTGTCTCCCAATAGACATCGACGCCCTCCGGAGCCGCCGCACGGACCGCCGCAAGCATCGCCACGGAATCGTGGTAATCGACCACGACGTCGGCGCCGAGCCGCTTCACCATCTCCCGCTTTTGTTCCGTGCCGGCTGAGGCGATGACGCGGGCGCCCAAGGCCTTGGCAATTTGCAGCACCGCCGTGCCCACTCCACCTGACCCACCGTTGACGAAGATCGTCTCGCCCTGCATGAGCCGGGCGTGATCCACCAGGCCGAGGTGGGCCGTGATCGACACGAGTGCGGCCGCTGCGGCGTCACGGTCACGTACGCCATCGGGGGTCGGATAGAGCCACCGCTCATCCACAGCCGCCAACTCGGCACACGTGCCCTGCCTGCCGAGCAAGCCCTGATTAGAACCCCAGACCCGCATGCCGGGACAAAGTCGGTCAACATCGTTTCCCACGGCCACGACTTCACCAGCCAGGTCGCAGCCGACAATGAAAGGAAACGAGAGCGGCATCGCCACCGTGCCAGCCCGCACATAGGTATCGATCGGGTTGACGGCACAGGCTTTGACGGCGACGAGCACCTCACGGGGACCGGGCACCGGGTCGGGCAGTTCACCAACGATGATGGATTCCGGGCCGCCGGTCTGCCTGATGAATGCCGCTTTCATCGCCGTTGCGGGCGTGCCGTCGCCCACATCCCTGCACCCACCAACCCCATCACCGCACCGAGTGTCCCGATCACGAGGAGCGCCCGTGACACGCCTTGCCAAAAAGAAGACCGCTGCTGAAGCCGCTTCTCATCCGGCAGCGGTGGCCGAGCCACACCTGACTGCGACAGTTCCTTCCAGGCCTGGAAAATCTGTTTGTCACTCGCGGCAGCCACGTTGGCCCGAATCATTTCCGACGTGATCGTGGCTTGTTGAGGCACCGCCAGTAACGCGGCACCAGACCATGCCAGCACCGTCGCGACACCACCGGCCAGCATGCAGGCATGCGCGAGTCGCCAGCCCATGCCGGACCGCGACTGTCCCTCCTCGACCGACTTCAGGCGGCTGAAGTCACGCAGTTTGGGCACGGCGACCTCGCGGCCGCAGGCCGGGCAGGCCACGAAGCCTCCCGCCTTCCCGCTTGTGATCGGAATCACATGCGAGCACGAGCAGGGCAGCAGGAATGATTTCATGAGAGCGATCCGTCAGAGGCTTGAACACGAAGGGCCGCAGAAACACTTTCGCCGGAACCTTTTACCACCAGACCGCCTTTTTTCGGAATTTTGCCCGTTCGGCGCACCAAAAAAAGTTGGCTTTCCCATGCCCGTGGCGACATAATCTCAAGCCCCCGGAACCCGCGGCCAGTTCCCAGATGGTCCCCCCCTTTTTCTCCCTCGTCAACCGGCCTTTGCCCAGCGACTCCAATCCCCCCATCCGCCGGAAAGCGGTTCGTGCCCGGGCTGTTTTTGGGCCACTGGACTTGGTCGGGCCTTGAATCACACTGTCGACTTCACGAATGATGCATCGGTGCCTGGAAGCACCCCGCGGGTGAACGATCGCCTGGTCATGTTTGCCTGTTCATGGTTGTAGGATCCTGAAGGAGCTTTCACTTGTACGACTCGCTGCTGGACGAACTCGAAGACGATGTTGTCTCCAATCCGCAGGAAGTTGAGGAACTGACCGAAAAGGTCGTGAACGCCGAGGAGGCCGATGCCGAACTTCTCGATGACGACGCCGATGCTCCCGTGATTCCAGAAGGCGAACTCGCCGAAGACGCGGACGTCGAGGCAAATGGCGACGCCGATGAAGTGCTCGCCGAACAGGTCGAAAACTGGTCTGACGACCCGGTCCGCATGTACCTGACGCAGATGGGCGAGATCCCCCTGCTCACTCGTGCGCAGGAAATCTACCTTGCCCGTCAGATCGAGACGACCCGGGCCCAGTTCCGCGCCAAACTGCTCGAGTGCGAATTTGTCTGCCAGCAGGCCTTCAAGGTCCTGTCGCGGGTGCATCGCGGCGAACTTCCCTTCGACCGCACCGTGCAGGTGTCGGTGACAGACCGGCTGGAAAAAGACCAAATACTGGGGCGGTTGCCTCACAACCTCAAGACGCTCGATGTTCTGCTCAAGCAGAATAAGGCCGACTACCGCATCGCCCTTTCCAAGAAGCGAAAGATGGTGGAGCGGCGGCAGGCCTGGGCCCGGCTTGGCCGGCGGCGGCAGCGGTGCGTTCGGCTCATCGAAGAACTCGGCCTGCGGACACAGCGGATCGAGGCGATGATCCCGACGCTCGAAGGCTTCGTGGCGCGGCTGAAGGAACTCAAGACGAAGATCGACGCCCACAAGCGGACCAAGCAGCCTCCGTCGGCTCGAGCCCAACTGGTCGACGAATACCGCGCGATTCTCAAAGCCTGCCAGGAGACGCCGCGGAGCCTCAAGCGGCGGGTCGACCAAATTCGCGTGATCTTCGCGAAGTATCAGAAGGCGAAGCGGGGCCTGTCCGAGGGCAATCTCCGCCTCGTGGTCTCGATTGCCAAGAAGTACCGCAACCGTGGCCTGTCGTTCCTCGACCTGATCCAGGAAGGCAACGCCGGATTGATGCGGGCGGTCGACAAATTCGAGTATCGCCGCGGCTTCAAGTTTTGCACCTACGCCACCTGGTGGATCCGGCAGGCGATCACCCGCGCGGTAGCCGACCAGAGCCGCACGATCCGCATTCCGGTGCACATGGTCGAGACGATGAGCCGCGTCCGCAACGTCGCCCGCCAGCTGCTGCAGGAGTATGGCCGTGAGCCGACGATCGAGGAGATCGCCGCCCGGGCCGGAACGCCGGTGGACGAGACGCGTCGCGTGACGGCGATGAGCCGCTACCCAATCAGCCTTGATCGCCCGGTCGGTAACAGCGAAGACAGCCACTTCGGTGATCTGCTTCCCGACACCGGCGCGGAAAACCCGGCCGTCGGTGCCGCCCAGGAAATGCTGCGCAACCGGATCGCCAAGGTCTTGAAGAGCCTTTCGTACCGCGAGCGGGAGATCATCAAGCTCCGCTACGGCCTTGGTGATGGCTACAGCTACACGCTCGAAGAGGTGGGCCACATCTTCAAGGTAACCCGTGAGCGAATCCGGCAGATCGAAGCAAAGGCCGTTCGCAAGCTCCAGGCCCCGGCCCGCAGCGAAGAGTTGTCTGGCTTCCTGGACTAAGCAAACGCACGGAAGACCCGCAGGTTGGCAGGCGTCAACGCGCCCAACCCGGCCCGGGGTTGCCACGGGGTTCGGTAGAGGCGAAGGGCTCCCCGTGCTCCGGGAGCTGGCAGAGAGTGAGCGAAGGCCTGGAGGGCCGCAGCGAACGTCCGGCGACGGGGCACGGGTAGCCCTTCGCCGGTTTGAGCGAGAGGACTTTCCGAGGCGAGCACCGCAAACTTTGGTGCCCGGGTTCGTGGGGCTATACTGCCGTGTGAGTCCGCCGATCGACCCTGCTCTCGGGTCCGCGTCGGAGCCCCTTGTGGCCCGACGGCGAAGCGGACGTTTTCCAACGGAGTGATCCAATGGCAAACGGACGTGACTGCGCGGCCCGGTGGTATGCGGTGATGGGGCTGCTCCCGGCAGTGCTTATGGCGTCGATGGCTGTCGCCAGTGAGCCAGTGTCGTTCAACCGCGACATTCGGCCGATCATGTCGGACACCTGCTTCCACTGCCACGGCAACGATGCCGGCACCCGGGAGGCCGGCCTGCGGCTTGATGTCCGTGAGGCTGCCCTCGGGGAGACCGCGGGGGGCGTGGTGCCGATCGTGCCGGGCGATCCCGACTCGAGTGCCATCATCCGGCGGATTTTCGACACCGACGATCCGATGCCGCCGGATTCAGCCCATAAACCTCTTTCCAAGGAGCAGAAAGAACTCTTCCGCCGGTGGGTTGCCGAGGGAGCCATCTACGAACCGCACTGGGCGTATGCGCCGCTCTCCCGCCCTGCCCTGCCTGCCGGCTTCGAAACAGTTCATCCGATCGACGCGTTCATCCAGGCCCGCCTCGCCGCCAAGGGCCTCGAGCCCGCGCCGGCGGCCCCACCCCATGTGCTCACGCGGCGGCTCGCGCTCGATCTTACGGGGCTGCCGCCCGCGGCGGTGCTGCCGGCTGGCGACGGATCCCTGGCAGATGCCGCCCTCGTCGATGCCCTGCTCGCCTCACCACACTTTGGTGAGCGGATGGCAGTCTGGTGGCTCGATATCGCCCGCTTTGCCGACACGGTCGGCTTTCATGGCGACCAAAACCAGCGGATTTTTCCGTATCGCGATTACGTCATCAATGCGTTTAACACGAATAAGCGGTTTGATGACTTCACCCGCGAGCAACTTGCCGGCGACCTCTTGCCGAATCCCACGCCTGAGCAACTGGTGGCCACCGGCTACAACCGGCTCAACATGATGACCCGCGAAGGGGGTGCCCAGCCGAAGGAATACCTGGCGAAGTACGGTGCCGAGCGAGTGCGATCGGTGGCGGCAGCCTGGTTTGGCAGCACGTTTGGCTGCGCGGAATGCCATGATCATAAGTTTGATCCGATCTCCGCCCGTGATTTTTATGAACTGCAGGCCTTCTTTGCCGACGTCAAGCAGTGGGGTGTGTACAGCCACTATGGCTACACGCCAGAGCCAGAACTGCGGGGCTTCGATAATGAACACCCCTTTCCGCCGGAACTCCAGGTCGAGAGCCCGTGGCTGAAGAAACGGCATGATGGGCTCCAGAAACGGCTCGACGATGAGATCGCGGCGACGGCCAGGCGGCTGGCTGCCGATCCGGCTGCCCAGGCGGCTCAGACCGAGTGGGAGCGGCGTGTGGGAGCGTTTCTCCAGTCGCATGCCGAGGGCTGGCTCCCGGTCACTCCCACTGAAACACGGATCACCAAAAACGGTGAGCCGCTGCCCGACCGAGTGGCGAAGGTATCGCCAAGTCAGGCTGTATCGAGCGGGAAGCCACTCGGTGGCGGCGAGGTGATTGAAATCGTAACGTCGCTCGAGGGCATTCAGGCCCTGTCGGCCGTGCGGCTCACGGCCGACATCGCAACGGTCGAGCCCGACGAGCGGGCGGCGATTGCTGGGAGCCGGCTCACCCTGGCGTTGGCGATTCACCCCGCCGAGGGCAAGCCCCGGCCGGTGGGGCTGCTGGCTGGTGAGGCTACGGTGAGGCGGCCGGTCTATCGGTCGGGCTTCGAAGTGCCGGGGCTCACCAGCGAATGGCGGCTGCCATTCGAGCTGCCGGAGGGCGTATCGCCCGTTGCCACATGGCTCACCGATCCAGTGGTGCTGGCACCGGGCGAGCGGCTCGTGGCCACGATCGGCGGCGATGGCAAGCTCCCGGTACAGATTGCGCTCAGTCCCTTGGGGGCGGCCGAGCCGGCGTTGGTCGCCGCTGCAACCGATCGGGCAGCGCTCGCTGCGGCCACGGCCCGATCGCCGGAGCAGGCCGCCCGGGCCACCGCAGCCTTTTTTCTCTCGACAGCCTTCGATCGCGCGGCCTTCGATCGGGTGCACGCCCTTGCCAAGGAACTCGACGGCCTCTTCGGGGGCCGCACCTGGACACTCATCACCGAGGCAGCAGCCAATCCGCTCGCGGTTCGCGTGCTGCCCCGTGGCAACTGGCAGGATGAATCCGGACCGGTCGTGCTGCCGGCAACGCCAGGCTTTCTGCCCGGGCGGATTGAAAGCACCGCAGAGCGGCGGCTCACCCGTCTCGATCTTGCCAACTGGCTCGTGTCGGATGTCAACCCGATCACGCCGCGGGCCGTGATGAATCGGCTATGGTCAGTGTTCTTCGGCACAGCCCTGAGCGCTGCCGTCGACGATCTCGGATCGCAAGGGGAGCTCCCCTCGCATCCGCAGCTCCTCGACTGGCTGGCCTGCGAGTTTCGTGATTCCGGCTGGGACATCCAGCACATGATCCGGCTGATCGTCACGAGCCACACCTACCGGCAGTCGAGCATGCTCCAGCCGGCGGCCCTCGCGATCGATCCGGCCAATCGACTACTCGCGTCTCAGAACCCACGACGCCTGGAGGCGGAGTTTGTCCGCGACAACGCGCTGGCCATCGCCGGGATCCTTAATCTGGAAGACATCGGCGGGCCGAGCGTGAAGCCCTACCAGCCGGCCGGCTACTACGAGGCGCTCCAGTTCCCCAACCGCGACTACATGGCCGATGCCGACGAGCGACAGTGGCGACGTGGCGTCTACAGCCATTGGCAGCGGACCTTTCTCCATCCGATGCTCGCCAACTTCGACGCCCCGGCCCGCGATGAATGCGCCGCCGCTCGGACGCTGAGCAACACTCCACAGCAGGCGCTGACGCTCCTCAACGATCCAATCTTCGTCGAAGCGGCCCGAAAGTTTGCGGAGCGGTTGCTCGCGGATTCCTCTCCGCACGACGATGCAGGCCGGATCCGCCTGGCCTACCGGCTAGCCTTGAATCGTGAACCCCGTGAGGCCGAAGCTACGTCGCTCGCCAGCTTCCTTGCCGCCCAACGGGAGGCCTTCGCCGCCGCACCGGCCGACGCCGAAAAGCTCCTCGCCGTCGGCCACGCACCACGACCAGACTTCGACTCGGTGGAACATGCAGCCTGGGCCCAACTGGCCCGCGTGCTGCTCAACACCCAAGAGGTGATCACCCGTTACTAGTGAGTCGCTCTCGTACGAGCGACTAGGCTGAATACCAAAAGAGAGAGGTGAGGGGGTCGGCGAACGCTCGAGGAGCCTTGGGCGTATCCTCGCCCGGCGACGAGACTTTTGCCGCCCCCGAACCGGCGACATCCTGAGGATTAGTTCGTATGACATTGCTCGACCCGCTGGCGATCGCGCGACGCAGCTTCCTCCACCAAAGTGCCTATGGCCTCGGTGGCATGGCCCTGGCAATGCTGGGCCGCAAGACGTCTGCCGCGGCCATCGCGCCACCAGGGGACACGCCGCTCCCCCGGCCCGACGACTGGAGTGGCTCCCTCGCGCAGCCCCACTTCCCGGTGAAAGCCAAGCGGGTGATCTTCCTCTGCATGGCCGGCGGGCCCTCGCAGTTTGAAACATTCGACTGGAAGCCAGCCCTCAAGGAGCTCGACGGCAAGCCGTTTCCCGAATCGTTCACGAAGGGGCAGCAACTCGCCCAGCTCCAAAACGCTGTGCTCAAGGCCCGCGGCTCGTTCGTCGGCTTCCAGAAGCATGGCCAGGCGGGGATCGAGGTGAGCGATCTCTTCCCGCATCTGGCAGGGCAGGCCGACCGCTTGTGCGTGATCCGCTCGATGCAGACCGAACAGATCAACCACGACACGGCCCACGCCTTCATGAACACAGGGTCGATCATCAAGGGGCGGCCGAGCATGGGCTCGTGGCTCCTTTATGGCCTCGGCTCGGCATCCGACAATCTCCCTGGATTCATCGTGCTCACATCCTCGGGAAAAAACGGCCCGCAGCCGATCTCGGCCCGGCAGTGGTCGGCTGGCGTGCTGCCGAGCCGCTTTCAGGGCATCATGTTTCAGTCGAAGGGCGATGCCGTGCACTACATCGGCAGCCCGCCCGGGGTCTGCCAGAGCACGCAGCGACAGGTGGTCGAGGAGGTCGCCAGGCTCAACGGGCTCCTCGGCAAAGAGCAGAACGATCCCGAGATCGCCACCCGAATCGCCCAATACGAAATGGCTTTTCGGATGCAGTCGAGTGTGCCGGAACTCACTGACTTCTCCGGTGAGACGCAGGAAACACTCGATCTCTACGGCGTCAAGGAGCCGGGGGACGGTTCCTTCGCCTCCAATTGTCTGCTCGCCCGGCGGCTGGCCGAACGGGGCGTACGGATGATCCAGCTCTATCACCGAGCCTGGGACCATCATTCCAACATCGAGCCCGGCATGCAGGAAGGGGCTGCGGCAGTCGACAAACCATCGGCTGCCCTGCTCGAAGATCTCGCCCGCCGCGGGCTGCTCGACGACACACTGGTGTTGTGGGGAGGCGAGTTTGGCCGCACGCCGATGGGCCAGGGCTCAGGCCGCGACCACCACATTCTTTCCTTCAGCGTGTTTCTCGCGGGCGGCGGCAGCAAACCGGGCACCACCTGGGGCACCACCGACGAACTCGGCTACCGCGCGGTCGACGACGTGGTCTCCGTCCACGATCTGCATGCCACGATGCTGGCGCTGCTGGGCATCGACCACCACCGGCTGACGACGAAGTTTCAGGGGCTCGACGTCCGCCTCACTGGCATCGCCGGCAAGGTGGTCAAGGGCATCATGGCCTGACGCGGCCCGTCAGCCGGGTATACTCCGCGGGATCACTCCCGGAGAATTTCCAATGCCCACCCCCCGCATCGCATTCCCAATCGCCGTCCTCGTGGCCTCCCTCTCCACCTTTTCTTCCTGCCCGGCCGCTGAGCCGGCAGCTTTCACCCGCGCCACGATCGATCTTGGCATGGTCGTCAGCGACCTGGAGAAGTCTGTCGCGTTCTACACCGATGCGATCGGCTTCACCGAGCTGCCCGGTTTTGACGTGCCAGCGACGCTCGCCACCGATGCCGGCCTCACCGACGGCAAGCCGCTTTCGATCCGCGTGCTCGTCCTCGGTGAGGGGCCGGAGGCGACGAAGCTCAAGCTGATGCGCGTCGCCGGCACTACGCCCCGCACCGGCGATACCGACTTCATTCACTCCCACACCGGCTTCCGCTACCTCACGATCGTGGTGGCCGACACCGATGCCGCCTTGGCCCGGCTGGCCAAGCATGGCGTGAAGCCACTGGCCAAAAGCCCGGCTCCGCTGCCCGAATCCCTCGGCCCCGGTCTCCTTCTCACCTGCGTCCGCGATCCCGACGGCAACATCGTCGAACTGCTGGGACCAAGAAAATAACGGCGATCATTCACTGAACGCGGAGGCTCGGGGTTGCCTGTGCCATTTCGCCGGACGTTCGCGAAGGGCTCCCCGTGCTCCGGGAGCCGGCTTTGGCAGCGAGCGCAGGCATGGATGCCGGAAGCGAAGCTGGCAGAGAGTGAGCGAAGGCCTGGAGGGCCGCAGCGAACGTCCGGCGACGGAGCACGGGGAGCCCTTCGCCGGTTTGGGCGAGCGTCACAAAACCTTCGTCATCACGCCGCGAGCTTCCCGGCCCGTTGGAGCCAGGCGATCACTTCGGCGGCGAGTGCGTCGGGCTGGTGGCTGGCTGACTCGAGCATGATCTCCGGCTGGAGGGGCTCCTCGTAGGGATCGTCGATGCCGGTGAAGCCCTTGATCTCCCCGGCACGGGCCTTCTTGTAGAGTCCCTTCGGATCGCGGCTCTCGCAGACCTCGAGTGGCGCGCGCACGTAGATCTCTACAAAGTCACCGGCAGGCAGCACTGCCCGCACGGCGTCACGGTCGCGACGGTAGGGACTGATGAACGCCGTGAGGGCGATGATGCCTGCCTGCACGAACAGCTCCGCTACGGCGCCGATGCGACGGATATTTTCCTCGCGATCCTGCGAGCCGAAGCCGAGGCCAAACCGCCGCGCAAACTCGGCTCCGTGCCGGGCCTCGAGCAGCGCCGGGGCGGCGTTCAGCCCGTGTCGCACGTTGTCTCCATCCAAGAGAAATGTGCGACAGCCCCGTTCATAGAGCAGCCGGTCGACCGCATTAGCCACGGTGCTCTTGCCACAACCCGACAGACCGGTGAACCAGAGCACGCATCCCCGGTGCCCTGCCGCCCGCTCCCGATCCTCACGGCTCACGGCATGGGCATGCCACCGCACATCGACCACTTCGCCACCGCGATCGTCAGCCATGTCTCGATCTCCCGCGCTGTTCATCGCACGCTGTCATTACCAGGCGTCGAGTTCGATCGTGCGGGTCATCCGCTCCTCGGGGCCGCCGGGCTGCACTCGGATGATTTCCAGTTCGAGTTTTTCACCTGGGCCGTGGGTGCCGATCTCCGCAGTCAATTCCTCAAAATTTCGAATCGGCTTGCCGGCAACTTTCACGACGATGTCGCCCAACTGGAGCCCAGCCTTTTCCGCGGCTGAGCCGGGCTGCACCATCGTGACCTGACAGGGCACGGCATGAGGATGGCCGGCAATCCCCAGTTTGCCTCCCTTGCGAAGCTCGATGTGCGTGTCGGGAAGTTTTTCCACCAAGACCGCCACCTGCTGCTCGTTGAGGCCGGTGCCGTAGAGTTCGATCCGTCCCGCCCGCCGCAGACGACCGATCACCGCCAAGCCCTTCTCATCGATCGGCACACCGTGCACGCTTACGATCAAGAGGCCCGGCAGTCGCAGAAGCAGCCGCAGGTCGTCACTGGCACCCTGCCACCCGGTGTCGAGCGTCGCGTGCATGCCCTGCTGGCCGGTAGCCAGCATGCCGCGAGTGAGTTTCATCCCCAGTCCCTGCAGTGCCACGCGAGCGGCATCGGCCAGCCCTACCGCATGGAAGTCGAGCGTCGCCTCGGCCAAGCCGGCCACGGACGCATCGTCACCACCGGCAACCGCGTCAAGAAACTGCTCCGCTGCCGTGGCGACTTCCTGATTGTCACT
Source organism: Candidatus Kuenenia stuttgartensis (assembly GCA_945883745.1). Classification (GTDB taxonomy): domain Bacteria; phylum Planctomycetota; class Planctomycetia; order Pirellulales; family UBA1268; genus CACORA01. The sequence continues at coordinate 25,374 of CAMCYH010000027.1, forward strand.
CGCCAACATCGAGCGGGCGATCTCGATGGCCCGACTGCTCACCTCCAAGTCACCGCTTGCGGTGGCCTCCTGCAGGGGGCCGAGCGCCGCGGGGCCGGCCTCGATGAGGCTACGAGTAGCCGCCTCCCGCTGGGAAAACTGTGGGGCGCCGAGCGTTTCGACCCAGCTTGCGATCTGCTCGGCCGACGGCGGCTCGTCGGCGGCGACCCAGCCACCCCCGACGGCGACGCCCACCAGGCAGGCAATTCGAATGATGGTACGGGACACGGGCGGGGGCTCCTCAGACCGAATTTCCCGAATATACCACCGGAAGGCCAGTGCAGTTTCCCGCAGGTACACTTCAGGGCGATCTCCTTCTGGCTCACCGCTCATGTCGCTCACACTTACCAACCCGCGTTCGTCCGCCCCGCTGCCGATGAGCCGGGAGGAGATGCTTGCCCGTGGCTGGGACGAGGTGGATGTCGTCTTCGTCACAGGGGATGCCTACGTCGACCATCCGAGCTTTGCCAACGGACTCATCGCCCGACTCCTCGAGGCGGCCGGCTTTCGCGTGGCCGTGCTCGCCCAGCCCGACTGGCGGTCGTGCGAGCCCTGGCGACAGTTCGGTCGTCCGCGGCTCTTCTTTGCCATCTCGGCTGGCAACATGGACTCGATGATCAACCACTACACGGCCAGCCGGAAGGTCCGTAACGACGATGCCTACTCGCCCGACGGGGCGATCGGCCGGAGGCCCGACCGCGCCACCCTCGCCTATTGCCAGCGATCGCGGGAGGCATTTCCGGGTGTCCCGGTGGTGGCCGGTGGCGTGGAGGCAAGTCTGCGACGGATCGCTCACTACGACTATTGGAGCGACACCGTCCGGCGCTCGATCCTCATGGACTCCAAGGCTGATCTCGTCGCCTTCGGCATGGGTGAACGAACGGTGCTGGAAATTGCCCGCTGCCTGGCGGCCGGCCGTGCACTGCACGAACTCCGTGACATCCGCGGCGTGGCCTATCGACTCGGCGCGAGCGAGCCGCCACCGACCGGTTCCGGCCCCTGCTGCCCCGACACGATCGAACTGCCCACCTACGAGGCGGCCACCGCCGACCCGCTCGCCTTCTGCGAGATGACGCGGATCTCACACTTGGAGACCAATCCCCACAACGCGCGGCGGCTCGTGCAGCGGCACGGCCGCGAGACGGTGGTCGTGAATCCTCCCGCCCTGCCGCTGGAGCAGGACGAGATGGATGAGGTCTACGCCCTTCCCTTTACCCGTCGGCCACATCCGTCGTACGGCTCGGCTCGGATTCCCGCTTTTGAAGTCGTGGAGAACAGTGTGCAGATCATGCGGGGCTGCTTCGGCGGCTGCACGTTCTGCTCGATCACCGCCCATGAGGGGCGAATCATCCAGAGCCGCAGCAAAGACTCGATCATCACCGAGATCAAACTGCTGGCCAGCCAGCCCGGCTTCAAGGGCACGGTATCGGACATTGGCGGGCCGACGGCCAACATGTACCAGATGAAGTGCACGCGGCCGGAGGTGGAGGCGAAGTGTCGACGACTCTCCTGCGTGCATCCCACCGTCTGCAAGCTGCTCGGTACCGACCACGGCCCACTCAAGGACGTCATGCGGGAGGCTCGGACGGTGGAGGGAGTGAAGCGGGTGCTGGTGGCCAGTGGCGTGCGGATGGATCTGGCCCGCCGCGACCCCGAGTATCTCCAGGAACTGGCCGCACACCACGTCGGGGGCCACCTCAAGGTAGCGCCGGAGCATACCGATCCCGAGGTCCTGAACCTCATGAAGAAGCCGTCGGCCGACGATTACGTCGAATTCGACAAGGCCTTCCGCGCCGCCAGCCAGCGGGTTGGCAAGAAGCAATTTACGGTGCCCTATTTCATCGCCAGCCATCCGGGAAGTGGTGTTGAGGAGATGATTGACCTGGCCCTCTTCCTCAAACGAAACAGCTACAAGCCTGACCAGGTGCAGGACTTCATCCCAAGCCCGTTCGACATCGCCGCCTGCATGTATCACACAGGCCTCGACCCGATGACCAGGCAGCCGGTGAAGATCGTCAAAGGACTCAAGGATCGCCGGATGCAACGGGCGCTCCTCCAATTCTTCAAGCCTGAAAACTATTTCGAGGTGCGGCGGGCACTCGAGCAGGCCGGCCGACAGGATCTGATCGGCTCCGGCTGCGACTGCCTGATCCCGGAGCGGCCACCGCAGGAGGCCCTCGACCACAAACGCCGCGAGGCGACACGGGCCTTCACGGAGCAGACTTCCGGGGATCACATCAGAGGCGGGCCCGCCGCGGCCCGCGAGCAGACAGGCCGCCCGGCCACGGGCTCGCGCAAGCAACGTCGCCCACGAAAATCGGTCGGCTACCGCCCTCATCGCGGAAAGTAGTGCAGGCCGGGACTCAGTCGAACCAGTTGCCTGCTCGTTTCGTACACTTCTTTCAGACTGGCTTTGATCTTCGAGGGAGTTGCCCATGAGTTCGCTCCGTTTCGCCGTCCTGCTCACCGTTGCAACTGCAGTAGCCGCTTTCGGTTCCACCGCCAGTGCGGTCAGCCCCCGCAACCCCTACCGCTCTTTCAACCTGTCGGGGATCAACTACGGCTCGATGCGCTGGGAGCAGGCCCAACAACGGGGCCAGCGAGTCTGGCCCTACTACAACACGCCCTCCCGGTCCTATCGCAGCTCGGGCTCAACCGTGGGCGGCGCGGTGGTCGGCGGCGGTGGCGTGGGCGCGATCACGAGCGGCAGCCGCACCTACCGCCCCAGCCGGCGGCGGTGAACGTCGAAATCGGCCCGCAATGAGCCGCAGGTGCGTTGCTTTGACAGGCTGAAGCCTGTCTCACTTTGATTCTGCTTCTTGTGCTCTGATGGATCCGTGAGGGGCTGCCCGTGCCGCGGAGCCGGCGTTGGCAGCGAGCGAAGGCATGGATGCCGAGAGCGAAGCTGGCATCGAGAGAGCGGAGGGCAGGATGCCCTCCGCGAACGTCCGGCGAGGCGGCACGGGCAGCCCCGAACCGCCGCCCCCAAGGCAGCCATCCGGCAGCCGGCCCTACGCCACAGGATCGTCCTGGTAGAGGCGGTATTTCTTGGTCACGAGCGCGCCGCCGCGTTCGAGCGTCCGCCGCGAGAGGTGGTTGCTTTCCAGCACCCAGGAAAACTCCACCTCGTCCATGCCCCACTCATAGAGCCGCGGCACGAGCGCCGCATGGAGCACGAGCCCCACGCCCCAGGCCTGGTATTCGGGGATCACGTTGGTGCTGATCGCCCGCATCCGCTTGATGCCGCGCTTGTTCCAGAGAAGCTTGAGAAAGCCCAGCGGAAAGAGCCGGCCATTGATTGCCTTGATTCGAGGGTTGTAGTCGAGCAGGCAGAACACCGTGCCAATCGGCTTGCCCTCCACTTCGGCCACGAGCGCCAGCTCCGGAACGATCAGGTGCTTGAGGCTCGCCGCCATGTGATCCACTTCGCCCGACGACAGCGGCACAAAGCCCCATGTGCCGCCCAGGCTCGAGTTATAGATCTCGAGAAACATTCGCACTTCGTCGGCAAAGCGGCTGCGATCCAGGGGCCGCACGTTCACGCCGAACCGTTCCTTCACCCCCTCGACCATGACGCCCAGTTTTTGATCGATGCTTTCAAGCATCGACATCCGGCCCCAGAAAGCAAAGAGATCCTCTATCTTGTGGAACCCGTTGTCCTCGACCAGCCCGCCGTAATACGGCCGGTTGTGGGTCATCATGAAGAAGGGGGGCGTGTCGAAGCCCTCGATCAAGAGGCCGCACTCGTAATTGAGGGAAGGATTGGCCGGGCCGCGGATGCAGGTCATCCCCTCCGCATGCAGCCAATCACGAGCGGCCCCAAACAGTGCCCGTGCCGCGGCCGGGTCGTCGTCGCACTCAAAAAACCCGAAAAAGCCTCGCTGCTCGTGATATCGTTCGATATGTCCGGCGTTGACGATCGCGGTGATGCGGCCGACATCCGTGCCGCCGCGGCTGGCCAGAAACGACTTGGTCCGTGACTTCTCAAAAAAGGGGTGAGGCCGGAAGCCGAGCAACTCCTCCTGAGCCATGACCAAGGGGGGCATCCAGCAAGGGTCGTCCCGATAGATCCGCCAGGGTAGCCGGATAAACCGTTTCTGCTCCGCCCGGCTCTCTACCGGCCGCACTAGTACATCCGCCACGCGATGTCACCTCCCTGGTTGGCCTCCCGTTGCCCAAAACCCTTCTGTTTCAAGCACTTCGGACGATTGCGATCAGCATCTTCGGCGGCACCGGCGGGTTCGTCAAATCCGGCCCCCCGCAGGTGCGTTGAAAGTCGATCCGGGGTTCCTGTCGATCTAGAATGGAGGCGGGTGCACCACGACGGATCGCACAGCCCGGCCCACGCACGGAGGCCAGCAGAGCGACCACGATGATCGACGCGTCCACCAAAACCATTTCGACCACAGCTGCGACCCGCGGAGACTCGTTCCAGTCTGCGGTGGATTGTGTCGTCACCGGTGCAACCGGCCTGGTGGGAAACAACGTCGTCAGGCTCTTACTCAACCGCAGCCGGAGCGTGCGGGCGCTGGTGCGGCCACATCGCCCCGTAAGCGACCCGGCCCTGGAGGGGCTGCCCCTGCAGACGGCAGTCGGAACGCTCGACGATGAACATGCCTTGCAGCGGGCGATTGACGGCAGTTCGTTCGTGGTGCACTCGGCCGCCATGGTGCACTGCGGCTGGCGGCATCGCGACGAAATGCACCGCGCCAACGTGCTGGGCACGGAACTCGTCGCCCGTTGCGCTCGTCGGGCGGGTGCCCGACTGATCCATGTTTCGAGCGTCGATGCCATCGGCCTTCGTCAGGACGGCGTACCGGCCGACGAAGAGACGCCGCCGGGCGTGATGCCGGAATGCCCGTACGTCGTCACCAAGCGGGAAGCCGAGGAGGTCATACTCCGTGAGGTCGATCGCGGCCTCGACGCAGTGATCGTCAACCCGGTCTTCATGCTGGGCCCCTGGGACTGGAAGCCATCGAGCGGTCGCATGCTCCTGGAAGTCGCCTCAGGAAAGGGGCTCTTTGCCCCCCCGGGGGGCAACGACTTCGTTGACGTCCGTGACGTGGCGGCGGGCATCCTCGCCGCGATGGACCGCGGGCAAACCGGTCGCCGCTACATTCTCGGTGGGCACGCACTCTCCTACCTCGAGGCGTGGCGGATCTTCGCCCGAGTTGGGGGTCGCATTCAGCCGCTGGGCACCGTGGGCCCAGGGGTGCTTCGAATGGCAGGCTGGTGCGGCGATCTCGCCGGCCTGATGACCCGCCGCGAACCCGCGGTCAACTCAGCGGCCGTCATGATGTCGATGCTGCCGCACCACTTTTCGTGCGAGCGGGCCCGGCGGGAATTGGGATACACCATCCGGCCGCTGGAAGACGCCGTCCAGGATGCCTGGGAATGGTTCGTTGGGCATGGCTACGCCAAGCCTGTCCGCGAGCGGACCGTGCTTGTACGATAGAAGTCATGGCTCACATTCTCGTCGTTGAAGACGAGCAGCATCTCGCCATCGGTATCAAGTTCAATCTGGAGTCGGAAGGCTACCAGGTCACGGTCGTGGGCGACGGTCAGGCGGCAGTGGCTGCCGCGGAAGCGGCAACTCCACCGGTCGATCTGGTCGTACTTGACCTGATGCTGCCGGGCATGAGCGGCTATGCCGTATGCGAGGCGATCCGCACCGCGGGCAATCCCGTGCCGGTGGTGATGCTGACGGCCCGCACGCTGGTCGAAGACCGGATTCGCGGCTTCGACGCCGGAACCGACGTCTACCTGCAGAAACCGTTCGACCTGGAAGAATTGCTGTCGGTGATCCGCAATCTGCTGGCCCGGCGGGGGCGGGCCGAGCGGCCCCCCGCAGGCGAGACCACTGGCGGCCGCAGTGCCGTCTTTCGCTTTGGCAACGCCGAGGTCAACTTCGACACCTGGGACGCCTCGGCTGGTGGCAAGCCGGTGCGGCTCACCAACCTCGAGATGAAACTGCTCCGCTATTTGGTGGAGCGGGAAGGCGTGGTGGTATCACGAGACGAACTGCTCAAAAATGTCTGGGGGCTCACCCGGGCACCGGCCACCCGCACAATCGACACCTTCATGCTCAATCTGCGGAAATCATTCGAGGAAAACCCTTCGCAGCCCAGGCACTTCCTCTCGATCCGCGGCACTGGTTACCGCTTCGTGAAGGAAGACAGGCTTTAGGATCCGGGGAAACCCCTCTCCATGAGGCACACCGCGGGATTTCCTGGTCAGGCCGGAAAAAACTGGATGGTGACGGTCGAGTCATCGACTTTCCGTACCACAAGTCGCTCCTTGAAGTATTTGCCGACACCCCGCGCAAGGCCGACGTAGAGATCGATCATGTTCCGGTCGGACTTGTACGTCACCTTGAGCAGGTTGTCACTCTGCCATTGGTAGTCGAACCGCGGCGGATGAGCATTCTTGTACGCCTTGGTCATCATCACGTGCACTTTGTCGAGCCCGAGCAGGAGATCCCGGGAGTTCTTGAACGTGGAGACGACCGACTTGTAGACCCTCGGGGCATAGGTGCAGCACCAGAATTCACCAAATTCATCTGCGATCGCCTCAAGGGACTTCTTTGTTGTCGACAGTGTGGCGCCAAGCAACTTCATGAAATCGCTGTCCGGGATCTCGGAAAGAGGAGACCTGAGTTTGAATTCGTCGAGTCCGCTGGCCTCGACGATCGTCTGGGAAACGGCGGCGCCGTAACGCACATCCGTCATCTCCAGAAGACATGCAGAAATCGTCCCTTTCATTCCTCGTCTCGCTGTCTCTGTGGGGGCGGAATGCGAAGCGGGCGATCAATCGCCGCAACGGCAACATTGCCACCCCGCACGTCACGAAATAAATGCCGAATTCCCGGTATTCTGAAAGGAATCCCTTCGATGTCAAGCACGTGCATTCGAGGGAACGATAACGAGGACCGACCCCCGACGTGATTTCTAATCAGCGAACGTCGCGAGGTCGGTCACGCACGCCATCACGTCGGTAAACATTGATACGGAGTACGTTCAGAGAAACCTTCCATGGCCGCTCAAACCATCCTCGAATTCTGTCACGGACAGCCGGAAAAGTCGTTCGCTGCCGGAGCCGTCATCGTTCAGGAGGGAGATCCGTCGGATGGCTCTCTCTGGATTCTGGTATCCGGTGTAGCCGAGGTACTCAAGCATGGCACCGTCTGCATTGCCACCATTCGCGAACCTGGCGCCACGATCGGAGAGATGGCCCTGCTCGTCGGTAGGCCCTTCAGCGCGACCGTCCGCGCCGCGACGACCGTCCGCTGTCTGTGCATCCCCGACGGCATGGCATTTCTGCTGGCGAATCCGCCTGTGCTCCTGGCGATCGCCGGCCTTCTCGCCGAACGACTCTTCGCGGCTTCCGCCTACCTCGCCGACGTGAAGCGGCAGTATCAGGATTCAGGCACGAGCCTGGCAATGCTGGATGAGATTCTCGAGTCGCTGATTCTCCACCCAGGTGAGTCGCGGGCCGAACCCGGGTCGGAGCGGGCGGTGGACCCCAACGAGTGACCGGGACGGCGAGACGGGCCGAGGAACCCGCGGCCAGATGAAGATTCAGGTGGACAGTGTGCGTGAGTCTTCTCCCTGAAACGAGTGCCACGAGATCCGGCCGCTACCGGTGTCGATGACAATGTGGCAGGGAACCGCACCGGGCTGGCGGCCGGGATTGAAGACCCACGTCGTTTCCAGGCGATCGACCCACGACCCGGTACCGAGAAAGGGGGCGTTGTGGATGTGTCCGCAGAGAACGGCAAAGGGCTGGTAAAGCCGAATCCATTCGGCCAAAGCATCGTCACCGGCAGGCCCGCGGCCCGTCCAGCACGTCGCCGAGCCTGACGGGGGCGCGTGGTAGACCCACACCCAGGTTCGTGGTGCCGTGGCGAGCGACTGGGCATCGTCGTGGAGCTGCCGTGCCACATCGTCTTTGGTCGCATCCCCATCCCACCATGGACAGATCGAAAGCAGCCACGACCCACAGACGATCCGTTCACCATCGCAGGGAATCCCCAGGCCACGCACCTGCTCGAGCCAGATCGCCGACTTGTCGCCCGCCGCACCGCGGCCAGTGAGGTCGTGATTCCCTGAACAGACAAGGAGCCGCGTCCGTTGGCCGAGGGCCGCGATCAGTTTCGTGACCACGACCACCTGGGCGGCCACCGGCACTGGCGAGGCAAGATCGAGAAGGTCTCCGGCGATCACGACCACGTCGTAAGACGATACCTCCCGCTGCAGCCAGTCAAATTGCGGCAGGGTGTAATGGAGATCCGCAACCAACAAGACCTTCATGCGACGACGCTTTCATGAGGGCTCGAGAGTCTTTCCCTGCAGCGCCGCTGCTGCGACACCCGGGTCGGGCTGTTTGAGCAGCGACTCGCCCACGAGCATCGCGGCGATGCCGGCGGCCTCGAGCCGTTCGACGTCGGCCCGGGTCTTGATGCCGCTCTCCGCCACGAGCACCACGTCGTCGGGCACCCGCTCCCGGAGTCGCAGCACGTGATCGAGATCGGTGGTCATCGTCTTCAAGTTGCGGTTGTTGATGCCGACGAGCGTCGCCCCTAGATCGAGCACCCGCGGCAGGTTCTCCTCATCGTGGAGTTCCACCAGCGGCGTCATGCCGAGGTCAAGGATGTCGCGATAGAGGCTCCGCAGGTGGCAGTCGTCGAGGCACTCGGCGATGAGGAGCACGGCATCGGCACCGTGGGCCCGGGCCTCGATCACCTGATAGCGGTCGACGATGAATTCCTTCCGCAGCACGGGCAACGGCACGGCGATCCGCGCCGCCTCGAGATCGACGAGGCTCCCGCCGAAGTCCCAGGCGTCGGTGAGCACCGAAAGAGCCGCTGCGCCAGCGGCCGCATAG
>CAMCYH010000028.1 GCA_945883745.1 Candidatus Kuenenia stuttgartensis
ATGCTCCGCCGGCCCGCTTCCCGCGCCGCCTGCACAGCCGGCAGGAGCAGGCCGATGAGGACCCCGATGATCGCGATCACGACCAAGAGTTCGACCAGGGTAAAACCGCGAGGCCGCAAGGAATTGGGAGATTCACTCATGGATCGAACTCTACTCTGACCTAAAAAGAAATTGGGTAGGAGAGCCACGCACCCCGCCTTAAGGGTAGTAAAGGAGACGGGCCGAAGCCATTGGCCATCTGGCCAATATGGGCCAAAACAAAAAGTGACGGGTGCCCCGGGCCACTCCCGCAGACGCTATTCTGAGTTACAACGTGACGCTCCTTCCGAGCCTGCCATGGTTGCCACGATCCGCCTTCTCCTCGTTGACGACCATCCTGTCATGCGGGCGGGGCTCGCAAACCTGCTCGCCTCCGAGCCCGGCTTCGACGTCGCAGGCCAGGCTACCGACGGCCTGCAGGGCGTGCGGCTCTGGCAGGAACTGCAGCCTGATATTTGTCTGCTCGATATCACGATGCAGGGCATCGATGGCATCGAGACGCTCCGCCGCATCCGCGAGGCCGACCCGTCTGCCCGCGTTATCATGCTCACCTCATCTGAAGCCCCGGAGGATCTCTCCCAGGCAGTCGCCGCCGGTGCCGCAGGCTATGTCACGAAAAACGTGGAGCACGATGAACTCGTGCAGGCCATCCGCTCCGCCCATGCCGGGAGCCACGTGATCAGCAGCGACATGCAACGGCTTACCACACAGCGAACGGGCGATACCTCCCCGCTCCCCGCCCGGCTCACGCCGCGCGAAGAGGAAGTGCTTGACCTCCTTCGGGAAGGATTCACCAACAACGAGATCGGCCGCCTCCTCGGAATCTCCACCCGCACTGCCAAGGCCCATGTCGCCGCTGTCATCGAAAAGCTCGGTGTGGTCGACCGGACACAGGCCGTCGCCCGCGGCTACGAACTCGGGCTGCTTAGCACTCCCCAGCCGCGCCGCCCTCGGCCGCGCTCGTGACGGCCGACGACCGACATCGCGCGCATAGCGCGTCGTGTTTCGGCAGCCCGCCGGCTTGCGCATGGCGGCTTCCTCTGAGACCCGTTTTCGATTCGCAGCTTTTCGGACGGGCTCGCGCCGTTGGTCTGAGCCGCTTCCTCACGTGCCCAGCAGCTTTTCAACTTCGGCGATGACCTCCTCGGCAAGCGTGGCGGAATAGCCGATGCGAAGCGAGCGGATCACGCCCTCCTGATCGATGATGAAAAGCGTCGGATAGCCGAAGTCCTCCATGTGGAAGATTTTCTCGAGCGACTGGGCCCGGAGTGTCGGATAGGGCAATGCGAGCGAGTTGGCCATGAAGATCGCGTCGGTCTCGTTTTCATCGATATTCATTCCAAGCAGGGCCACGGGCCGGCCGGCGAAATGCCTGGCGATCGCCTTCACCTCGGGCATGGCCAGGATGCAGGCTGGACAATTGCGATACCAAAAGTCGGCGACCACGACCCGGCCGCGGTAGTCCTTGGCGGTGTGCCGCTTGCCGGTGGTGTCGATCGCGTCCCAATCACCGGGCGACGACCCGAGCACGCGGCTCGTGCGTTCCCGGAGCCCACCGGGTTTGCAGATGGCGTCCGCCGCTGCATCGAATCCGGCGAGGGTGCGTGCCGCCACAGGCCTGATCTCCGCGGTGGTCAGCCGATCAACCACCGCGGCAAAGTCGCCCCGTGCTGCGGCAATCGCATCCCGGGCAGCTGCCTCCGTTGGCAGTCGCGTGGCGGCATCGAGACGGCGGTCATGGGCAAAGAGAGCGGCGAAGTAGTCCTTAGCCTCACGACCACGGGTCGCCGCCATCTCAGAGGACTCACGCTGGGCCGAAACGAGCCGCGTCGTCCGACCCGTGGGAAACATGATCTCACTGGCAAGTCCCTGCGTGGCGTCCCAGGTATACCGTCGGCTCGTCTTTCCGCCCTCGATCATCGGGCCAGTCACCGTGCATTCGCTGCCCTCAGCATCCGGACGGGTCGTGTAGGAACTGGCCAGGTCGAGGACCGGGTCGTATTCCTTCCAGCCTGCGGCGTTTTCGGCGGCGGAACCAGGAAGTTTTGGGAAGTGGTTTCGCGGCAACATGCGCACCGACAGCGTGGGGTTCGGATCGATCGAGCCATCGGGAGTGATGTCGGCATAGGCGAGCAACTCCGCGGCCTCGTTGACTTTTCCGTCTTTCAGCGGCTCTTTCTTGAGCAGAATCCTCGCCTGGCCGTTCTCGTCGACACTCACGACCCAGGCCCGCAGCCGCTCGACAACGCCTGCTTCGGGTTTTTCCTGAAGCGTCGTCTCGTAGACCAGCGACTGGCCGACAGTGAAGCGATACCGAGGCATGGCCTGCTCCGCACGGGTGGCCGTCGGCAAGACAGCGCACGCGACACACACGATGGCTATCTGCGTCACAGTGGGGCAATTCATGCGTTTCCTTGCGGCAGTCGTGATCGTTGGTGGCGAGGGAATTACAACCAAGGGGCCACGAGACCCCGCAATTTGTCTGGCACCCGATCGCGATTCGGCGCGCTCCGCGCGGTACCGGAAGAACCTGCTCAGTGGCGGAGGATCTCCTGATCCGGCCCGATCGCTGCGAACGGGATCGCGATAAATCCCGGTATTTTCCGGAGCACCTCGGCATCGCTTCGCAGCCGTAAGTCGCCGGTCTCGGCGCTGACGAAGCCCGGGTCGGCATCGGCGACCCAGTTGCTTCCAAGGTGGAGCGAACCGCCGCGCTCGACGATGGCGCCATCGTGCATCTCCAGCGACCCGACCCGCAGTGCGAGCGGCACGGTGGGGTTGTAGATCAGGTTGCCCTCGAACCGGTTGGAGTCCGGATACTGCCGCGGCTCCTCCCAGAACCGGAGAAGCTCCGGGTATTTGGCGGCATGGGGAAGTCGCGTCAGGTCGTGGCTCTGGAAATACGCCTCCCAGGCCTTCCGGAAGGATTCATGGAGGTCCTGGCGGGCACAGTAATTGCCCATCACATACGGCACGGTGCAGTCGATGAAGGCATTGTGCCGCGTGACGATGAAGGCCCCACTGTTGTTGTTCACGGCCCGCGAGTCCCACGCGTCGCCCACACCACCGATCCGGTGGAACACGTTCCCCTCGATGAGCCAACCCATCGTGCAGTTGTCGGCGTAGACCGCATTCTGATGACGGTGCTCACGGCCGATGTCGTGGAAATAATTGTGCCGGACGATCGTACCGCGCTCCAAAGGCGATTTGCCGAGATTCGCGTAGATCGCCCCCATGTCGGTGAAGTCCTCGACGACGTTCCCGATGTCGTTGCCTTCGATGAGATGATCATTCCCGTACACGGTGATGGCCACGTGGGGGCCGTGATGGATGCGGTTGTGCGAGACGCGGCTTCCCACGCTGCGATAGCCGAGCCCCACGGCCGGCACGTACACCTGGTGGAGCCAGGCGAAGTCGTGGATGTCGCAGTGTTCAACGAACATCCCGCCCGGCTCGAGCGTCGCGAAGTCCCCACCGCGGAGCCCCACCCCGGATCCGCCGACATGGTGGACATGGCAGCCGCGAACGCCGTGATTCCGTCCGTCCAACGAAACCCCGCCGCCCGAGAAATTGCGGATCTCACACCGCTCGAGCAGCACCTGCTCGCCCCCGGTGCACGTGATCGCCTCCGACCGGCCGCCGTCGAGGACGAGATCTTCGATCCGCACGTGGGACACCTGCGACATTGCCACCATCGGCGCGGACAGTGTTGACAGGGAAATGCCGATGGCCGGGGATGCGAATGACTCCGGCGGCAGCAGGTAGAGCATGCCGGTCGTGCGGTCGAGATAGTATTCGCCGGGACGGTCGATTTCCTCGAGCAGGTTCTCGACGAAGAAATAATCGAACGAGTATTTGTCCTCGATTCCGTCGCGCTCGCCGTAGCCGAGGGTGATCTCCCGCTTGGCCACGTCGATCGCCGCCACGCGGTTGTAGGACCATTGCCAACTCCAACTGAACACGCCCGAGAGCCAGATGTCGTCGCTCTCCCGCCACTTCTCGGGGCGATCGAAGGCATAGCGGATGGTGCCGCCGCGATGCACGAAGTCCGCATCCTTGGCGGTGGGCCCCTTGTCCACGATTCCTGCGCGGCCCACGACCCCGCGACGGGATTGCTGCGCGCCTCGGAGGAACTGCGGGAAATGATCCTCCGGGTTCGGCCACCGGGCCCGCGGCATCCGTTCGCCGCTGACATGGAGTTCGACCGGCGGCAGCGTGGTGATCTCCGGCCGGCTCACTTCATGCCCACGGCGGCTGAGCGCGCCGTAGTCCGTAATGCCATGAGACCGCAAATCACAGGCGAGCAACCGGCCCCGGCTCGCGGGATCGATCAGTCGATCCAAGATGGTCTTGTCGGTCACCGCTGCGAACCATTCACGGCTCAACTCGGTCATGCCGGACAAGACCGCCTCTTCTCCGGGCAGCGACCGGTAGACGACGGGAGCGGCAGGCCGCCCGGAATCCTCTGCCGTGAGGTGAAGCGTTGTGTGCCGGGAGTGGGTGCCACCGCCCACCAGCACCGTCACGCCGCCGGCGTGGAACTGACGGATGTCTCGGGAACACCGGTACGGGCGCGCCCCGCGCAGACGAAGAAGACCGAGTCGTTCGGATCGTTCTTCGAGCCGGTCGATTGGGACGACGATGGCGACCTCGATCTGCTGATCGGCTGCTTCGACGGCAGCCTGGAGCTGCGGCTGAGCACGGTGCGGCGGGCGAGATCGCGGCTGCCCGATACTCAGGCACGCCTGAGGCGGTCTGGCCACACGTGGAGGTCCCCTTTCGGACCGCTGCCGCAGGGCCGGTCACCGTGATGATCCGCAAGGAAGGGGACGGCGACGCCTACGTGGACAACGCCGGGTTCTCTCCGCTCTGGCCGCCGCCTGCACGGGCGCACTGATTGGTTGTCCCGCGCGGTGTGTCGGTGCCAGGCCTGTCCGCACGAGCCTCTAGCACGGCGCTCAGCGCTCCAACGGCTCGACGCGAATATCGTCGAACCAGGTGTCGAGCACGTCCTTCTTGTTGCCGCCCGGCTGGAGGCCGATGCTGGTCTTCGGCGCGTCGCCGGCCAGCGTGGTGTAGTCGAGCACTTTCTTGCCGTCGATGAACGCGGTCAACTCCTTGCCCCGCAGCTCCAGCGACAGGTCATGCCACTCCTCCGGAGCGATCTCGATCTTCTCCGTCTTGGCGTAGAAAAACTTTCGATTCCATCCCCCCTGCTTCGCGAGAGCCGCGGCCTCCGGGGAGTCTCTTGGATGGAGCACCGTGTTGTCGGCGGCCGTGATGCTGGTCGGCCGGATGTGGAGCACGGCCACGTGGAAGTCGCGCTCGACAATTGGATTCGGCCCCCGGACCGTGATGCCCGCCATGCCACCAGTGGAGAACCGGAACCGAAATGACACCCGCACGTCATTTCCCGAAATCTTCCGTGTGATGCCGGCCGGGTGAAACTCCTCGGGGAAGTTGCGGCCCCGCAGCGCACCATCGACGACCTGCCACCAGTCGGGTCGCACATCCTTGCCCGAGACTGCGCGCCCGTGCGGATGCTTGTCGTCGCGGCCGTCAGCGAGAAACCCGTACTGCGACCAGTTGCGCTGGAACGCCGTCAGATCAGTGAAATCCTCGGTCCATCCTGAGGCAGGAGAGATCTCTTCTCCCGCTGCCACCCCCGTGCCGCACCAGATGAACAATATCCCCAACAGAATCGCTCGACTCATGATACTCATGCAGACTCCTTCAACTGGGATGGACGCACCGGACAAGGTTGTCACGCAGAAATGCTTTCAGGGCAAGCCGCTCATCTATGTCTTTCACCAACAGTATCCATTGGCTGACTGGCCAGATGAAGTGGCCACATGGCCAATACGGTAGCGCGATTGGCATTTAGTGTTCGATTCCGCCGGCGCGCGCCTGGCGGCTTTCTGTGGGACGCGCTCGCTCCTGGCGGCTCTCTGGAGAAAAAGCGGCGACTCGGCTCTTTGCCGCACGGTACGGTATGCTCTGAGGTCATCCCCACGGAGACTGCTGCTGATGCACCCGATCACGCTGACCAGCCTTGCCGCCACTCTTCTGCTCGCCGCGACAGCCGTCGCCGAAGTGCCCCCCACCGCTGACCTGCCCGCAATCTTCAACGGTACTGACCTCACGGGCTGGAAGGTCGTGGGCGGCCCCTACTGGAAGGTCGTCGACAACGCGATCGTCGGTGAGAACGACGCCGAAAAAAAGGGCTCGATGCTCTACACAGGGCAATCCTACGGCGATGTGATCGTCGAGGGGGAGGTGCGTTTCACCGGCGAGATCGACAGCGGCATCATGGTGCGGAAGCCCGAGCTCCAGGTGCAGATCGGCGTGTCACGAAGCCTCAAGAAAGACATGACCTGCTCCTTCTACACCGGGAAATATCCCGAGGAGGCCCGTGCTCCGCGGGCTGCCGACCTGCTCAAATCGGGCGAATGGAACCGTATCCGCGTCGAGGCCAAGGGCGACACGTTCACCGTCTGGCTCAATGGTGAGCAGGTATCGCAGTACACGAGTGACACGTACCGCGAGCCGGCGCCCATCGGCCTCCAGATCCATCCCGGCCTCGTCATGAAGGTCGAGTTTCGTGACCTGCGGGCCAAGCCCCTGTGATCACGTCGCCTGTGATCAGGTACCCAGTGCCTGCGTGAGATCGTCCCACGGCATCGGCATCCAAGCCACGGCTTCGGGAAGCGATCCGGACCGGGAAAATGCGATTGCCGAGGCCGTCTCGCCATCGGCCCGCTCGAGGCACCGGTCAACGCGATTCGTCAGCCGCTCGAGCCATTCCGGCACCTCCACACCCGACCCGCTCGCCACCCCCAGGAAGGCCCTTGCCCGCTCCTCGAGTTCCGCCCCGGCTCCCGTCGCCTTGCCGGTGGTGAGCTCAGTGACTGCCGGCTCGACGAACGACTCGAGTTCATCCTGTTCAAGGGCTGCCGAAAACTCTCGCCGGACACGGTCGCCCACACTCGCCAGCCGCACGCCCGTCTCCTGCTCCAAGGCTCCGAGCTTCGCAACAAGGGCGGCCGCCGTCTCGGACGTCTCTTCACGCATACGGCTCCGCCACGCGGCCGCGGCAGCCGACTCGCTCCGCCGCGCGAGCACCCGGTGCGCCATCGTCACCGGCCGGAGCGTCCAGGCGATCCGGTCATATTCGGCTTTCAGCCGCAGGAAATCGAGGAGCATGTAGATGTTTTCGCCGCGATCCGATTGGGTCGTGGTGGAGTTCCAGTCCCGATATTCAGCATGGTTCTCCGCGATGCTCTCAAGGACCAGCCGGATGCGCGACTGGGCCACCTTCATCGGCAGCGTGCCAGCCGCCAAGTCGTTGAGCAGCCGGGCTGGCCGACGGGATGCAGCGGCACCATCCAAGACATCTCCCTGGTCACGTTCGAGCGTCCGCTCCAAGAAGCTTCGCACGCCCCCCCGCAGGATACCGCGGAGCGAGGGGGGCGTGAGCACATGCTGGGTGAACAGGCCCGCACCATACTGCTCGACGAATTCCCGCAGCGTGTCGAAGGTTTTCTGGTCGCGCACCCGCTCGAGCACCGAGAGCCGTAGTTGCCGCGCGTGTGTCATCCAGGTTTCGAGGAGTTTCGGGACAAGGAGCGACAGGCCGTCGAGAATCCGCTGTTTGGCTATCGAATCCACGACCGCCTCCCCATCGGCAGATGGCGTGTGGGCGCTTTCCACGATCCGCTCCACCAGGCCCATCGCGGCTGCCTCGAACACGCGATCGAATTCGCTCACGCTCGCCCCACCCTTCGGCCGCTTTCGTTCCAAGCTCTTCGCCAACTGCACGACCCGCGTCGTCTCGGCCACCAGGCCGATCCGCGGCAGGCAGCCACATAACCGCGTCAGCAGCCGCTCCCGGCAGCGTGCCCGCACGATGCGATCAGGCTGTCCGCCCCGAGACAGCGGAATATAGAGCACCGCCTTGCCGGCAAGCCGTCCGCAGACCTCGTCGAGCAGGCTCTGAGAGGCAGCGACGTCGCCGCGGAGGATGGCGGCGAAGAGCCTGCCGACAAGCCCACGGGAAGCCGACTGTGGTGCCGTGGCGACCGGTCGTGGTGCGGCAAACTGGATCCGTGCGGAAAGCATCCACAGCGTTTCGGTGATCTCGATGGCGGCATCGACCAGTCGTTCAGCGGCAGCATCTCGTTGCCAGCGAACCCGGTCCAGCTCTGCTTCCGGCATGCCGAGCGGCGTTGCGACGTCGCGGCCGGAAATGACCGCGGCCGCCCGCACCATCGCCCGTCGCTGACGGCGCAGCGTGTGTCGCCAGCCGACAACTGCATCGATTTCTTCACGCGAGGGGCCGCTTCCGGCACGATTGTCAGCGGCACAGGCCGCCGTCACGGCATGACGCAAAAGCCGCGAACAGCCGGCGAGAAACTCCGCCGCCTGCTCGACCGCCGCCGGCCCGCTGCCCGACGTGCCACCAGGCTGCTCGTGCTCCAGCATCCCGCCGTCGACACCATCATCAGTGGAGTCCCTCCAGACCATCGACTCGTAGGCGCTGGCTACGCTCTCTTCTCCATCGGGCTGCTCGTCATCTTCGGCCCTACCGGCAGCCGGCATGTCGCCGAGGCTGGAGTCGGCAGGCTCGCGTCCGGCAGCGGCCATCTCGATGATGTCGGCGACTCCACTCGTATTGGCCTCGACCAGTTCAAGAAACCGCCTCACGCGGACACGGCCCTCCGGTGAGCGATCGCCAAACGCACGGGCCAGCCAGCGGGCTGCGGCGGCCAGCCACTCACCCCCCAACTGCTCGAGCGTCGGCCCCTCCAGCAGCGATGCCCAGCAGACAAGCAGACCCATCGCGCCATCAAGATCCCCCTCCCGGAGCAACGACTCGGTTGCCTGGGCATGGCTGCGGGGAGACGTGAACGAGGCCACCTCCTTCCGCCAGAATCCGGGAGGCGGCGGCTCGGCCCCCAGCGCGTGACGCCGCTGCAGCGACGCGATCACCTCACGGGTCGAATCACGCACTTCCCGACCGGAGAGATAATCGACTCCCGACACGGTCGTCGTCGCGTAGCGATCCCACCAGGTGCCGATTTTTTCCAGCGAGTTGTCGGCCCGCGTCGCCTCGCGGTGGGCCCCCGCAAGGGCCGCCTGCCGCCAGACAGCGGCATAGCCGTCAAGGATCGCTCCGGTCTCGTCGATCAGGTCGTCGACGCGCGGATCGGGCAGGCTCTCGCCACCCGGTTCATGAAGCGGAAACTGTCCGGCCAGCCCGAGAATGTTCCACGGATCGACCATTGCCCCACAGCCCACGGCGCGAAACAAGAGATCGGTGGCCGCATCGAGGTGATCGAGCGCCGCGCGAGCCGAGACCCCCGCATCATCACCGGGCTTCGCGAGCCGCAGTGTCTGCTGGGCGGCCACGATGCTGCCGCTGATGCGTGCGAGCATCCGAGCCGACGCCGCCGGGACGACACCCGCCAGCCGCTCGGCTTCAGCCGCGCGGCCAAGCCGCGACATCACCGCCGCGAGCGCCACGCTCTCGACCTGCCGGGCACGGCGTTTGGCCAATAAGGCATTGATGTGGCGGCGAACACCGCCAAACGGCTGCCGCAGCCGGCGGACCTCCTCGTCGAGCCGGAGTCGATGCGGCTCGGGCAGTTGTTCCATCAGCCAGCGGTAGAAGGCATCGCGATACCCGGCGATGCGGGGCAGCAGCTCTGCCAGCGGCAAACCCGCCTGGTGAGCTCCCGGGCCGTGGCCGGAGAGACCTGAGGCCATCAGCATGACGCCGGCGAGTACCGCGGACGATTCACGGCGCAGATCGGCCGTGTCGCTCGAGCCGGACCCGCTCTCGGCCGCCGCGGCCACGGGCCAGGTAAGGATCCCGTCGAGCGTGGCCTGCTGCACGACCATCCTTCGATAGCAGCCGGCGTTGTCGATGTGGTTGGGATCCCACAGTCCGAAAAGATAATTCGGCCGACTGGCTGCCGGATGCAAAAAGTCGAAAGCCCGCGGATCGATCGCCAGTTCCTCGAGCATCTCGAGGTCGAAGTCGGCCTGCCGCAGAAGGTCCGAGGGAGCGACAGCGAGAATGTCGATCGCGCCCTGCACGAGATCGCGATACCGGCCATGCGCGGGGCCGACACCGGCCATGAAGATCGGCAGCGGCCGCACCCGTTCATGGGGATAGGATTCCGAAAGCCGGCCATTCTCGAGGACCGCCACCGGCCGCCAACCGACATAGTCATTCAGCCTGTTGATCCCCCGCTCAACGATCCGCTCGATCGCGTCGTCGTCACCGGAAGCCACCTCCGCGAGCACGGCCTGGGCGGCCGCCATCAGGAAAAAAGGTCGCTCAATTGCTCCGGCCGGCTGGTGCTCGAGCAGATCGGCATGAAACCCCCGGTATGCCCGGGGCAGGTGTTCGAAAACGAGCTCAATGGTGACTCGGGCCTGGGCCGCCTGCCGAAAGGCAGGCTCAGCCGACTCAAGTTCGCCAAGCCGTTGCCGGAGCGCACCAGCCACGATGCTCGCCGCGTCGGGCCGCTCCGTCACGGCCGCACCATCCTCTCCAGGAACGGTCTCAACCGCGGCGAAGAGTTCGTTCAACGCCCGCCAGGCCGTCGGGTCGAACGAGCCCGAGGAGAAATTGAGGTAGCCCAGAACCTGTGAGGCCGGATCGGTCGGTCGTGATGCCGTCATGACCCGCACGATCCTACCCCACGCCGAGCGATGTTGCGTGTGCTCCCCCGTGAACTACGCTTGCCAGGAAGGTTTCCCCACATTTTTCCCGTCAGGCTTGCCATGCGATCCATCCTGCCATCCCTTGCTGCATGCGTTGCTGCCGGCCTCGTCGGCTCGGCCTCTCCGGCCGGTGAACAGGTCTGTGGCACGGTGGCCGACGCCTTCGTGGCCGAAGAACTCGGGCTCCGCCGCGAATGGATCGTACAGGTGCCCTTCAACACGTCGGCCACACGGCTCGAGCATGTGACAGTCGCCGACGGAATCGTCATCGCGACGGCCGGTGACGGGAGCCTGCATGGCATCGCAGCTCCCGTCGCCCGAGCTGACGACGTCGAAGCTCGAGTCGGCCAGCCGGCACCAGGCACCGTGCTCTGGTCACATTTTCCGAGTGGCGGTGACGGCGGTCTTCGTCCAGCCGCAGTGGGCAGCGGCATCGTTGTCATCGCCGGAGACTTCGCGGTCCTCGGCATCGATCTCCTCACCGGCAGCACGCTCTGGCGGGAACCGTTGCCGAGCCCAGCAGTCGCAGCGGCAGTCATCAGTAGTGACTGGGTGTATGTTCCAATCGAGGGCGGTCGACTGATGCGTTACGCCGTCAATCCATACCGGGAGCCTGGAGTCCAAAAGGTTCTTGGAAAGAAAGACGCCAGTGGCACATCCGCCACGGATACGCAGAAACGGTTGGCCGTCTCGCGCACCACCGGTACGAAGGTCCCGCCGCTCCAACTCAGTACCCACGGAAGCGTGGCGTTTGCACCACTCACACTGAAAGAAGGTGTGCTGTGGTGCACGACCGACGGCCTGCTCACATGGCTGAACCCGGCACAGCCGGAATGGGTACGGTCAGAGTTTACGCTCGGCAAGCCGCCAGCCGGCCGACCCCTCATCCTCGATTCGAACGGCGGCACCTCGATCTTCATCGCATCAAACACCGGCCCGTCGGGGAGCGACGTCATCCGCATCGACCTGCTTCCCAGCGGAATGGTGTTCGCATGGCAGCAGCCGCTGGACGATGCCGTCGCGGGCGGCGGCACGCGGTCCGGTGACATGATTCTTGTGCCACTCGCGACCGGTGGCCTGGCGGCCCTTGCTGCCGCTGACGGCAAGCGGCTCTGGACCCATCCGCGGCAGGTTCAGTTGCTGGCCGTCACCTCCAAGCGGCTCTGGTGCATTGACGACATGGGCCGGCTGGCGACCCTTGACCCAGCCGACGGCCGGCGGCTCGAACAGTTTTGTCTCGCGCCCTTCCGCGTGCCGGTGGTCAATGACACGACGGATCGGCTCATCCTGGCTTCGCCCGGCGGCGTCGTTGCATCACTGGCCCCCCGCGGCGGCGAGTAGATCTCAGCCCTGGGGACGCACTGGCACACGGGCTTTGGGGTCCTGCCGCCAGGCGATTCGGAGCAGGTCGTAGAGTTGACCGTCACCGCGGGCGAGCCGGTGCGGATCCTGAAAGAAGCACTCCGTCGCCACTGCGAAAAACTCCCCCGGACCCTCGGCTGCATAGTCATCGAGCGCGACAAACCGGCCGGCTTCCAAGGCCCTTTCGAACCGGTCACGACATTCACGCATTTCCGCCGCCCAACAAGCCCGGTCACCATCCAGCGGGGGCACCCCATCGATCTCGCCATCGAGCATGTCGATCAGGTGGGAGAACTCGTGGATGACGACACTGCGTGTCCCCCCATCCCGGAGCCGTCCTCCGTCGACAACCCTCGGCCACGATAGGACGACGCTCCCTCCCGACCATGTTTCACCAAGCCGGACCTCCTGCCACTCCAGTGCACCACCACCATCGAGCGGCTCTCGCCTCGGCACGAGGTAGTCGCCCGGGTAGACGAGCACGGAGCGGAGCCGATCGAAATACTCCTCGGAAAATCCGAGCGCGAGGATTCCCGCCTGACCGGCGATCGTCACCCGCACCTCGTCGGTGATCTGCATGCCGCCACAGCCCTCAAACGACTTCTCGGCGAGAAACACCGCGATCCACTCGCGGAGTTGCTGTCGCTGGTGCTGCTCGAGCCACTCGGCATGGCGGACATTCCGCCGCATCAGGGCGTCCCAGGCCATGGGGAAGGGCTGATCGCGGATGGACCGCCGACGTCGGTTCCGCAGCCAGGAAAGCATGCCAGCCACCGCCGCCTACGGCTTGAGGGGCAGGCCGCGAGAGAAGAGGTCGATGGCGAGGATGATGCAGGCGAGCGTCATCGCCACGAATGCCATCGCCAGCATCGCCGTATAGACGTTCATCGGGCCACGCCGCTGCTCAATTGGCTGCAGGTCGTCACTCATCGCTGCGGCTCGGAGCCTCCTTGAAAACCTACGGCCTCACGCTGCCTTCAGGCGGGTCGTGACCCGGTCGCCCCGTTGCACCACGCCGCGGGCGTATTCCTTTTGGATCACCGCGACGGAGCGGTCCGGCTTGACAGCCTTCACAACCGCCCGGCCCACGTACTGATCATTGCGATAGAGTTCGAGAACGTGGCCCAGCTGCAGGCCGTCATCCCCACCAAGCGATACCTCGACCGACCCATCTGCCACCGCCATCACCACGCCGTCGATCGTCGGCACCTGATCACGGGGTAGGCTGTCGACCGCCAGCCCGCTCTGCTTGAGCAGGAGCCGGGCGTTGGCCAACTGCTTTTCCAGCTGGGCCTTTCGCTCTTCCACGATCGCCAGGGTCGACTGCTTTTCGTGAAGCTGCGCCGAGAACTGCACCGACCGGCCGATCTGCTCGTCCACCGTCACCTGCTGGGCGCGAACCTCTTCCCGCAGTTTCTCGACGTTGTCGGTCGCCCGCTTCAATTCGGCCTGCACCACACTCAACTCGTTGATGGCTTCCTTCGCCTTTGACATGAGCGTGTCGCGATTTTCCTTCAGCTCATTGAGCTCCGTGCTCTGCTCGGCGAGGGCATACTGCAACTTCGCCACCACCTGGTCTCGTTCGGCCTCGGAACTGGCCACCTGAGACTGCAGCGAGTCGATCGTTTCGAGAAGCTGGCCGCGCCTTTCCTTGTCAGCGGCCAGTTCCTTTTCCAATCGCTCCGCTTCGGTCTTCCAGTTGGTATGGGAGGCGAAGATGGCGACGGCGAAGCTCATGAACACGAGGCTCATGATGAACACCGCGAACACGAAGATTTTGCCGAGAATGTTCATTGCGCACCCTCTCTCACCTGGCGTCCAGCCTAGGACTTGATCGGCCGCCGGGTCAACGCGACTCAAGCCCGGTACGATTCCGCCTTCGCATCCTGCCGCACGGCCTTGATCATGATACCTCCCACAATCGCCACACACCCCCAAGCCGGTAGACTCCCCCAGGCCAGCCACGGACTCTGGCGTCCATCGGGCTCGACGCGGGCCCGGAGCGTGGCGGTGGCCCGCCGCGGCCCCCGCGCGAGCAAACGACCCGATCCATCGATCCACCCGGAAAACCCCGTGTTGGCTGCGATTACGAGGGGGGTCCGCACTTCAACCGCCCGAAAAATGGCGGCGGCCAGGTGCATGTCGAGTTCGCTCGACCCCCAAAACCAGCCGTCGTTGGTGAGGTTGACGATCACGTCGGGGCGACCGCCAGCCTGCTCGAGGGTTCGCACCATTCCAAGCACTGCTGCCGGCAGGGCCGTCTCGTAGCAGATGTTCACGGCCACACGGTGCCCGGCGATCGCCACGGCCACCGGTTCGGTGCCGGCGGTGAGGCCCGCGGGCAGCGGCGTGAGCGAGTAGAGCCAAGGGAACCGGTTCGCCAACGGGATGTATTCGCCAAACATCACCGGATACATCTTTTCGTAACAGTCAAGCGGATCACCCGCGGCGTCGAGAAACAGTCCGCAGTTGTAGTTGCGGGCGCCGGCAGGAGCGTGCGGCGTGATCTCCTGCTTGTCGACGCCGACGAGCCAGTGCGTGCCGTAGCGACGGGCGTAGGCGGCCAGCGCCGCCCGTCGATCCTGTTCCAGCGCCTCGCGACACTGCCGCTGACGATCTGCCGCAGATGCCGTACTGCCCGCGTCTGTGGGGCCGAGCATCTGCTCGACCACGGGTTCCGGAAGCATCTCGTCGGGATCGATCTCGAGCAGGCCCCAGCGCCACATCGTCTCCGGCCAGACGATGAGATCGGGAGCATCGCCGGGCGTGGCTGCAAGCCCCGCGATCGTGAGGTCGTCGTAGTGCCTGGCCACATCGGCCTCCGCACCAGGTTCATGCTTGAGCTCCGTATCGATCGAGCCCTGGACAAGCAGCACGTCGAGCGGCCTGCCAGTTGGCCGCGGTTCGTCAGCGAGCCGCCACGAGCCATACGCAAGGGCCACCACCATCACGATGGCCGCGATCGTCATCTGGCGGAACGAACGCGACGCCAGAGCGGCCGCCACGAGCATCACGACGCCGCTGATCCCGACCGTGCTGAACAGGTCGGCTATCTGGATGAGCGTGGTCCACCGCCACTGGGTATGCCCGAGGCCGGCGAATGTGAAGCCTCCCAGCAGACTGCTGCGAACCTGCTCGCAGGCCACCCACGCCAGCGGTGCGGCGGCCAGCAGTGGCCAGCCGAGCCGGTGCACGAGCGTGCGCGCCACCCACACAAAGAGCGGCACGTAGCCGCCGAGATACGCGGCGAGGGCAACCCAGCCGATCGCGGTCGCCGGATGGGGAAGCCGCAGCCAATGAATCGCCAACAGCCAGTGGAGGAAGCCAGCCACCCAGAGCACCCGCCATGGATGGGCCACGGCCAGCTGCGGCCAGCGCACGATCGCCAGCCAGGGGAGCGGGGCCAGCCAGGCCGCCCACCAGAGGTCGGCCGGCGGCTGGACGAGAAACATCGTCGTCGCGCCCGCAAGTGCCGCAGTCCACAGCCGGCGATGGCCGACACCGGCCATGGCGTCCGCGGTCTCTTGCCCGCTCATATCCCCTCCGCGGGCTCGATCTCTCCGAGTACCGTGCCGGGCCCGATGACATCATCCTCGTCGACGAACTGCCGCGCGAGACGGCCGGCAACGGGTGCCTCGAGGTCGATCGTGACGGCGCCTGCAATCAGCTCGATGATGCGATCTCCGGCCAACACCGTGGCCCCGCGGGCCACGAGCCACAGTGACACGCGCACCGGTCCGGAAATCGTGAAGTGGGGCACTACCACTGGCACCCTGCGGCTCCGCCCAACATCATCCGCCTGGTTGGACCGTGGCTCCATTATTCACCGCTGGTCCAAGAGCCAGGCATGGACGACACGACCCACCGCTTCGAGCGATTCTGGGGCGCAGTTGGCAGGTGTGTCGGCCGTCGTGTGCCAGGCGGGGTAATCGAAGTCGATGACGTCGCAGGTGGGAATCTTCGCGATCATCCGCAACGGCACATGGTCGTCGTGGACGGTGTACTTGGGGCGTGGCACAAACTCCCGCACGCCCAGCCGGGCGGCCACACCCCAGAGTTCCGCCACGACCGGCTGCGTGTCGGGCCACATCACGCTCTGCTGCTCCTGCCAGATTTGCAGATCCTTGTCGGCCACCATGTCGAGGATCACGCCGGCTCGATAGCGATGCAGCCGCGGATCGGCACGGCGGTCGGCCACATACCGGCGGGCGAAATAGGTCGAGCCGAGGCAGTAGGGATCTCGTGCACCGACGACATATTCCTCCGCATCGAAGCAGACGAAGTCGACGCCCACCGGTTTCGGAAGCGAGGGCATGAAGCGGGCCAGTTCCATGAGCACGGCGACACCGCTGGCACCGTCATTGGCCCCGAGAAACGTGCCCTGCGGATCGACGGGATCGCGGTCGGGAAAGGGCCGCGTGTCGTAGTGCACGCCGATCAGGATCCGTTCGCTGCGGTCCGGATGCCATTCGATGACGAGATTTTCCATGTGCACGGGCTTCCCCGTACGGCGGTCTTCGGTCTTGAAGGCCTGACCCGTCACACGGGCCCCGGCATCACGGAAGTGGTTGACGAGGAGCGTCCGCTGGGCGGTCATGCCGGGCGATCCGCTCACTCTCGGTCCGAGGCCGCAGATGCTTTCCAGATGGGCCATTGCCTGCTGCCCGGAAAACTCAGGCCGTCGCAGCGGCTCGTCGCCATATGGACGCGACGCGCAGACGGCGACCAGGAACGCCGCCGTAACCACCCGGGCTCGTCCTCCTGGTATTTTTCGCATCGCTGCCAGCCCTTCCTCCCCCGAGGATAACGAATAGGGAAGGCAGTGCCGACGGCGGTTTCGATGCGGAACCGACCTGATCACACGCGTGTGCGACCACTACTCGATGCTCACGACCTCGCCGGCGGTACGCGACGCAAGGCCACACACGACCGATTTTTCAGCGTTCTGATTCAGGAAATGCACAGCACCGTCGCACATGAGAATGTTCACACCCCCCGGGTGATCTGAGAACATTGGAATATTCGGTCCCTCGAGCCACACGTCGTCTGGGGCACTTGGATTGATCATCGCGGGGCCTGAGTCATCGTGACCGACGTGGTTGGCATTGAGACCGCTTGCCCACACACCCCTTGGGCTTGTTCCGTCGAGGCCAATTCCAGACGCCTCAAAAACCAGCATCGTCTTGGAGAGACCGTCGGTGATCTGCCGAAACCGGATGCCACCGCTGATCGACTTGGGTTCCGCGTACCCCGGGGCGCTGTACGTCAGCAGGACTCCGTTTTCCACCTCGTACACGGCGTTGTTGGGCATGCGAAACTGGGTTTCATTGGGATTCACACCGGCGTTCCCTGAGTAGTCGATGCAGGCCATCTGATGATGATCACCCGCCTGAACGATGCGGCCATCGGATCGTGACGCATGCTGCCGTCCAACACTTGGGCAGAGGTAGGACGATATCCTCGTGGTCACGGCATTGCGATTCACCACCTCCGTGATGTCCTCCGTCAGATAGAGGCGTGAATCTGCTGCCACATCAGGGTCAGTGACGGCATCCAGAGTGGCTGCGGTCTCAGCCTGTTCCAGGTAGTCCAGAAAAAAACCAGACCATGACATCGTGTCAACGCCCAACGCAAACTGTACACGGCCGGGTGGAAACCGCTCCTGCTGGGCTGTCGAAAAGATATGCATCCCCAAACCAATCTGCTTGAGGTTGTTCTGGCAACTCATTCGTCGTGCCGATTCACGGGCCGCCTGAACGGCCGGCAGCAGGAGGCCGATGAGAACACCGACGATGGCGATGACCACCAAGAGTTCCACCAATGTGAAACCGAGAGTGGCTCGTCGTGTCTGGCCAAACTGTCCGAGTTTCAGATCCGATCTTTTCTGGCCTACCGTGGCCGCAGCAGCGATAGGAAGCATGGTGGTCGTCTCCCTCAGAAGGACTCCTCGAGTATTGTTCCTCGATGATTGAAACGCGAGGAATGGGTGCCGGCCGCTTCGGATTTTTTTCGTGGCATCGATTTTTTCGCACGCCGCTGTCAGCCGCCCCGCTGGCAGTCGCCGTGCTCTGGTCATGGACCGTCCCCTGCCACGCCGGCGGCGGTCCAGAGAGCGTCTTCGTGGTCGTCAACACGTCGAATTCCGACAGCCTCGCCGTCGCAAATGCGTTCGTGGCCCTCCGCGGCATTCCGCCACTCAACGTGTTCGCCATCGCCTGGGATGGCCCCGACGACGCCGTCCCGATCAGTGTCTTTCGAGAGCGGATCCTTGGGCCCGTGCTCACCGCGATCGATACCCGCGGACTGGCGGCCCAGGTCGATTGCATCGCCTATTCATGCGGGTTCCCCTGGCGGATCGATTTCCAGGACGATCTTCCGGAGTCGCTCCTGGACCGCGACAAATATCCTGCCGGGTCGCTGACCGGGATGACGTTTCTCTTTTCCGCCACGCTCGAGCCGCCCGTCGGTAGCATCCCGCGCTGGCTGGCCCGCCATGCCAACCACTACTCCCCGCCACCGGCGACCGACGGCGCCGTGGCCACGACACGCGGCTTCCGCGCCGCCACGGGCTGGGGGCCAGACGGCGAGCCCGCTCTGGTGGGCGGCAGGCACCATGTCCTCTCCGTGATGCTCGGCGTGACGGCAGGTCGTGGCAATTCCGTGGACGAAATCATCAAGAGCCTCACAGCATCGACCGCGGCCGACGGCAGCCGGCCGACCGGCACGATTTTTTTTGTGACCAACTCCGATGTTCGTACGACCACCCGCAGCGCTGGTTTCCCGGCTACCGTCGCCGCGATCCAGGCCGCCGGCGCTGCCGCCACCATTGTCACCGGCACACTGCCACGCCAGAGTGCCGCGGTCGCTGGTGTGATGACCGGCACAGCCGAGTTCGACTGGGCCGCGAGTGGCAGCAGACTCCTACCGGGAGCGATCTGCGACAATCTGACGAGCTTTGGCGGAGTGTTCTCACCCGCGGCCGAGCAGACACCGCTTTCCGAATTCGTCCGGGCCGGAGCCGCTGGGGCAAGCGGTACGGTGATCGAGCCCTACGCTCTCGCCGACAAGTTCGCCTCTCCGGCGCTGCATCTTCATTATGTCCGCGGAGCCTGTCTTGCCGAGGCCTTCTATCGATCGATTCGGTCGCCCTACCAGCTGCTCGTGGTTGGCGACCCACTCTGCCAGCCATGGGCGGATCGTCCCGCGGTGGACGTCACCGTCGCCGATGCTCAGTCCGGTGGGCCGGTCGATCTGGCACGCCCGCTCATGGGCTCGCTCACGATCGCGCCGCACAGCTCGGCCACGAAAACTTCACCAATTGACCGCTACGAACTGTTCGTCGACGGCATCCGTATCGCGTCATGCCGGGAGGGCGACGATCTGCCGCTCGATACGGGCCGATTCAGTGACGGCCACCATGAACTGCGGGTCGTGGCGATCGATTCATCACCGCTCGAGACCCAGGGCCGCTGGGTAGGGGGCACGATATTCGCCAACCACGGCCATCGCCTCACCCTCTCCGCCGAGCCGCGGCGCGTCTCGATGGCGGGCTCGCTCCGTATCAGGCTCAGCGGCACTCCCGCCGACAGTGTCACAGTGTTCACTGCCGGCCGCGTGCTGGGACGAGTCACTGGTGAGGAGGGCACGCCCATCGACACCACGCTCGATATCGCCGCCACGCTTCTCGGGCCTGGCGTTGTCGTGCTCCATGCAACAGCCCACCTCGCCGGCGTCGCCGTTGCCAACGCGGCTCCGGTCACGGTGACCGTGACGAAAGAGTCCGCCGCCGTACTCACACCGCAGGCAGGTGACCGGTCTCGTTGAACGAGACGAGCATGGGGCCGGGCCACTCGACGCGGGTGACCGAACAGTTGGCCAATGCCGGCAGCTTTGTAAACGGCCGCTCGGCGGCGGCAGCCAGCAGCGGATGCCCGCGGCCCACGAGGCTGCCGAGCGCCGCCGTCAGGATGCCGCCATGGGCAACGACGATCATGCGGCCCACATCGCGGCCGGCCAGCGCTTCGAGCACCGCATGCCCGCGGGCTGCCAGTTGGGCCCGGGACTCACCTCCCGGGATCGCATAGTCGATATCCCCGCTTCGCCAGCGGGCAACGGCCTCGGGAAACCGCTCCTCGAGATCGGCCCACAGGTGGCCCTGAAAGATTCCGGCGTGGAGTTCCTGGAGCCGCTCGTCGATCTTCAAAGGAAGATTGAGGGCAGCGGCAATCCGGGCAGCGGTATCGCGGGCCCGCACGAGCGGGCTCGACCAGACCTCGTCAATGGGCGGCGAATCACCGCCAAACTCGCCTCGGCTCCAGGCTGCAACGGCATCCGCCTGCGTTTGTCCGCGAACCGAGAGGGCGACATCTTCCTGCCCCTGCACACGCCCCTCGAGATTGGAGACGCTCTCACCGTGCCGTACGAGAATCTGGAGCATGCGGCAGAGTCTACCGCGTGACGGCAGAAGCCGGAGTCGCTGCCATGTCCTGAACCGACTGCTCCGCATCGCCGAGGTGGGTGCGGGAGAGATGTTCGACGAAGCCACGGCTCGCATTCTGCAACACAAACACCTCGCTGGCCGCCTGCGGGGCCCCGTGCGGCCGCACGATGCAGATCACTTCCGCCTTGCCCTCGTGCTGCCGGACATGATCGAGCAGTGCCTGCTCGCCCGAGGAAAGTGGCGCACCGGCGCCCCCGCTCATACCTCGCCCCGATGGCTCCAGATCCGCGCCGGTCGAGGCGGTGGGCACCGCTCCGGCACGGTCGCGCCGGTCGAATGCCACCTGCGGCATTTCGTCAGGCATGGCGGGGACGACACCCGCCGACTCGGTCACACCGACCGGCAGGCCACCACTGGGATAAACACTGCGGTAAACAAACGACAGCGCGGCCTCGTCAAGCTGTTCGTGGATCGCCGGAAGGGCGGCATAGAGCCCCTCGTTGTCGGCGGGATCGGCGGCATTGCAGACACCGATGAGTGTGCCATCGAGCGTGAAGAGTCCGCCACCACTGCGGCCCTGCACCGGCTGGCCGGCCACCTGCACATTCGCGGGACCGAGGTACTTATCGACACCGTTGATCTGGCTGTAGTGGAGCGTTGGATCGTCACCCCCATTGCATCCCATGGTGACCACCGCCTCGCCGGCCGTGGTGTCGCAATCGGCCCCGCCGACGCGGACTGGCTGGATAGGTTGATCGGTGAAAATGCTCACGAGGGCCAGGTCGCGGGTGAGGTCATACGCCACTACCTGACCGGCGATGCCTCGCGGGCCCTGCGGGCCGAAGAGATCGACCTCCACACGCCCTTTTCCTTCGGAATCGCGAAAGATGTGGCCACACGTCAGAATCAGCGCCTCTCCCTGGCGACAGTCGATCACGGTGCCAGTACCCCATGACATGCCTTGCTGGTCGTCGACTCGGAGCCGGGCCGTCGCCTGCAAAAGCCTCCGCTCGAGCGCGGCACGCGTGTCTGGAGGAAGGGCCTGTGATCGATCGGTCGAGGCACGTGGCGACGCGGCCGCCGAGCCACGAGACACCGGTCCGCTGGCGGCCGCGAGCCCCGCTGCCTGGGCCGGCGCGGGCCCGCGTATCACGGCTCCGGGAATCGTCTGAGGAGCTACAGGCGGCTCGGTTGCCAGCGGTGCAGCCGCGACTGCCGCAGGCAGAGGAATGCCGGGCACGGCCGCTGATTTCAGCCCGGCTGGCACCGCCGCCGCGACCGGCGGCGCGGCCAGCCCGAGCGGCTGGCGGCTCTTGGCAAGCAATGCCTCCAATTCGGCTCGCGTGGTGGCGCCGTTGATTCGCCCGACCTCCTCACCACGGACGAGGAGCACATAACAGGGCACGCCGGTCACGCCAAACCGACGGATGAGGTCGGGCTCCTGATCGGCATCGACATGCCGCACGACCCAGCCGGCCGCCGTGATCTCACCGATGATCGGCGCCATCTGACGACATGGCCCACACCACGAGGCGGCAAAATCGAGCAGCACTACGTCACCTTGGGTGGCAGCCTGCACGGCAGCGGCCGGGCTGGACGCAAGCTGCCGGGGATCGGCCTGGGCCGAAGAGATCGTGGCTATCCAGCAGGCTGCTGCCAGAAAGCTGCTCTGGGTGGCATATCGTGCGGTGCTCATCCAATGCTCCACGTCGCTGCACCAGGTTCGGGGGGAACGAGGGGGCGGATGGTGGCGGCGGCTGCGCAGAGCCACAAGATCATTTTCAGGCAAAGCTTCGCTGGCTGGCCTTGCCCCGTCGCCCTCATTTCCGCATGGTTTCCCGGTTTCCGCACCGCCCCCTACAATCCGCCCCATGCCCGATCGCCGCATCCTCGTCACCTCCGCCCTGCCCTACGCCAACGGCCACATCCATCTCGGGCATCTCGTCGAGTACATCCAGACCGACATCTTCGTCCGCTTCCAAAAGCTTCGTGGTCATCGGGCGATCTATCTCTGTGCCGACGACACCCACGGCACGGCGATCATGATCCGCGCGAAGGCCGAAGGCCGTAGCGAGCACGACCTGATCAGCGGCATGCGGGAGGCCCATCTGGCCGACTTCGCCGGTTTCCAGATCGCTTTCGACCACTACGGTTCCACCGACAGCCCTGCCAATCGAACGTTGTGCGGTGAAATCTGGCAGGCCCTTCGCGACCGCGGGCTCGTGGTCTCCCGCGATGTGCAGCAACTCTTCGATCCCCAGGCTGGCGTCTTTCTTGCCGACCGGTTTGTCCGTGGCACCTGTCCGAAATGCAGTGCGGCCGACCAATACGGCGACTCCTGCGAGCAGTGCGGGGCGACCTACAGCCCTGCCGACCTCGTCAACCCTGTGAGTACGCTTTCCGGCGCGACTCCGGAGGTCAGATCGGCCGAGCACCTCTTCGTGACGATCGAAACGCTCCACAGCTTTCTCGAAACGTGGACCACATCGTCGGGAGCGCTCGACCCTCGCATCGCCAACTATCTTGCCGGGCACTTTCTCGGTGAGCCGCTTCGCGACTGGGACGTTTCCCGCCCCGCCCCCTACTTCGGCTTCGAGATACCCGACAAGCCGGGGCATTACTGGTACGTCTGGTTCGATGCGCCCATCGGCTACATCGCCGCCACGAGCGAGTGGTGCGTGGCGCATGGCGAGTCGCTGGCCGCCTGGTGGCATCGCGGCGGCGGCAACGATCCGCCCGCGGAAATCCATCACTTCATTGGCAAAGACATCACGTATTTCCACACACTCTTCTGGCCGGCGATGCTTGAGGCGGCCGGCCTCGCGCTGCCGACGAAGGTCCGCATTCACGGCTTCCTGACCGTCAACGGGCAGAAGATGTCGAAGAGCCGTGGCACCTTTCTCATGGCCCGCACCTACCTCGACCATCTCGACCCGGCCGCGCTGCGTTACTACTACGCGGCAAAACTCTCCGGCGGGATCGATGACATCGACCTGAACCTCGAAGAGTTTGCGGCCAAGGTCAACGCCGACCTCGTCGGCAAAGTGGTCAATCTCGCCAGCCGCACAGCCCGCTGGCTCGAGACGACCGGCCTGGCAACGACGTATCCCGATGACGGAGGCCTGTTCGCCAGAGCCGCGGCCGACGGCGCCGAGATCGCGGCGGCCTACGAGCAGTGTGACTTCGCCCGGGCGATGCGTGCGATCATGCTCGCCGCCGACCGGGCCAACGCCTACGTCGATGCGGAACAGCCCTGGAAACTCGCCAAGGCCGGGGCCGCGGCCGCGGAAAAACTTCAGCAGGTCGCCAGCGTGGCCCTCAACCTGTTTCGGCAGATCACCGTCTACCTGGCGCCGGTACTCCCCCGGCTCGCCGAGCAGGTCGGCGACTTGATCGGGGGGCCAATCCGCTCATGGGACGAATCTCAGCAGCCGCTCGTCGGCTTGCCGGTCGGTCCGTTCCAGCCACTGATGCGCCGCGTGGAAGCAACACAACTCGAGGCCTTGCTTGCTGCTGCCGCAACACAACCACCTTCACCTGCGACTTTGCCTCCCCAAGGAACCGCCACCATGACCGAATCTGCCACTGACTCCGGCGAGCCGCTCGCCGCCGAGCCCCTCGCTCCGGAATGCACGATCGACGACTTCACCAAGGTCGATCTCCGCGTGGCGCGGATCATCGCCGCGGAGGAGGTGCCCGAGGCGCGGAAGCTGCTCAAGCTCACGGTGAGCCTCGGCGGCGACGCGACCCGCACCGTGTTTGCCGGCATCAAGGGTTTTCATGAGCCGGCCGCCCTCATCGGCCGGCTTGTGGTCGTGGTCGCTAACCTCGCGCCGCGGCAGATGAAGTTTGGCCTGAGCGAGGGCATGGTGGTGGCGGCCAGCGGCGCCGGCAGCCCAGGTGTCTTCTTGCTTTCACCGGACTCTGGTGCGTTGCCCGGCATGCGGCTGCATTAAAGAAAGCCGGCTCGGGAGGGCGGCAAAAGTCTCGTCGCGGGGCGAGGATACGCCCAACGCTCCTCGAGCGTTCGCCGACCCTCCCGAGCCTCCCGTTTTCTTGCGCAAAGACAAAGGACACTTTCACGGTGGGAACGCGAAGCCGGTGCGGTACGATACAGGGGTGATGTGCAATGGGCTGCCGGCACCCTGTCACTTGAGATGGAATGAGGAGGTGATCATGGCACAGAAAACGATTCTCTTTCCGACTGATTTTTCCCATGCCAGTGATGCGGCGCTCGTGCATGCCGAGGCACTGGCCAAGCAGCAGGGGGGGCGGCTGTTGATCGTGCATGTCGAGGAGCCGCCGCTGGCGTATGGTGGCGGCGAACTCTACTACGGAATTCCTGAGCCGAGCTCGGAGCGGATCCTCGAGATGCTCGAAGGTGTCACGCCGGCCGACACGTCGGTGCCGTTCACGCACCGTCTCACGATGGGTGATCCGGCTGGCGAGGTGGTGCGACTGGCCGAAGAGGAGCAGGCCGACATGATCGTGCTTGGCACTCACGGCCGCACCGGATTGACGCGACTCCTGATGGGCAGCGTGGCCGAGGCGATCGTGCGGCATGCGCCCTGCCCGGTGCTCGTCTACCGCGAGACCGCCGAGAAGCTCGCCACGAAGAAGCCGGCCGCGACCACGTAGTTTTCCGGCATGTCCATCAGACCAGTGCTGCAGCTGCGGGCAGATCTTCGTGCGCGGCTGCGCGATGTGTTCGACTCCGCAGGATTTATCGAGGTCGACACGCCGACGCTCGCCCTCGAGGTGCTCCCCGAGGCTCACATCGACCCGGTGGCCGTGCATCTCGATGGCTCAGGCACGCCCCGCTTTCTCCAGACGAGCCCTGAGGCGTTGATGAAGCGGCTGCTGTCGGCCGGAGCAGGGCCGATCTACCAGTTCGCCCGGTCGTTTCGGGCCGGCGAACGTGGCCTGCAGCACGATGTCGAGTTTGTCCTGCTCGAGTGGTACGCGCCGGGCACCACGCTCGATGATGCGGCCGCACTGCTCGAGCAGCTCTGCGTTGCAGCCGTGGGCGTAGGCGGCATCGAACGGCTCTCCTGCCAGGAGGCCTTTTCCACCCATATCGGAATCGACCCACTCACGGCAACGCTCGACGACCTCACGCACGCAGGCCGGGCAGCCGGCCTGCGACTGCCCGAGTCGTACCATGCCCGCCCCGCCGATGCCCATGAGCGGCAAGCCCTGTGGGATCGCTGGTTCGAGGCCCTGCTCGCCGAGGTGGTGCAGCCGCGGCTGGGCCAGGGCCGGCCGACGATGCTCGAAGCTTGGCCCGCCTCGCAGGCGGCCTTCGCGCGGCTCGATCATGATGACCAGCGAGTGGCCCGCCGGTTCGAGCTCTACCTTCGCGGCGTGGAACTGGCCAACGGCTGGGAGGAGGAGACAAGCCGTGAGGTGCTGGCCGCCCGCATCGACGCCGCCAACCGGATTCGCTCCGCCGACGGTCGCAGCCTGCTGCCGATTCCTCATCGGCTCCTCGCCGCCCATGGTGATCACATGCCCGCCGGCGTCGGCGCAGCCCTCGGCTTCGATCGCCTCGTCATGCTTGCCGCCGCCGCTGAGTCCATCGACTCGATCCGCCCCTTCTCATCTGAGAATGCGTAGCTTCAGCCCGCCGGCTGACACGTCACGACCATCCACCGCTCCACCGGCCCCTCCTGCCGCGTCACGATCGAGGAGGCAAGTTCGATGATCACCTCGAGGGTTCCGGCAGCACATGGCTCGACAGCCACCCTCACCCGCCATGTATCGGGATTTTCTTCACCGCGGCCGACCACAGAGGCCACCGGCCGCCCCGCACCGCCACACGCCGCCACCTGCTTCGCCACATCATCGAGCTTCGGCACGGCATCGGGCAGGCACATGGCGCGGGCGTCGGCCACACGCCCATCGCGGAGCGCCTCGATCCACACCACGCTTGCCTGATGGGCTCGTGCCGTGGTGATCAGCCGTCTTGTGAGCGTCGATGACACGGCCTGGGCCCCGAAGCCCACCGCCAACGCCAAGCCGGCGACCGCCGCGATGCGGCCCGCCTTTTCAGCACCAACGCGACTCACATCGGCCAGTCCGAGACAGGCAAGCCCCACGGCCACAAGTGGCACAACCCAGAAAAATGGATTGACCAGTGCCGCGGCCGAGAGCATCCCGGCGACGAGCGACGCCACTGCCAGACCGCTCACCGGCCGATAGCGTGCCTGCTCATCCTCACTCGTGATCATGGTTCCGCCCACATCGAGCCTTCCCCTTCCAGCTTCTTGCGGCGATCCGCGTACCGCAGAATGAAGTCGGCATCCTTGTCAAAGACGTTCGCTCCATCTTCTCCGGGCCGGGCGAACGGACCGTATCGCGTCGCATCTCGAACAAAGCTCAGCCACTTACGATCCGGTGCCAGGCCTGCCAGGAGCCGTGAGTCGGGCGTGGGCTGAATCAGATCGCGGGGCAAGGGGGCCACATGGAGTGTGGTGGCAGTAAAACAGATGAAAATCCAGCCGGCGATGAGGCCGACGACCGGCCCACCGACGCGATCGACCAGCGGATGAAATTTCACTCGGGTGCGGGAAAGCCGCACGGTAATTTCGCGGGTCGCAGCCAACAGGAGGCCGAAGATACCCCAGATCGAGATGACGTCGGCAAGATAGCCGGCATCCGGCACGGACCCGGAGATGCGTTCGGCCAACCATTCATACCAGGCAGTGGCCACGGCGGCGGCAAACAACACGTTGATGGCGGCCACCATCGCCGACCAAAGACCCTCCCGGTAGAAGAGGCCCGCGATCACGACAAGCGCGAGAAACAGCAGGAGACTGATCATCCTCGCCCCCCCCCTGGAGCTGATTTCTTCGCAGCGGGTGCGGCAAAGACCCGCTGCAGTTCATCGATCGATGTGACGCCTTCGAAGACCAACGCCATGCCCGCATCACGAAGCATGACCATCCCGTCTTGAACGGCAGCATGACGAATCGCCTGTGGCTCTGCCTTGGCGGCAACGGCCTTGCGCAGTGTCGCCCCCGATGCAAGTTCGAAGACTGCCGTCTGCCCCAGATAGCCAAGCCCGCCGCAGACACGGCAGCCATGCTGCGACGCCTTGTAGATCTCCGGAACCTGTTCCGGACTTTTCTTGAGCCGCTGCAGGAGTTCTGCGGGGGGTTTGTAGGCCTGCCGGCACCGCGGGCAAAGCTTCCGCACGAGCCGCTGCGACAGCGAGCCGAGGAGACTCCGCCCCAGTTGATCGAGCGGCACCCGACAGGCCTGCAGTTTGGTAATCGCCTCGATCGCATCGGATGCCTTCAGGCTGAGGATGACAAACTTCTCCTCATCGGCAAGCCGAAACAGTTCCACCACCAGCGATGGGTCACGCAGATCACGCGTCACAATCGCGGCCGGGTAATCGAGCAAAGCCTTTTCCAGCACGCCCAGCGGCGTCTGATTCCGACTCGCGTCATAACGAACAGGCTTCACATTTTGGATCTCACCGGCCGGTGCAGCAGCATCCTCGATCGAGATGAAATCTCGCATCAGGCGGTCCGCCGTATTTACGACGACATCGAACGTCGTCGACAGCCCCGACGTCGGCGGTGACGAGAGCACGATCACCCCCTTCGCCAGGCTGAGAAGTCCCGAAAGCTTTTCGAAGACACTCGGCGCCATGCCGAGATCACCGCAGGACTTGAAGACCGGCGGCTTGGACTGGATGTCGATGATCACCTGCTCGCCGGTGGAAACCGTCTGTACCACGAGGCTGCAGGGCCGCGGCTTGCCGTCGACATCGATGACACATTTGCCACCCTGTCGGCCTTTGGCACGAGGGTCGATTCCGGCTGCCGTCTTCAGCACGATCAAAACGGCATCCCCTTCCGCACGGGAAAACGGTGGTTTGTCGCCCCACTGTTCCGGCTCCTTCTTTGAACCCGGTACCGTCATGACACGTGGTTTGACCCACATGCCATCGACGTAGTGATGCACATGCACCGCGCTGGGGGCAACATCGAATCGGACTTTTTCAGCACGCGTGCAGACCGCTCCCTGCAGTGTCGCACAGGCAGGGCCGTAGCCCGCTGCCGTGGTCAATTTTTCCATGGCGGTTGGATCGGCGGCCGGCGCATCGGTCGAAGCGGACTTCAGCACGACTTCAGGAAGCACATCGCCTCCTCCGGCATCCATCGTCTCCAGTTCGATTCCAAAACGCTCGAGCAGCGGTGCTGCCAGTCGCTTGAAGTGGCCAACCGTCAGCACACGGGCAGACTGCGGCACCCGTGGATTCCGGATGAAGACATAGCTCATCACGGGCAGGAGCCAGGCCAGCGCCAGCACCAAGAGTGCAGCCCACGTCGACGGCAGCCACCACACCAGAATCGCCAGCGGAAAGAAGACCCACGCCGCCACCGGCCCCCACATGCCCGGGGATAGCTTGTACTGCACGCTGTCGCGCGACATCCAGTCAGTGGTAGAGACCCAGCCAAGCGCCAGCAGCCACCAGCACGACACCAGCACAAGGCTCAGCCCGCCCCCCGGCCCACGGGCCAGCCATTCGGGCGTGGTCGCCGGCCAGCTTTCGGCCAGGGCGGGGCTGGCCAGACATGCCAGCAGCGCGCAGAAACAGGCCCGTAGCCCTACCATTCTCCACGCTTGCAGTTGGCCTTCCATCAAGTGACCCCGATGCCCTTGAGCGCCATGGTCAACGCCTCCTTGTTCGGGGCGATCTCCATGGCGTCGTTGCGATCGATGAGGCCCTGGTCGATGAGGCTCTTGAGGCTCATCGTGAAGTCCTGCATGCCATCGCGGGCCGACTTCTTGATATGGTCGGCCAACAGATGATCCTGCTCCTCCAGCACATATTTCCGCACGAGCGCATCGAAAAACATGAGTTCGACCACCGGCACACGGCTCACACCCGGCCGGATCGACTTGAGCAGCTTCTGGGCCACGATGCCCTTCATGTTGAAGGCGATGGCACTGCGGATCGCGGCATGCTCCTCCTGGGGAAACAGGTCGAGGATGCGGGTCACAGTGCTCGGCGCGGTGGCGGCATGGATCGTGCCGAACACGAGGTGCCCCGTCTCGGCCGCATGGATGGCGGTCTTGAACGTCTCCACGTCACGGAGCTCACCGACGAGGATGATGTCCGGGTCTTCGCGCACGGCATGCTTCATGCCGATCTCGAAGTTCTTCACATCGGTACCGATCTCACGCTGATTGATCAGACACTTGTCC
Organism: Candidatus Kuenenia stuttgartensis; assembly: GCA_945883745.1. Lineage (GTDB taxonomy): Bacteria > Planctomycetota > Planctomycetia > Pirellulales > UBA1268 > CACORA01. Next base: position 29,795 of record CAMCYH010000028.1, read on the forward strand.
TCAGTGAAGACAAACTCGATCGGGTCTTCGAGCGTCAGGATGTGCTTGCGATAGTTGCGATTGATGTAGTTGAGCATCGAGCCGATCGTCGTGCTCTTGCCGGAGCCCGTCACACCCGCCAGAAGCACCATCCCCTGGTCGAGCTGGCAGAGCCGTTCGATGCCCGGGGGGAGGAAGAGCTTCTCGAAGTCGGGGATGCTGTCGTTGACCTTTCGGGCCACGAGGCCGATCGAGCCCTGCTGGGTCAGCAGATTGACACGAAATCGCCACCGCTTGCCGTCGATCGTGCAGGAATAGGCGAAGTCGGCCCCACCGTCCTCGGCGAAGATCCGTTTCTGCCGTTCGTCGAGCATCGGCATGCACAGCCGCTTCATCTGCTCGGCGTCGATCCGCGGATACTTCAGCGGCGTGAGCGCGCCCTTCACCCTCATGAAGGGCGGCTGGCCGACCTTCAGATGGAGGTCGCTGCCATTGAGCTTCACCAGCGCCTCGTAGAGGCGGTCAATCTCGAGGCCCGCGGCTGCCGGCTTGGCGGACGGGGCATCCAAAGCAGCGGCGGGGGGTGCCGCCGTGTCAGTCGTGGGGTCAAGCGTGGCCATGATGCAAAGCGGGTCGGACCGCGATCCCGCGTGCCTGGAAAAGTTCCTTCACCTCCCGGATCGTACACTCTCCGAAGTGGAAGATGCCAGCGGCCAGGGCTGCATCGGCCTTGCCAAACTCGATCGCGTCGGCCAGGTGCCCGGCGCAGCCCGCCCCCCCACTAGCGACCACGGGAATACCCACCGCTTTGCTCACCGCCGCGGTGATCTCCAGATCGTAGCCGTCGCGGGTACCATCGCGGTCCATGCAGGTAAGCACGATCTCACCGGCGCCGAGCCGCTCGACCTCCTGGGCCCAGGGCACAGCCTCGAGGCCCGTCGGCACGCGGCCCCCGTTGACGAACACCTCCCACACCTCGCGGCCCTCCCGCACCACCCGCTTGGGGTCGATGTTGACTACGGTCGCACAACTGCCGAGGCGGTCGGCCACCGCGGTCACGAGCTCCGGCGTCCGAACTGCCGCCGAGTTGATGCTCACCTTCTCCGCTCCGGCATGAATGAGCTGCACGGCATCGTCGAGGGTGCGGATACCGCCGCCGACGGTGAACGGCATGAAGATCGTCTCCGCGACCCGCCTCACCATGTCGAGCATGATCGCCCGCCCCTCGTGGCTGGCCGTGATGTCGAGGAAGACGAGTTCATCGGCTCCTTCGGCCTCGTACCGCGCCGCCACGGCGACCGGATCGCCGGCATCGACGAGCTCCAGGAACCGCGTCCCTTTGACCACCCTTCCCTTTTCGACATCGAGACAGGGAATGATTCGCTTCGCGAGCATCAGCCTCTCCTGCCGATGACACCCTCGGTCGGGCTGGAGGCATTGGCATAGAGCCGCCGCGGCATCCGCCCGGCGAGAAACGCCTCGCGGCCGGCATGGCAGGCGGCCTTCATGGCCCGTGCCATCCGCAGCGGGTCAGCGGCATGGGCGATCGCCGTGTTGAGCAAGACGCCATCGACCCCGAGTTCCATCGCTTCGGCCACGTCGCTGGCGGTGCCCACGCCCGCATCGACAATCACGGGATAGTCAGGATCGCCGTCCTTCAGATACTCCATGCAGATGCGGAGATTGTTGGCGTTGAGGATGCCCTGCCCGGAGCCGATCGGGCTGCCGGCCGGCATCACACTCGCAGCGCCGAGATCTTTGAGCCGCCTTGCGACGACAGGATCGTCGCTGGTGTAGACGAGCACCGTGAAACCATCTTCGACGAGTCGAGCCGTCGCCTCGAGCGTGCCGACCGGATCGGGAAGCAGCGTCTTGGTGTCGCCGAGCACCTCCAGCTTGACCCACTCCGATCCCGCATTGCCGAGATCTCGCAGCAGCTCGCGACCGAGCCGTGCCACCCGGACGGCGTCATCGGCCGAAAAACAGCCGGCCGTATTGGGGAGAAGCGTGTAGCGTGTGGCATCGAGGTGATCGAGGATGTTTTCACCGGCCGCGTTCAGCAGCCGCTCCCGCCGCACGGCCACGGTCACGCAGTCGGTACCGGAAGCCTCTAGACACCGGGCCATCTCGGCATAGGAGGCATATTTTCCGGTGCCGACCACAAGGCGGCTCATGAGCGCCACGGTACCGATGCGGAGCGTGGCGGTCGCGGCAGAATCAGCGGCAGAGTTCATGGGCAGGCAGGGTGCGGGGAATGTCGGAGGGGCGAAGGATCTCACCCGCCGCCGACGAGTGTGACGACTTCCAACCGGTCGCCACTGGTCAGCATACACCGGTCGAGTTCGGCCCGCGGCACGACCCGCTCGTTCACCTCTACCGCGACCGGTCGCCCCTCGAGGCCGAGGGCCCGCACCACCCCCAAAGCCGTCGTCCCGACAGCGAACCGCCGCGGCTCCCCGTTGATAGTGAGGAGGCAGGCTGCTGCAGGAGCGTCACTGCTGAGATGATCTTCCATGGATGTCAGGGCGCTACCGCGCCCCGCGGTCGGGCCACATCGAGGGGAACCAGTTCGCTGATCACCGGCGCCGACGCGTTGGCCTGTTGGGGAGACCAAGGAATACCATAGGCGGCCGTCGCGCCTGTCGTGCAATCGGTCACGTAGATCACCGACGGAGCCAACTGCCGACGGCCGATCCGCGGATTCGGCCGGAGTTCGGCGGTGCCGGCCACGAGCAGGAAACGCGGGTTCTTCGCCTGACCTGGCTGGAAGCCGAGATCGCCAAGCACGTTGCATTTGTATGAGGTCGCGAACAGTGCCGAACCGGCGTTGAGCACACCCCCCGTGAGATCCCCGGTGGCGAAGTCGAGCACAAAGATGCCCTCAACGCTGTTGGCCATGTCGATCGGTGCCGTACAGATGGCAAACGACTCATCGGCCTGGGAGGTGATGGCAAACGCCTTCGGAAGGTCCTGTCGCGGCGCGAGCACCCAACCACAAGAAACGCCGATCGCGACACCGCACGCCAGCAGCGCACCAGTTGAAATCGCGTGGAGGGGTGGTCGTTTCATGAATCAACATCCTGCATGGTGAGAGGAAACGGGCTCATGGTTTGGCAGCCTCGGCCGGCAGCAGTGAAAGCCGAAACTTCCCGAGCGTGTGCTGGCCGTCGGCATACTGCTGGTCGATTGTGATCGTGAGGGGCGCACCGGGAGGCAGCTTCACAGCGGCCGGGATCTCGAAGGTGGCATGGTGTTCCTTGCCGGTACCACCAGCGATGGCCCAGCCCGTGGCCGGCTTGTCGTCGATCGCGCCAGCCGCGGTAAAGTTGGGCTGCTCATAGTCAGCCTTCGCTGCCACAAATTTCACCGCCGTCGGCGTGTCCGGCTTGCCAGGGACGCCGTGCATCAGACTGAACGTGCTGACAACGAAGTTACCGTTGCCGGCGCGGCCCGGGCCTTGGGAAGGCAGGCTCGGGTCGGGCAGCACCGTCAGGCGAATCGTCCGTGGCTCCACGCCCTCAGGCACCGCCGCCTTGATCGTGTACGTGTCTTTTGCGAGCGGGCCTGTGACGGTGATGATTCCGTCGGCCGCAATGGCACTGGTGGCCCCTGCCATGCTTGTGAAGGCAGTGGGCACCAAGGGCTTGCCAGCTGCCGGAGCCGGAGTGGCCGCGGGTGCAGGCGCAGGCTTGGCCGCCGGTGCCGGTGCAGGCTTGGGTGCAGGTGTAGGTGCAGGTTTGGGTGCCGGTGCCGGTGCCGGCTTGGCCGCAGGTGCAGGCGGAGGAACCGGAGTGGTGGGAGCCGGCGGCGTCGCAGGAGCAGGAGCCGGGGGCGGGGGCGGGGGCGGCAGGAGCTTTGCAGCAGGAACAGCCACGAGCTTCGCCCCCGAATGCGTGCCCACCAGCAGCTGCTTGCCATCAGGGGCGAATGTCACGCACCATACACTCGATTTCTCGGCGGCAGGCCCCTCCTGTTCCCCGGCGGCGTTTCCATCCCAGAGTTTGATCGCGCCATCGAGACTGCCCGACGCCAGCCGGCCACCATCCGACGAGAATGCCACGCTCGTCACCCAATCTTTATGTCCTTTGAGCGTGGCAAGTTCTTTCTTATCGGCGATGCTCCAGAGCTTCACCGTGCGATCAGCCGCCGCCGTGGCAAGCTTCGCTCCATCCGGAGAAAAGGTGACGGACCACACGGCATCCCCATGGCCCTCGAGCTTGCCCTTCTCGGTGCCGTTGGCGGCGTCCCAGAGTTTGACGATCTTGTCGCCGCCTCCCGTGGCTAGTGTGCCGCCATCGGGCGAAAACTCGATGGCCGTCACCGGACCCGCGT
>CAMCYH010000029.1 GCA_945883745.1 Candidatus Kuenenia stuttgartensis
GGGAAGTTGGTGATCTCGCCCGAGTCGGCCAGCGGATAGTGGCCGTCGGTATCCCGCTGGCGGCAGACGTCGATCGGGGCCGCAAGATGCACCACGAGGAACCGCTCGCGGCCCACCCTCTCGGCCGCCTTCTGCCGCACCGCCTCGTCGGGGGCGACGAAGGCCGCGATGCAGAGGATCCCGGCCTCATTGAAGAGGCGAGCCACCTCGATGCTGCGGCGGAGATTTTCGCTCCGCTCGTCGGCCGAAAAGCCGAGGTCGCGGCTGATGCCCAGCCGCATCGACTGGCCATCGAGCACCGTCACGGCCCGCCCCAGGTCGAAGAGCCGCCGCTCCACCAGCCGGGCGATCGTCGACTTTCCCGAGCCCGTGAGGCCGGTGAGCAGCACCGTGGCCGGCTTCTGGCCAAACCGCGCCTCCCGTTCGGCGGCCGTGACACCGCTGGTCGTCTCGTGCAAACGCTCGGCGACCGGCTCCCCATCCCAATGGTCCTTGCGGCCATCTTCCGGCTCACGGTCGAGAATCATGCCGGCGCCGACCGTGGCGTTGGTGAGACGGTCGATCATGATGAACCCGCCGGTGGCACGGTTGCGACGGTAGGCGTCGTAGGCGATGGGGCTCGTGAGCGTGATGCCGCAGCGGCCGATTTCGTTGAGCGCGAGCGTGGGGGCCGGCTGGCGGTGCAACGAGTTGATGTCGACCCGATAGCGGAGCGTGCCGACGGCGCCGGGCGTGACCTTGCTCGTCTGTTTGAAGAGATATTGCTTGCCGGGAACGAGCGGCTCCTCACTCATCCACACCACCATCGCATCGAACTTCTGATCAACCTTCGGCACGTTGCCCGGCCGGACGAGCATGTCGCCGCGGCTGGAATCGATCTCGTCCTCGAGCGTGAGCGTGACCGACTGTGGGGCGAAGGCCTCCTCCAGGTCGCCGTCGAACGTCACGATGCTCTTCACACGGCTCTTTTTCCGCGACGGCAGTGAGATCACCTCGTCGCCTTTGCGGATGATGCCGCTGGCGATCGTGCCGGCGAAACCCCGGAAGTCGAGATTGGGCCGCAGCACAAACTGCACCGGGAAGCGGAAGTCTTCCATGTTGCGGTCGGAGCCGATGTAGACCGTCTCCAAGAGCGGCATCAGTGCCGACCCGGTGTACCACGGCATGCGGGGGCTGGGGGCCACGACGTTGTCTCCCTTCAAGGCCGAGATCGGCATGAAGTGGACGTCGGGCAAATCGAGCCGGCTGGCGAAGTCGACGTAGTCGGCGCGGATCTTCTCAAACACCGCCTGATCGTAGTCGACGATGTCCATCTTGTTGACCGCCACGATGATGTGCTTGATGCCCAGCAGCGACACGATGAACGAATGCCGCTTCGTCTGGGGGAGAACACCGTGGCGGGCATCGATGAGGATGATCGCCAGATCGGCCGTCGAAGCGCCCGTGGCCATGTTGCGGGTGTACTGCTCATGGCCTGGCGTGTCGGCGATGATGAACTTCCGCTTGTCGGTCGAGAAGTAGCGGTAGGCGACGTCAATCGTGATCCCCTGCTGCCGCTCGTCTTCCAGGCCGTCGGTGAACAGCGCGAGATCGACCTCTTCGCCGGTCGTGCCGTAGCGGGAGCTGTCTTTCTTGATGGCGGCGAGCTGATCCTCGTAGATCATCTTCGACTCGTAGAAGAGCCGGCCGATGAGGGTGCTCTTGCCATCATCCACGCTGCCGCAGGTGATGAACCGCAGCAGCTCCTTCCGCTCATGCTGGGCGAGGTAGGCGTCGATGTCGGAGGCGATCAGGGCTGATTGGTGGGACATCTTAGAAGTACCCCTCCTTTTTCTTCTTTTCCATGCTGCCGGCTTCGTCGGAGTCGATGAGGCGGCCCTGGCGTTCGGAGAAGGTGGTGAGGAGCATTTCCTGGATGATTTCGGGGAGGGTGGTGGCCGTGGAGTCGACGGCGCCCGAGAGCGGATAGCAGCCGAGCGTGCGGAACCGCACGCGGCGCATCTCTGGCTGCTCGCCGGGATTCATGGGAAGGCGGTCGTCATCGACCATGATCATCACGCCGTCCCGCCACACGATCGGCCGCTCGGCGGCGAAGTAGAGGGGCACGATCGGAATGTTTTCGAGGTGGATGTACTGCCAGACATCGAGCTCGGTCCAGTTTGAGAGCGGAAACACCCGAATGCTCTCGTTCTTACGGACTTTCGTGTTGTAGAGGTTCCAGAGCTCCGGCCGCTGGTTTTTCGGATCCCAGCGGTGGAACTCGTCGCGGAACGAAAACACCCGCTCCTTGGCCCGCGACTTTTCCTCGTCGCGGCGGGCGCCGCCGAAGGCCGCATCGAACCGATGTTTGTCGAGCGCCTGTCGGAGGGCCTGCGTCTTCATGATGTCGGTATGGACCTTGCTGCCGTGCGTGATCGGATTCACTCCGGCCGCCCGGCCCTCTTCATTGACATGCACGATCAGTTTGAAGCCCAGTTCCTTGGCGACGTACTGGTCGCGGAGCTTGTACATCTCCTGAAACTTCCAGGTGGTATCGATGTGCATCAGCGGGAAGGGGGGCTTGGCCGGGTAGAAGGCCTTCTCGGCGAGCCGGACCATGACGGCCGAATCCTTGCCGATAGAGTAGAGCATCACCGGGTTCTCAAACTCGGCGGCCACCTCGCGGATGATGTGGATGCTCTCGGCTTCGAGCTGACGGAGATGCGTGAGGTTGTAGGACGTCATTGAGTGCCAAAAAAAGAGGGAGTGTCAATCTAGGCAAAACCTGCAGGCTGCGGCAATCGAGGTTTGTCGATGACGGTCTCGACCGCTGGTCGTGGCGGAATGAATCGTGGATACTCATCGTCACCGTGTCTGGCCACGTTTTAGTCAGCGACCATTGGAGGAACAGATTCCATGGCTTACCCGATCTCCGGCCTTTCGGTTCAACGCGTTTTCACCGGTGGTCTTGCGGCAGTGATCGGCTGCGTGGCGGCCACGGCCTCCGAGGCCACCGCTGCCCCGCCTTCCCGGGCCGAGCGTCTTTTCATCCGCCGCCTCGAGCGGATCGAGGTGCTCGAGCGACGGGCCGAGGCGGCGGCTGAGATGCCGCCCCGCCCGGCGGATGTGCGCCGCATGCTGCGTCGCGGCGTGCCGCTGTCTGAGATCATGCCCAAAGCTGGCAGCGGGGCGCCCGCCGCCGCATCGGCTGCCGCCGCTCGAAGGCCGGCCACTCCACCGGCCCGCGCTGCCGTGCCGCCGAAGCCATCGCCTCCGGAGACTGCCACACGAGCACAGCCGGCCAAGCCTCCGCGGGCGTTTGCACCCGCCCCCGCAGCCACGGCGGCGACAGCAACCGCGGAAGAGCCGACCCTACGATTTCCTGAGCAGCCCGCGACCATGCGCGAGCCCGCTCCCCCTGCGGCCGGCTCGTCATCGGCCGTGGCACCGGCGACGGCGCTCGACGATGGCACCCGCAGCGTGCTGGTGCGCGAGGAGCCGACCCCGGCACCGCCAGCGGAGCTGCTCCCGACGCCGCAAGCGAAAAAATAGTAGTACTCCACGACGGATGGCGGTGCGTGGCGTTGGTTGGTGGGGCATCCCGCCGGCTTGCGCCTGGCGGCTGGCTGGGGAATGCTGGCACCTGGCGGCTGGGCGTGGGCCGGTTACCCGCGCAACGAATCTGCCTGGCGGCGGATCGTGCGGAGTTCATCGCGATCTTTGCGACCAAGGTTTTTGAGCTGCATCGTCATCCGTGGATTTTTCGCCAGCAGCTTCTCGTGCCGCGCCAGGAAATCCCAGTAAAGCGTGGTGAATGGACAGGCATCCGGCCCCGAGGCAACCTTCGGCTTGAACCGGCAGCCCCGACAGGCGTTACTCATGCGGTCGATGTAGGCGCCGGTAGCACAGTAAGGCTTCGACGCCATCACGCCCCCATCGGCAAACTGGCTCATGCCGAGCGTGTTGGGGAGTTCCACCCATTCGACCGCATCGACGTACACGGCGAGGTACCACTCGTGCACCTGCTGCGGTTTCACGCCAAGCAACAACGCGAAGAGACCCGTCACCATCAGCCGCTGGATGTGATGGGCATAGCCGTAACGAAGTGTCTGCCCGAGGGCGTCCTTCAGGCAGTTCATCTCCGTCGCCGCCGTCCAGTACCAATCTGGAAGTGGGAGATCGGCTCCGAGGGCGTTGCGGTCGACGTAGTCGGGCATGAAATGCCAGTAGACGCCGCGGACATATTCCCGCCAGCCGATCACCTGGCGAATGAAACCCTCCGTCGCCTCCAGCGGCGTTTTGCCAGCCCGCCAGAGCTTCTCCGCCCCCCGCACAACATCCCGCGGGTCGAGCAGCTTCATGTTCATCGCCTGCGAAAGTCGCGAATGGTAGAGCCACGGCTCGCCCATCCACATCGCATCTTGATACTGGCCAAAGTTCGCGAGGCGATGCGCGAGAAAATCATCGAGGGCCTTGCGGGCATCGTCCGGCGTCACCGGCCAGTCAAAGTCGTCGAGACAGCCGGGATGAGTGGCGAACCGCGCATTCACCAAGTCGATCACGCCGCGGGTGAGAGTGTCGGGAGGGAACCGGCGCGGCGCGGGAAGTTTTCCCGGCCCAGCCTTGGGAAACGCACCGCGGTTGTCGGCGTCGAAGTTCCAGGCTCCGCCGGCGGGCTCACCATCCTCCATGAGCACTCCAAACTTTTCCCGCAGCGGCCGGTAGAAGTATTCCAGCCGCAGCTGCTTGCGACCCTTGGCATGGGCGGCGAACTCTTCCCGCGAACAAAAGAAATGCCGGTCGGGACGGATCTCGAGTGGGATGCCGGCCTTTGCCACCGCTGCCTTGAGCGACTCCTGCACCCGCCACTCCCCTGGCTCGACGACGATCAGCCGCTCCGGACGCTGCTTCGCCTTGGTAGCCCGCGCGAGGCTGATCTCGAGCGCGGCGGCGAGCGTGACTGGCTCGTTCGCGACAGGCTTCGCCTGGAGTTCGGTGTAGTCGACATCGATCCGGTCGTTCGCAAGCCCGTCGCGAAAGTGCCGCATGGCGGCGAGGAACACGGCGATCCGTGCCTTGTGTGTCCAGACGTGGGTCGACTCCTCAGCCACCTCCGCCATCCAGACGCGGTCGCAACGCCGGTCAAACCCGTCGAAGGCCGAACTCGAGCGGTCGAGCTGGTCGCCGAGGACGAGAATCAGGTGACGCGTCATATCCCGAGCATACCGCCGGATCCGTTGGTCAGACGAGGGAGACAAGGCCGTCTCGTAGGCGGTCGGCCGCCTGGGAGTTTCGGTCATGCCCGCGTTGTGTACGACCCACAGGCCCGCGATTCGGAGGCCTTTCTGTTGGGGAGCGTCGTCAAACAGCCCGTCGCTTCACAAGGTTTTTCAGGGCTGTTACGGCGGGGCTGGTTGTGCGGTTCTTCCTACAAGGCACACCGGCTTCGGCCTGCCCTCTGCCGGTCTTCGCTTTTCTGCGTCTCGACGTTGTTTTTGACAGGAGTGTTTCGTGATCGCGCATGCACAGCGGCTCCCCGGACGTCCCGCCCAATCCCGGTCAAAGCCTGCATCGAAACGGCCTCTATCCAAAAAGGCTAAAGCCCAGCAGGCCGAGGTGCTCCGGGAGCGGCGACTGCAGTTCTTTGGGCGGGAGATCGACTACATCCCCTGCCGACAGTTCCTGAAGGCTGATGCTGAACGCCTTGCCTGCAATGCGCCTGTCGAGGCCGGCCGGCCACTGGATTCGTCGGGCGATTCTGCACCATCGGGACTGACGCCATATCTCGCCAGCCTTTACCAGACCAGACTGCTGTCGAAGGAAGAGGAGCAATTTTACTTTCGCCGGATGAACTGGCTGAAGTTTCGTGCAGCCACCACCCGAGGACGACTGGATCGAAAGCGCGCCACGCTTCGCCAGATGGAACAAGTTGAGGGTTGGCTGACGGAGGCGGAGACGGTGAAGGCGATCCTCATCACGTCGAATCTTCGGCTGGTCGTCTCTATCGCCAAAAAGTTTGTCGATCCAGGAAATTCTTTTGAAGAACTTGTGAGCGAGGGCAACGTGGCCCTCATGCGGGCGGTAGAGAAGTTCAACTTTTACCTTGGTAACCGGTTCAGCACATACGCCACGTACGCGATCCAGCGCCACTTCTTTCGGGTCTCTCAGAAGTCGCGACAGCTGAGGGCTCGATTTCTGCCCACGGAAGAATCCTTGAAGGATCGTGCCGAGGAGGCTTCGCCTCACGAATACTGCTCCTCCGAGCAGATTGCCGAACTGAAGCAGCTCTTTCAGAAGTTTCTCGGCGAGTTAGAGCCGCGAGAAAAACAGATCGTGGTGGCTCGCTTTGGCTTCGACGGCAAGCCGCCGCGGACATTTCGCGAGCTTGGTTCCGAGATGGGGGTCTGCAAGGAGCGAATCAGACAGATTCAAACGCGAGCGATGGATAAGCTCCGCGATATGGCTGCCGACGTGAAGCTCGAACAGACCGTCGACAACTGGCTGTAGCGTGAGCGAACGTGTTCTCATTCTTGGTGGCGGTGGTGGCATCGGCTCAGCCGTCGCCAGACTGATCGTCGCTCGCGGAGGCCGTGTATTTCTGGCCGGTCGTGACGTGAGTCGGCTGCAGGCCGTCGCTGCCGAATTCGGTATGCCTTGGGGTACGGTCGAGGCGAGCGATCCCGACGCCATCGATGCAGTCGCAGATGCCGCTGTGGCAGATCTCGGCGGCCTGACCGGCATCACCAACTGTGTGGGCTCGATCCTGCTGAAGCCTGCCCACCTCACCAGCACCGCGGACTGGACCGCCACGCTCTCCACCAACCTGAACAGCGCCTTCGGTTGCGTACGGGCTGCTGGCCGGCTGATGAAGGCCGATGGCGGCTCGGTGGTGCTCGTGTCGAGCGCCGCGGCGCGGATTGGCCTGCCCAACCATGAAGCGATCGCGGCTGCGAAGGCGGGCATCATCGGGCTCGTGCTGTCTGCGGCCGCGACGTATGCCCGGCAGAAAATCAGGTTCAATGCCGTCGCCCCGGGGCTCACCCGCACGCCGCTGGCCGCCGGTCTCGTGGCGAGCGAACTGGCCGAGAAGGCGTCGGTGGCAATGCACCCGCTCGGCCGCCTCGGTGAGCCCGAGGACGTGGCCCGGGCCATCGCCTGGCTGCTCGACCCACAGCAGAGTTGGGTGACCGCCCAGGTGATCGGCATCGACGGTGGCCTCGCCGACGTGAAAGGCCGCCCGGGCTAATTGCTCGTGGCACGTGCCCTCCATTCGCCTCTTCAGATCTGAATCGGGGAGGTGAAGGGCTGCCCATGCCCCGTCGCCGGACGTTCGCTGCGGGCATCCTGCCCTTCGCTCACTCGGATGCAAACTGCGCTTCGCAATCCATGCTGCGCTTGTTTGCATACGCCGGCGACGGGGCATGGGCAGCCCTTCACCGACGTAAACCTGTAATGCCAGGAAAGCATTTTGTAGACTGCACCATACACTCATGCCCGAACGCACCACGCTCATCGTGAATCTCGCCGCCACCGCCTTCATGGCGGGTGTGATCTGGTACGTGCAACTCGTGCACTATCCGCTCATGGCCGGCTGGCCGCATGACGACTTCGCGGCCTGGGAAGAACGGCATCGGCAGCGGACGGGTATGGTGGTGATCCCCGCGATGCTCGTGGAAAGCCTCACCGCGGCGGTTCTCCTCTGGCGTCGGCCACCGGGTGTGCCGCCGTGGATAGTGTGGCTGGCGTTTGTGGTGCTCCTGGGGATTCATGCCAGCACGTTTCTCGTGCAGGTGCCGCTGCATGAGCGGCTCTCAGCTGGCTGGGATGCCGCGGCCCACCAGCGACTTGTTGCCAGCAACTGGGTGCGGACCGTGCTGTGGACGGTTCGGACGGTACTGGTGGCAGCGATGCTGGCAGCGGCCAACCGGCGGTTTTTCGCGGGCTGAAAACGCCTTGCGACCCTGGCCCAAGTCTCCTATCTTCCCGCCTCCCGCCGAGTGCGGACTGCCCCCCTGGAGACTCTTCGATGGCGATCACCCTCGCGGCGCTGGCCACGCATGTTGGTGGCACACCGACCGGCGACACGACCCGGCAGATCACCGGTGCCGCCACACTCGAGCTGGCCGGTCCCAATGAGATCACACTCGTCGATGCCGCTGACAAGCTGCATCTGCTTGAAAAGAGCAAGGCTGGCGCAGCAATCGTGCCAGCTGGATCCGGTCCGCTCGATCGGCCCACGATCGAGGTGGCCGAAGTGCATGCCGCCTTCGCCGCCACCATCACCCACTTCCGGCCACCGCGGGCGAAGGCCCGGTCAGGCGTGAGCCCGCAGGCGGCCATCGACCCAACCGCACGGCTCGCCGCCGATGTCGATATCCATCCGCTCGCCTCCGTCGGAGCCGACGTGGACATCGCATCCGGCGTCACAATCCACTCGGGTGCCCGCATCATGGCCGGCTGCCGCATCGGGGCCGGTACCGAGATCCTTCCGAATGCCGTGCTCTATCCCGACACGGTCGTGGGGCAGCGCTGCATCATCCACTCCGGTGCCGTCCTCGGCGGCCATGGCTTCGGCTACAAGGTGAGCGGCGATGCCTATCTGCTCTCGGCCCAGTTGGGCTGGGTTGAAGTGCACGACGACGTCGAGATCGGCGCCAACACCACGATCGACCGCGGCACGTACGGGCCGACGGTGATCGGTCGCGGCACGAAGATCGACAACCTCGTGATGATCGCCCATAACTGCCAGATCGGGTCCACGAACATGATCTGTTCGCAGGTCGGAGTGGCGGGCAGCACGAGCACCGGCAGCTGGGTCGTGATGGCCGGGCAGTGCGGCGTGCGAGACCATGTGCACATCGGCGACGGCGCGGTGCTCGGGGCCCGCTCCGGCGTGTCCAACGACGTGGCCCCCGGGATCACCGTGCTCGGTGAGCCGGCGATCGAGCTCCGTGAACGCAAGCTGCAGCTGGCGACGATGACGAAACTTCCCGAGATGCGGAAAGACTTGAAGAAGCTCACCGCCCGCGTCGAAACCCTCGAACAGGCCGGCTCGCCGGCGGTCACCGGTCGGGGCCGCACCGGAGCCGCGGAGGCGGCATGATGATGGCCGGGGACATGCAGAGTCTCGCTGGCGAGACCGTGGGCATCCTCGCAGGATGGGGCCGCTATCCGGTGGCGGTGGCGGAGGCGGTGCGTCGCCGGGGTGGCCGTACCGCGATCCTGTCGATCCGCGACCACGCCGACGCCGCGCTCGAGAGCCTGGCCGACCACCATGGCTTTGTCGGCGTGGCCGAGATCGGCAAGGCGATCGACTTCTTCAAACGGCACGGCTGCGGTCGGGCCACGATGGCTGGCAAGATCCACAAGACGAAACTCTTTGCGAAGCATGCCTGGCTGCGGCATCTCCCTGACTGGACGGGCCTGCAGACCTTTTGGCCTCACTTCGTCTCGCAGCGGCGAGACAATCGTGACGACTCGCTCCTCGGTGCCATCACCAACGCCTTCGACACAGCCGGAGTGCGGATCGTGCCGGCCACCGATCTTGCTCCCGAACTGTTGGCCTGCGGTGGTGTGCTGGCGGGCCGACCCCTCACCAGGGGCCAGCTCGCCGACGTCGCCTTCGGCTGGCGGCTGGCCAAGGAGCTCGGCCGGCTCGACATCGGCCAGGCGGTGGTTGTGAAGAATCGGGCACCGATCGCGCTGGAGGCGATCGAGGGCACCGACGAGTGCATCCGTCGGGCCGGTCGGTTCTGTCCGGCCGGAGGCATGGTCGTGGTCAAGGTGGCCAAGCCGCAGCAGGACCTGCGGTTCGACATGCCGACGATCGGCATTGGCACGTTGCAATCATTGCGGGCGGCCAGCGCGAGTGTCCTTGCCGTCGAGGCGGGCAAGACGATCCTTGTCGATGTCGACGAGCTGGCCGACTATGCCCTCCGCAGCGGCATCACCGTGGTCAGTTACTACGATGAGGCTGGCCAGCCCGCCCTCGACGCGGCCCAAGAACGTGTGGCCTGATCATCCGCTTGTGAATGCAGGCGGTTTCGTACGTTGATGAGTGTGTCCCACCGTATACTCTCGGGATGTGGAAGCAGATCCTTTTTCTCCTTGTCGTCACGGTCGCCACCCGTGGCGTGCCGGCGGTCGCTCAGGCACCTGCCCAGGAGGCGACGCCGCCGCGGATCGACTTCAAGATCGACCGCACCGCCGAGATCCCGCCGGCCCAGCCCTTCTACATGGGCCGCGAAATCGCGCAGACCATGCACTACACGGGTGCCCCGTGGCTGGTGCGGGAAAGCCGGCAGCGTGAGGAAGACTGCCGACAACTGATCGAGGCCTTGGCGATCCAGCCGGGGCAGGTCATCTGCGACATGGGCTGCGGGAATGGTTTCTACACATTGGCTATGGCCCAGTTGGTCGGCCCCACGGGCACGGTCTACGCGGTCGACATCCAGCCGCCGATGCTGAAGATGCTCTCCGGTCGGGCGGCCGTGGCCGGCCTCGTGAACATCAAGCCCGTGCTCGGCACCGTCATCGATCCGCGGCTGCCTGAGGAAGCCGTCGACATGGTGCTGTGCGTCGATGTCTATCACGAGTTTTCCCATCCGGTCGAGATGCTGGCGAGGATTCGTGAGTGCCTCGCCAAGAGCGGCCAGCTGGTGCTCGCCGAGTTTCGTGGGGAGGATCCGGCCGTGCCGATCAAGCCACTTCACAAGATGACGAAGGCACAGGTGCGGCTGGAGTTGGAGGCCAACGGCTTCGATCTGGCCCGCGAATACGATCGCCTCCCCTGGCAGCACCTGATGTTTTTCAAGGTTCGTGACGCTGCGGCGGAGTGACTGAAGGAGCGCTGGCTGGGGCGTCATCCCGCGGGCTTGCCCCACCCAGCCCCGGGCGCGAGCCCAGGGCTGCAGCGACGCTACCGCACACGGCAACTCCCGTCGTCGCAGGAGCCGGCGATCGAGAGGCGATGACGGGCGACGAAGGCATACAACCGCTTCCACACCGGCAGTGAGCCGGGGATGTGGAGCAGGGCGGCCAGCGGCCACAGCAGCGGCAGCCGTCGCGAGAGGTAGCGGACCGCCTCCGCACCGCCGTGGGCCTCGCCTTGTGGATCGATGACGTACATCTGCCGCAGCAGGTCTTCGTGGGAGAGTTCGGGGAACCGCTCGGCCACGATTGGGTCGTGCAGCGAAATGAAGTCGGGACGGCGGGAAAGCGACAGCCATCGCAGCAGAGCGATCTGGCTGCGGCAGAATCGACACCGGCCGTCGTAGAGGACGGTATCGCGGGTTGGCTGGAGACGGGTGGTGACCATGAGAGGAGAGTGCAACTAAGTGTAGGCCCGGGTTCGGGGCCGGGTACGGGCTTCGATCAGTCGGCAGTGGCTCGCTCGCACAGGCCCTACAATCGGCACAGTCATCGCATGCCCGCACCGGCTGAACCTCGGCCGCCTGGCGTGTCGATGTCTCTTTCAGGCTCCGCGTGGCCGGGGAGCTTGTGACGGAGAACGACCGCGCCCCCCAGGGGTGCGCCCCCGACATCATGTGGAAAAGTTTTTTTCTCGCGTCTGGGCTGTTTGCCTGCGTCGTCGGCATCGAGCTGTTGGTGATCGACTCGGCCACGGTCCTCCCCTTGAACGGACGAGGCACTTCCCAGGTCTTCACGGCCCCCGATTGGGCACCTTGGACGCTGATCTCAGCCGGTGCCGTGACGATCCTTCACTTCGCGACCTTGCCGAAGTCGCTGATCAAGGACTGATCGACCGAGCATGAAGCCTCGGCTACGGTCCTGCTTCGGCCTGCGGGGCGGGCGAGTCGGCCGTTTCAGCCTGTGGAGGCCGTGCCGCACGCCGCTCGGCGGCTGTTCCCGGCACGATCTGCGGGGCGGCCACTGACCGCTCGATGATCGCCTTGAGTTCGTCGCCGCCGATCACCTCGGTCTCGATCAGCCGCTGTGTGATCGCCTCGAGCGCCGTCCGGCGGGTCTCGAGGATTCGCCGCACTTGCTCGATCGACCTATCGACGATCCGCTTCACTTCCTCATCGATTTCCCTGGCCGTCTCTTCGCTATGAGAACGGGCGTGCGGCAGATCGGAGCCTCCGCCCGCCAAAAAAGGTGATCGTGGGTTCTCCCGGTAGGTCACCCTGCCCAATTGGCTCATGCCGTAGTCCATCACCATCGCGCGGGCGATCTCGCTTGTCCGCTCGAGGTCGTTTTGAGCTCCGGTGGAAACGTCTTCGTAGACCATCTCCTCGGCGATCGTTCCGGCCAGCAACACCTGGATGCGGCTCTCTAGTTCCGACTGCGTGAGTAGGTAGCGGTCATCTTCCGGCCGCTGCATCGTGTAGCCGAGCGCCGCCAGGCCACGAGGGATGATCGAGACTTTGTGGACCGGGTCGGTGTTGGGGAGTGAGAAAGCCACCAGGGCGTGGGCCGCCTCGTGATAGGCGACCCGCTTCTTCTCGTCTTCGTGGATCACGCGCTTCTTCTTCTCGAGCCCGGCCGTGACTCGCTCTACACCCTCGTTGAACTCGTCCATGCCGACAGCCGACTTGCTGTTCCGGGCGGCCAGCAATGCCGCCTCGTTGACGAGATTGGCGAGATCGGCCCCCACGAAGCCCGACGTGATCCGGGCGATCTGGGAAATGTCGACATTCGGATCAAGCTTCACGTTCAGCACGTGCACCCGCAGGATCGCCTCCCGTCCGCGAACGTCGGGCCGGTCGACGAGCACGTGGCGGTCGAATCGGCCGGGGCGGAGCAGGGCGGGATCGAGTGTTTCGGGGCGGTTGGTCGCCGCCAGCACGATGACGCCAGAGTTGCTGCCGAAGCCGTCCATTTCCACGAGCAGCGCATTGAGCGTCTGCTCCCGCTCGTCGTGCCCCCCCACGACGCTCGTGCCGCGGGTTTTGCCGAGGGCATCGAGTTCATCGATGAAGATGATGCAGGGCGCCTTGGCCGCGGCCTGCTGGAACATGTCCCGCACCCGCGCGGCACCGACACCGACGAACATCTCCACAAAGTCGCTGCCCGACAGGCCGAAGAAGGGCACACCCGCCTCGCCGGCGATCGCCTTGGCGAGGAGTGTCTTGCCCGTGCCGGGAGGGCCCACGAGGAGCACTCCCTTGGGAATGTGGCCGCCGAGCACCTGGTATTTCTCGGAGTTCCTCAGAAACTCAACGACTTCCCGGAGCTCCTCGACAGCCTCGTCGATCCCCGCCACATCATCAAACGTGATGCCGAGGTCTTCTTGGGCATACATCTTGCCGCGGCTGCGGCCGAAGGCCATCGGGCTCCCAGCGCCGCCGACCTTACGGAGCATGAGCCAGAAAACGAGCCCGAAGAGGCCCGTGATGAAGAGCATCGGCATCCAATTTCGCCACGGGCTGGGGGGCTGCTCGTAGCTGAAGGGCACACCGTTTTCCGCCAGCAGTTTCGAGAGCTGGCCCTCCGAGTTTTCGCTCGGCAGTTTCGAGGTGTAAAAACGACGAAGCCCACTGGCGGGCGCTAGCCGCTGCTGGACGCTCCCCGGCTGCAGGGGGTCGCCGCCGGAAAGCGGCAGTTCGCGTACGGTGCCCGACACCTGGAACGCCCCGATCACCACGTCTTTCAGATCGGCATATCGCGCCACGTCGCCGCCGGTACCAACGCTGCGAGGCACCTCGATGAATCGTGGCGCAGCTGCCGGATCGGCGTCACTGCGGCCCGTGGCCCGGATCAGTTTTTCGAGGTCGCTGTAGGAGAGCTCGACCTCTGGTGTCGTGCCGAGCAGGCTCAGCGCAAACAAGCCGGCCACGGCGGCGGCAATGAGGGACCAAACCAAATTCGATCCGCCCATGGACGAGCGGCGGTCGCCGCCCCGTTTCCCGGATCCATCGCGTTTCTTCGCCATGCAGGTGGTGAGTCGTGGGTGCTCGAGAGGGGAAGGCGGACGCCGAATGGGCGACGGGATAGGCCGCCCGGAGTAGTCATCCTACGCACCCCCAAAGCCCGCGACAAACGCTCCGGATACGATTGTTAATGTGGAAGTTTCACCCCCCACGGCCTACACTGGAAGGCTCGGAACATCCGCGGTTCATTCGCCCTCCGCCGCCTCGGCCCCAGCGACCTGATCGGGGCTTGGCCCTGGCTTCGTCTCCGTGCCTCCACCCGTCCCCATCACCGACAGACCGAACGGCGTCGCGTCGCCACAAGCTATCGCGTCGCCACAAGCTATCGCGTCGCCACTTCACGTGGCCGTGCTTGGCTCGACCGGCAGCATTGGTAGGAGCACGCTCGACGTGATCGCCGCGTCGCAGGGGCGGTTTTCCCCCTTCCTGATCGCCGCCCATCGCAACGTCCACCAGCTTGTGGAACAGGCCCGTGCCCATCGCCCTCGGTGGGCGGTGGTGATCGATCCCGAGGCCGCTGCCGACCTTGACGCAGCCACCCTCCCCCAGGGCACACGGCTGGCCGTCGGCCCCGAGGCTCTCGATGAACTCGTCCAGTCTCCCGAGATCGACCGCGTCGTGTCGGCGATCGTCGGCGCTGCGGGTCTGCGGAGCACATGGGCGGCTCTGGAAGCAGGCAAGACCGTGGCGTTGGCCAACAAAGAGACGCTCGTGATGGCCGGCCCGCTCGTGACCGAGTTGGCGGCGCGAACCGGCGGCAGCATCGTGCCGGTCGACAGTGAGCACTCGGCAATTCACCAGGCACTGCGCAGCGGCACGCCGGCTGAGGTGGCACGGATCGTGCTCACCGCCAGCGGCGGACCCTTCCGACGGCGGCCCCTGGAGACGCTCGTGAGCGTCTCTCGCGAGGAGGCCCTCAAGCACCCGACCTGGTCGATGGGTCCAAAGATCACGATCGATTCGGCCACGATGATGAACAAGGCCCTGGAGCTCATCGAGGCGCGGTGGCTCTTCGGGCTGCCGGGAGAGAAGCTCGGCGTGGTCGTTCATCCACAGTCGATCGTGCACTCGATGGTCGAGTTTATCGACGGATCGGTGGTGGCGCAGTTGAGCCCGCCCGACATGCGGTTGCCGATCCAATACGCGCTGGCGTATCCCGAACGGTTTGCATGCCCGGCGCGGAAGTTTGACTTCACGCAGAGCGTCGCGCTCGAGTTTGAGCCGCCCGATCCGGAACGGTTTCCAGCCGTGCAGCTGGGCTACGAGTCCGCCATCCGCGGTGGCACCTGCGGCGCCGTGCTCAACGCAGCCAACGAGGAGGCTGTCCGCGGGTTTCTCGACGGCGAATTGCGATTTACCGACATTGCTGAGATCTGCAGACGGGTGCTCGATGAGCATCCGTATTCACCCGAGCCATCGCTCGACGAAGTCCGTCGCCTCGATCGCTGGGCCAGACAGGAGGTCATGAAGTGGGCGTGTGTCTGATGGCGGGCGGAACGGCCCTGATTGCTGCCGAGGCGGGGCTCCCCTGGATTCTCCAGCCCTCGAGTTGGGGCGTGATCCTGCAGGTGGCCGGCGGCCTGGGCTTCGTGATCTTCGTTCACGAACTGGGTCACTTCCTCGTCGCCAAGGCCTGCGGAGTGAAGTGCGAGAAGTTTTATCTCGGCTTCGACATCGGCGGACTGAAACTGGCGAGTTTCAAATGGGGAGAGACCGAATACGGCATCGGCGCCTTGCCACTGGGCGGCTATGTGAAGATGCTCGGTCAGGACGATAACCCGGCGGCTGCCGCCCGCGAGGCGCAGCGGGCCCGACAGGCCGAGTTTTCCGGCGACCTCCCTCCGGAGCCGACGAGCGATCCGCACCCGGCCTGGGATCCGCGGAGCTATCCCGCGCAGAGTGTGCCCAAACGAATGGCAATCATCTCCGCCGGCGTGATCATGAATGTGATCTTCGCGGTGCTCATGGCGGCGTTGGCCTTTGGCCTCGGCATCGAGGAGATGACCTGCGAGATCTCGAGCGTCCGCCCCGGTGGAGCTGCCTGGCGGGCTGGCCTACGCACCGGTGACGAGATCACCGCGATCGGTGGCCGCCAGAATCCGATCTTCTCCGACCTCCGGAACGGTGTGACGCTCGGCGATGTCGAGAAGGGTGTGTCCTTTACGATTCACCGGCCGGCCGATGGCACGACCGAATCGGTCGTGCTGCATCCCGACACCGATCTCGGCGTGCCCACCGTCGGGGTGACGAGCCCCTTTTCGGTCACGCTCCCCGACGACATCTCGCCGCGGCTGCCGGGCGCGGCGGCCGAGGCACAGCCCCCCTTGGCGGCCGGCGACACGATTCGGGCGGTCAACGGTAAAGCTGTCTCGAACTATGCCGAATTGATCGCGGCGTTGGCCAGCATGCCGAGTGAGCAGGTGACGCTGAGTGTCGCCCGACAGGCTGCCGACGCGACTTCCAACGGCAACCTCGACATCACGCTGCCACCGCAGCCCCGGCGGACACTCGGGATCGTGATGGCGGCTGGAGCAGTCAAGGCCGTGCAGGCTGCTTCGCCGGCAGCTGCGGCAGGCTTTCGGCCTGGCGACCGGCTCGTTTCGATGGACGGCAACCCGGTGGTTGACGTGCTCGCTCTCGACGCCTTGCTCCGTCGCAAGGTCGGCGAGGCCGTCGCGATCGAGGTGGTCCGTGACGGCGCCGAGCCGGCCACGCTCTCCGTGGTGCCGCGGGAGGTGAGTTGGATCGAAGAACCGCGGTGGCCGGCGAGCCCGGTGGCGATCTCGTCGCTCGGTCTGGCGGTCGCTATCGAGACGACGATCGCAACGGTCGAGGCGGGCAGTCCGGCGGAGGCGGCGGGTGTGAAGGCGGGTGAGAAGGTGATCCGGGCCCGGTTCATCGAGCCGGGTGCGGCGGCCAATCCGGAAGACGCCGGCCTCGAGCTTTCCGAGCGGTCGCCGAGTTGGCCGTACTGCGTGGCCGTGCTGCAGCAGGTGGCGCCGGGCACGCGGGTGCAGTTGGTAGTGGAGGGGGCCGATGGCCTGGCCCGTGATGTGGAACTCGATCCCGCGACGGAAGTCGATCGATTTGTGATCGACCGTGGGCTGGTCTTCAAGCCCGTCTCCAAGCTCGTGAAGGCAGGCTCCGTGGCCGCGGCATTGGCCAGTGGTGGCCGCAAGGCGATGGAAGATCTGTCGCTCGTCTATCGGTTTTTGGGCAAGCTCACCAGCAGCCAGATCAGCCCGCGGCTGCTCGGCGGGCCGATCGAAATTGCCAAGCAGGCCGGCCGGTCGGCCGAGGAGGGTTTCAGCCGGTTGTTGCTGTTTTTGACGATGCTCAGCGCGAATCTGGCGGTCGTCAATTTTCTGCCCATCCCCGTTCTCGACGGCGGGCATATGGTTTTCTTGCTGTACGAACTGGTGCGTGGCAAGCCGCCGAGCGAAAACGTCGTCGCGGCCCTCTCGTATCTCGGATTGGCGTTGATCCTCACGTTGATGATGTTCGTGTTCGGTCTCGATCTGGGACTCATTCCGAGGCGGTAACGGTGAAAGTCGTCGTCTTCGACGTGGTCGGCACGCTCGTGGAACCCTGGCCGCGGGTGAGCAGAGCCTACGCGGAGGCCGGGCGAAGGCATGGAGTCGAACTTGCCGAGGATCTGATCGCCGAGCGGTTCGCTGCGGCCTGGCGAAGACAGGAAGCGGTCGACGCCGCTGCGACACCTGCTTTCGCGACGAGCCGTGGTCGTGAGATCGAACGGTGGCGAGGCATCGTCGATGATGTGTTCGAAGGATCACCGGCGAGCGACGCGATCTTCGTCGATCTGTGGGAGCATTTTGCTCATCCCGAGGCCTGGCGGCCGCTGCCCGAAAGCATGCAGTGGGTCGAGGATGTGAAGCGGGCCGGTGGCGAGGTGGCGTTGGCGAGCAACTTCGATGAGCGGCTCTTCGAGATCGCCCGTGTGGTCGAGCCCCTCACGCTGGCCGACCACGTCTTTGCATCATCAGAGCTCGGCTGGCGGAAGCCGGCACCGGAGTTTTTTCGTGCGGTCGAGCAGCGTCTCGGTAGGCAGCCCGAGGAACTCGTTCTTGTGGGGGACGATCCGCTTCTCGATATCGCCGCCGCTCGCAATGCCGGCTGGCAGGCGGTCTCGGTCGCGGCAGCGCCTGTCTGACAGGTATCATGCCGGTGCCTCGAGGCCTTTCTGTTCGCCAAGACGCTGCCTGCATGGACGACAAGATCACGATCTCATTCACGGGCTGCCGGCCCGGCAGGCAGGCTGCAGCAGCCGAGGATGCGACCGCCCTTCACCTGGGCGGCGGTGAGGATCCTGGCTGGAAGCCGCTTACCTCCCTGGCCGGCAACGGCACGGGGCAGCGGTATCTCATCGGTCGCGAACTGGGCCGTGGTGGCATGGGCGTCGTCTACGAAGGCTGGGACGCTCATCTTCAGCGGTCGGTGGCGGTCAAGATCATGGACCGAACGCAGCATGCCAGGGCGGGGGGTCTCCAACGATTCTTTCGTGAGGCCCGCATCGCCAGCCGCCTCGAGCATCCCGGCATCGTCACGATCCACGAGTTCGATGCGGCCGCGGACGAAGAAGCATTCATCGTGATGCAGCTGCTTTCCGGCCGCACGCTCAAGCAGGTGCTGGCTGATATGCCCGACCGCGTCGCTGCACTGCCGGCCCTGCTGGCAGTGTTCCACGATGCCTGTCAGGCGATGGCCAGCGCCCACGGTGCGGGCGTGATCCACCGCGACTTGAAACCCTCCAACATCATGGTGGGGCCCTTTGGCGTGGTGACCGTGATGGACTGGGGTGTGGCCAAAGTGATCGACGCTGACGACATCATCGATGACGTTGACGTGACCGTGCCCATGAAGACTGCCTCGGCGGAGACGACTGAATCGCAGAGCACGATTGCGGGCACGGTCTTCGGCACGCCGTCGTATCTTTCGCCAGAGCAGGCCCGCGGCGAGGTGGCCTCCCTCGACCGGCGGGCCGACGTCTTCGGGCTCGGTAGCATCCTCTGTGAGATCCTCACCGGCTCGGCGACCTTCACCGCACCCGATACCGATGCTCGCTGGAAGCTCGCGGCGGCTGGCGACACCGCCGCGGCGATGGAGCGGCTCGACGCCTGCGGCGGGCCATTGCCTGTCGTCATGCTTGCGAAGCGGTGCCTGGCGGTCGACCCCGATGATCGGCCGGCCGACGCTCGCGAGGTCGTGGATGCGCTTACCGAGTATCTCGAGGCGGGCCAGCGGCGGGCCGAGCAGGAGCTCGTGCGGTTCTTTGATCTCTCCGTCGATCTCTTCTGCATCGCCGGCCTCAATGGCTATTTCCAACGGATGAACGAAAACTTTCCCCGGCGTCTCGGGTTTACGGCTGAGCAACTCAAGGCACAGCGATTCATCGAACTCGTCCATCCCGACGACCGGCAGCAGACGCTCACTGAAATCGCCCGGCTGTCACGGGGCGAACTGACCAGTGACTTTCTGAATCGTTATCGCTGTGCCGATGGCAGCTACCTGTGGCTCGAGTGGAATGCCCGCGCAGTGCCCGAGGAAGGCGCGATCTATGCCGTCGGTCGTGACGTAAGCGAACGGGTCGCGGCGGCTGAGCTGCGGCAGCGGCTCGAGTCGGAGCGGGCGACGCTTTCTGCGTTCGCCGCCGCGGCGGGACTTTTTCTCACCGCGCCGGGAAGGTTGCAGAAGCGGCTCGAAGATGTCGTGGAAGAGGGCGTCGAGCAGCTGGGCGTGATCGCCATGGAAGTCTGGCAGCTCACCGCTGGAAAGCCGCGACTTGAACTGCTCGCCGCCGCCGGTCCGGATATCGAGCCGCGGTTACGGCAGGCCGGCATCGCGGTCGGTGAGGGGACGCTCGGCGCGATCGCCCGCGACAGGCAGCCCCGCCAAGTGGTTGCCGGTGGCACTGGGTGGGACGGGTTCGATGTGGCCGCCATGACCAGCCACGGGATCGGGAGCGTCGTCGGGTATCCATTGCTGGTCGCCGACCGGCCGGTCGGTGTCCTGGCTATTTACGCAGCCGGCCCAGTGTCGGATCTGCTCGTGACGGCGATGACCGGGACGGTGGCCAGCCTCGCGCTTGCCGTGGCGGCAGGCGAGATCGAATAATTCCGCCCTCGGCAGGGAGTCGCCACGCATCCTCGTGAGCGAGCGCCGCCGTCGTGCATGATTCTTCCCCCGGCATCTCAATCTTCATCCTCACACTCCACGAGGAGACGAATATCGAGGCCGTTCTCGACTCGGTCGCCGGCTTCGACGACATCGTCGTGCTCGACAGTCTGTCCACCGACCGCACGGTGGAGCTCGCCCGCAGCCGTGGGGCCCGCGTCGAGCAGCGGGCGTTTGACAACTGGGCCGCGCATCACAATTGGGCGTTGGCCACGATCAAATTTCGGCATCCGTGGATCTTCTACCTCGATGCCGACGAGCGGATGACGCCGGCGCTCGAAGAGGAGATCCGCGGCATCGCGGCAGATCCGCACGAGGAGCGGGTCGGATTTTACTGTGGCCGCGACAACTTTTTTCTGGGGCGGCTGATTCGCCGCTGCTATCCGCCCGTGCCGATCCTGCGGTTCTATAAGCCGCCCTTCGTGGCCTACGAGCGGATCACCAACGTGACCACGCGTGTGGCTGGACCCGTGGGGCACCTGGCCAACCGCCTTCTCCATTTCTCCTTCAGCAAAGGGCTGACGGAATGGATCGACAAGCACAACAACTATTCCCAAGGCGAGGCGATCGAGGCCGTCATGAGCCGGGAGCGGGACACGGTCAGGGTTCGTGATCTCATCGATTCTGATCCGGTCGCCCGGCGGGCGGCCCTCAAGCGGCTGGCGTGGCGGCTCCCCTTCCGGCCGCAGTTGAAGTTTCTGTGGCTCTACGTCGGGTGTCGCGGGTTTCTCGAAGGATGGCCGGGCTATGTCTACTGTCGGCTGCAGGCCACCTACGAGTACTTCATCGATCTCAAGGTGAAGGAGATTCGACTCGCCCGGCGCGGTGTCAGGATGTGACCGCCTGGCCACACATCCCGCGGAGGGATGTGTAGTCGGTCTTGCCGGTGCCGAGGAGGGGAATCCGGTCGAGGCGGCGAACCTCGTCGAGCCGCATCACGCCCCGGAGGCCGTCGGCCAGGAGCATCTCGGCCGCCTCCCGGAGCGACAGATCGAATGTGGTAAAGAGCACGATGTGGCGACCGCCTTCGGTCTCGATGCCCTCGACCGCCACCCGGGGTCCGTTTTCATCAGGGGGAAACCGCCTCTGAAACGGCTCCTCGAGCGCGGGGAGCGAGATCATTTCGCCCCCCGCCTTCAGAAACCGCTTCAGCCGCCCACGAAATCGCAGGTACCCGTCGTCGTCGGCAGCCACGAGGTCACCGGTGCGATACCACCGTCCGCCGTCGAAGTCCACGAAGGGAGAGGGCCCATCGTAGCCATAGTACCCGTTGAATACTGACGGCCCCCGCACCAGGAGCATCCCAGTCTCGCCCGGAGCGACTGGCTGCTGCGTCTCTTCATGGACAAGACGGGCCTCCACACGTGTCACAGGGAGCCCGACGCTCCCGAGCTTTGACTTATCGAGCCGGTTTGCCGCCACCACCGGCGAGCACTCGGTAATCCCGTAGCCTTCGAGGATCACCGCCTCCGGTGCCTTTGCTCGACAGAGATCAAAGATCCTTTGTGGGCAGGCCTCGGCGCCGGTGATGATCTTGCGGAGGCTCCCCAATTCCCGCCCCGAGCACTTGGCAAGGATGTACCCGAGAAAGGTGGGCGTCGTGAACAGGAGTGACGGCCGATAGGCCTCGATGATGCGGACGAGACCCGCCGCGTCGGTCGGGTCGGCATGCCGCACGCTACGGATGCCGGCCAGCTGTGGCAGGAGCACGTTGCCCGTGAGCCCGAAGGAATGGAAGGGGGGCAGGAAGCCGAGCAGTGAGTCGTGCGGGTCGGGCTGAAGCACGTCGAGGCTGTCGACGATGTTGGTGAGCAGATTGCGATGGCTGAGCGGCACCGTTTTGGGAGCACTTTCGGAGCCGGACGTAAAGAGAAAGACCGCCGGATCGTCCTCCCGCTGGTCAGGCAGCGCGTCGAGTTGGCGGTTTGGCACCAGCCGGGCCGCGACGAGGGCACGCACGGCCTCGCCCTTGCCGATGCCCCCCTTGAGATCCTCGAGAAAGACGTAGTCAGCTCCCTTGGCACTGATCCCGAGGCGATCGACGAGCTTTCTTGAAGTGATGATCCGCTGTGTCTCGGTGATGCGGATGCCGTGGGCAAGGTTGGCCGGGCCGGTGGTCCAATTCATCATGACCGGCACTTTCCCGGCCAGATGCAGCCCGAAGAAGACAAGATCGGCCGCCACGCTTGCCGGCAGCATCACGCCGACATGCTGCTCGGGGTAGGCTGCGAACCGGCGGGCCATGAGGCCAGCTGCCACGAGAAGCCGGCGATAGGAGAGGCCGCCCGACACGCCGTCAGCCGTCGCCATCTGGTCCGGCCGCTCGATCGCCCGGCGGACGAAGGCCTCGGCTACGGTTGTTCCCAAGAGCCATTGGGGTGGCGAGGCGGTGGATGGCCGCCCGTTGCTGCGTGGCACGGCGAACCAGCCCGGCGGCGCCTCCAGCGGTCGCGTGGCGTCCTTCCCGGCAGGCAGCGTGCCGTTGGCGAGAGCCCAGAGCTGGCCGAGTGTGTCGGCGACGGTGCTGGAATGAAACCCAAACTGCTGCTCGATTCGCAGGGCCAGCTCCATGCGATCGAGGCTATCGAGGCCCAGATCCTCCAGCCGCATCGAGCTCGTGCGCTCCTCGCCGGACAGTTCCCGCTTGAGGAACGAGGCCACGAGATCGTTGACGAGCGCGACCGTCCTGGGATTGATGGTGGCCTCGTCGATCTCGACGGTGGCGGCGGGGTGGAAGTCACCCTTCGTCGGCCCGACCAAGAAGCTGTAGCGGACGAAGGTCGGCTCTTCGCCCTGAACGTGGGTCGCCGGATTCTGGTTGAACCAGTCCTCCAGAAACCGATTGAAGACCTCTCGTGATTCGACGGGAAATTGCTCCCGCGGTATCACCTCGGCATGCAGGTGAACCCGGCGGCGGGGAAGAAACAATACGAACCCGGCGAGCAGCCAGCCGACGGCGGTGAGCACTGCTCGCGGCAGGTTGGGGGGCACGCCCGCTCTGGCGCAGCTGAAGAGGCTTCCCCACACGCCCCGTGTGCGGATCAGGACGATCGTGAGATCGGGGCACCCCGAGACCAGCTCATAGGCCACCCGGGCCGAACCGATCACTTCGCGATTGCCCCGCTGGAGCCGGCCCGATGGATAAATCAAGAAACTCTCACCGGCCCTCACGCCCCCAATCACGGTGTCGATGAGCTCTTTTGTGCGGGCGGCAGCCTCCTGGCTCTGGGCGGAGAGTTCCGGCACCTCGAAGGCCCGCACGAGCTTCATCAGGGGCAGGAGGAACGGCACCCGGTACGTGCCCGTGTAGACCAGCGGCCGCAGTGGCTGCCGCAGCCCGACATGGGCCAGCACGATCGGCGGATCGATGAAGCCGGGGTGATTGGGAAGGACAAGCACCGGGCCGCGGAGGTTTCTCAGCGGCTCGAAGCCATCCTGCGAGATGCGATATCGCAGCCGCAGCACGCCCCACGCGACTGACCAAAACATCCTGGTAAGCCAGAGCATCGCTGCTCCTACTGGCGATCCGTACCGGTATCGAGAACCGCCATGAAGGCCTTTTGCGGGATGTCGACCGAGCCGATGCTCTTCATCCGCTTCTTGCCTTCCTTCTGCTTGGCCCACAGCTTCTTCTTACGGGAGATGTCGCCGCCGTAGCACTTGGCCGTGACATTTTTCCGGAGGGCCGAGATCGTTTCGCGGGCGATGATCCGCGTGCCGATCGCCGCCTGTAAGGCGACCTCGAACATGTGACGATCGATCTCACCGCGAAGCTTCTTCACGATCGCCCGGCCACGGCGGTCGGCATCGCGACGGTCGCAGATGATGGACAGGGCATCGACCTTCTTGCCACCCACGAGGATATCGAGCCGCACGAGGTCGGCTGGAAAGTAGCCGAGCATTTCGTAGTCCATCGTGCCGTAGCCCTTGGTCACACTCTTGAGCTTGTCGTGAAGGTCGTAGATCACCTCGGCCAGTGGTAGGTCGAAGGAGAGTACGGCCCGGGTCGGGGAGAGATACTCGGTCTTGAGGTAGGTAGCGCGGCGATCGGTGCACAGCTGCATCACGGGACCGATGTACTCGGCCGGCACGATGAAGTTGGTCCGCACGATCGGCTGGCGAAACTCCTCAATCTCGCCTGACTCCGGCACATCCTGCGGGTTGGTGATCTCGAGCGTCTCTCCCGCCGTTGTGAGAATCTGGTAGGTGACGTTCGGGGCCGTCTGCACGAGGTCGAGATCAGATTCCTTCTCCAGCCGCTGCTGGATGATCTCCATGTGGAGAAGGCCGAGGAACCCGCAGCGGAAGCCAAACCCGAGGGCCTCGCTGCTCTCCGGCGCGTACTCGAACGAAGGATCGTTGATGGCGAGCTTCTCGAGCGCGTCGCGAAGCTCCTCGAAGTTTTCCCCCTCGCTGGGATAGAGGCCGCAATAGACCATCCGCTGGGGCGGCTTGTAGCCGGGCAGTGCCGCCGCCCCCTGGTCACCGGGGATCGTCACCGTGTCGCCAATGTGAACCTGCTTCACGTCTTTGATGTTGCAGACGAGATAGCCGACCTGGCCGGCGACGAGCTCTTCGCAGCCCCGTCGCTGGGGCACGAACTGGCCGAGCTCGATCACTTCGTGCGAGACGCCCGTGCGGAGGAAGCGAATCTTCTGCCCCTTGCGGACCGTGCCATCAAGGATGCGGATGTAGGTGATGGCGCCGCGGTAGCTGTCGTAGTGGCTGTCGAAGACCATTGCCCGCAGGGTCGCGTTGGGGTCGCCCTGTGGCGGCGGGATTCGCTCGACGATCGCCGCGAGCAATGTATCGATGCCGATGCCCGCCTTGGCGCTGGCCTTGATGACGTCGTCGGGCTCGATGCCGAGGCTCTGCTCCATCTCGACGAGCACCTCGTCGACGCGGGCGTACGTGAGATCGATCTTGTTGATCACCGGCACGATCGTGAGATCGGTGTTGATCGCCGCGTAGGCGTTGGCCATCGTCTGGGCCTCGACCCCCTGGAAGGCGTCGACCAAAAGCACGGCGCCTTCACAGCACGCGAGACTCCGCGAGACCTCGTAATGGAAGTCGACGTGGCCGGGCGTGTCGATGAGGTTGAGTTCGTAGAGTTCTCCCTCGTGGCGGTATTCCATCCGCACCGCACGGGCCTTGATCGTGATGCCCCGCTGCCGCTCGAGCTCCATGTCGTCGAGCATCTGCTCTTTGAGTTGCCGCTTCTCGACGGTGCCGGTGTGCTCGAGCAGGCGATCAGCCAGCGTGCTCTTCCCGTGGTCAATGTGGGCGATGATCGAGAAATTGCGGATGTGGCGGCAGTCGATGGGCATATAAGCAGTCTACCGTCCGGCGAGGCGGGCGAGGCCGGCGGCACCGATCGACCCGGCATCGCCACCGAGGGTGGCATAGCGGAGCGTGGTGTTGGCGGCGAGGGTCGGGAACGTGCGGCGGTGCACTTCCTCACGAATTCGCTCGAGAAAGGCCCGGCCGACGGGATTTGCATCGCGTCCAAACGTCATTGCCCCACCGATGATCACCGCCTCCGGGTCAACGACATGCATCAGTGACGCGATGCCGATTCCCAGCCAGCAGGCTACTTCCATGATCAGATCGTGGGCCAGCCGGTCACCCGCTTCCGCCTCGCGGGCGACCAGGATGGGGGTGAGTTTTTCGCCGCCACGGACGGCATCGGCCAGGCTGCCGCCCGCTGCTGCAGCGATCGCCGCGTCCGCCATCTTCACCAGTGACGTCGCGCTGCAATACGCCTCGAGGTGGCCGGAGTGGCCGCAGGGGCACAGACGGGCCGTGTCCGACGTGTCGACGATGAGGTGGCCACACTCCGAGCCGTGGCTGTGGGCCCCCTCGATGTTCACGTCGCCGACGATGATGCCGCCTCCCACGCCTGTGCCGAGCGTGAGGAGGATCAGGCTTTCATAGTCGCGGCCCGAGCCAACCCAGAATTCGCCGTAGGCAGCCGCATTGGCGTCGTTGGCGAACGTCACCGGCAGGCCGCAGTGATCGCTCACCCGGTCGCGGAGCGGAAAGTCGTCCCAGCCCGGCAGGTTGCCAGCCCGCACGATTCGACCCTGCGGAATGTCGAGCGGCCCGGGGGAGCCGAGCCCGACACGGGCGATGTCGGTCGTGGCAATGCCCGTCTCGCGGGCCAGCGCAAGGACAGCCCTACCCATGCGGGCGGCAGCGTCCTCGGGCCCGCGGGAGGCATGGGTCGGCTCGGTGTGGAAGCCGACGAGCTGGCCCCGGTCATCGACCAGTGCCACCTTGATGTTGGTGCCGCCGAGGTCGACGCCCGCGTAGAGCGGCAGCGTCGCTTCGGCGACAGGCAGAAGCCCTAGTCGAGGTGCCATGCAGGAGCCGCCTCACTCCGGCAGGCGGCTGGTTTCGACGGTCGGCGTCGGGCCGGTGCAGGACTTCATGAACTCGACCAGATCGGCCTTGTCCTGGGCCGTGAGGTTGAGAGGCCGGATCTTGTCACTCAGATGAGGGTTGGGATGGCCGCCCTTGTCGTACCACTCGACGACATCTTCGAGCGTGGCCTGCGAGCCGTCGTGCATGTAGGGGGCCGTGAGGGCGACATTGCGGATCGTCGGCGTCTTGAAGGCACCAGTGTCCTTGGGGTCCTTCGTCACCACGAACCGACCCAGATCGGGATTCTCCTTCTCCATGCCGACGCCGAGATTGTGGTACTTCTCATCGGCGAGGTTGGCTCCGACATGGCAGGCGGTGCAGTTGCCCTTCTCCGTGAAGAAGATGTCGCGGCCCCGCTTGGCCGATTCCGACATCGGATTCTTTTCGAGAAAGCTTTTCGCCTCCGCGAATTTGGCGGCGAGATCCTGGTCGTCCGCGATATCCTCCTCGTCGAGAGCCTCGAACGTCCGCATCTGTTCATTGAAGTCGTAGGGAGAGGGGGCCGTCACCAGCACCCTCTCGAAGGCGGCGATCGCCTGGCCGACGCGGTCAATCGTGAGTTCACCAAAGATCGCCTCGAACTGCTTCTTATAAACAGCGTTTTCGGCGAGCCGCTTCACAGCGCCCTCGTGGGTGAAGCCCATCTCAGTCGGGTTGGCGATCGGGCCGACTGCCTGAGCCTCGAGCGAGTCGACGCGACCGTCCCAGAATTGCGGTCCAGACAAAATTCGATTGTAGGCCACCGGTGAGTTGCGGCCCCCTTCTTGCCCCTTGATGCCGACTCCGGTCTTCGTATGGGCCGAGTAGCCCATCGATGGGTCATGGCAGGAGGCACAGCTCACGGTCGAATCGAGAGAGAGTCGTGGATCGAAGTAGAGCTGCCGGCCAAGTTCGATCTTCGCGCGGGTCAGAGGGTTTTCCTCGAGGCCGGTGATCTGTGCGGCCCCCTGGGAGAGGCCCAGCGGCAGAATCGGCTCGAGCTCGACGAAATTTTTCGGATCGGCCAGCCAGGCATCAACCTGCTCCAACGTGATCGGTCCATTGCCCGGCACACCGGCAGTGAGCGACGCGTCGCCGAGTTTCACTGGCTCGCGCGGCGCAGCGGCCGCCTTCTCCTTCTTCGCCTCGGCCTGCACCTCAGGCTTGGTCCCGTTCTTTTCCTCGGTCGCGACCGGTGCTTCAGCCGTGGCCGTTTCTTTCATCTCAGGCTTCGTGATCGACTGGCCCGCTTTCTCGATCGCGGCATCGGCCTCAGCCTTGGCGGCGTCGGCCTTCTTGGCGACCGCGGCCGACTCCTCTGCGACGGGCGGATTCCGAGTGGGATCAGCGGCCGGAGGCGCCGTCTCGATCACCTCCACCTCCACGACCTCGCCCCGCGGCGTGGCGTCACCAGACGGTGCGCATCCAGTCGCCACGATCGTGACCATCATCAGCAAGGCAGACGTCGTGGCACACCACCGAACGAGGAAAATTCTAAGATCGCTTGACCTATCGCAGTGCATGGTTCACCTGTTCATCGCGGGAGGCATCAAATACTGTGGGTCAAAAATCCAGGGTCGATCGTAGGCCATGGACGGCTCAAGTCTAGTCGGTTTACTGCCCATCGACCACGCCGGCCGTCACCAGCCACTCCAGTTCGCCCGGGTGACCTGGTCCATCATCGAGCCGCAGCGAAGCCACAGCCCCTTTTTGCATCCGGATCGCCGCGGAGCCATCGCCGATCGTCAGGGCGACCAGTCGCCCCACGCAGGGGGCATGCCCGATCCAGGCTACACGAGCCGCGCTTTGGTGGATCGTCCATTCCAGGACTGCCTGCCAGTCGGCCCCAGGGGCAAGGGCTTCGACCAGGTCCACTTCTGACTCAACCCCGAACACACGGGCGATGATCTCGGCAGTCTCACGGGTGCGGATCAAGGGGCTCGTCGCGATGCGATCGATCTCCATTCCCCCATCTCGAAGGCGGACCATGAACTTCTCGAATCGCTTCCGCCCCTTCTTCGTGAGTGGCCGCGAAAAGTCATCCCCATCCGGACCGGCATCCTCAGCCCAGGCGTGGCGGACGACATAGACGTGGGTGGGCACCGTGGCCATGACGGGATTGTGATGGCTCGACCCGCGTGGGGCAAGGCTTCACGCCCGGCGCCAGAGATCGTCGTCGGTGATGCCGGCGGCCCGAATGGCAGCGGCTGCGTCGCGGCGCCAGCGGGTGGCATCGAGCGGGTAGCCTGCCGTGGGCGCGAGACCGGGAGAGCGATCGCCCCAGAAGGTGTTGAAGGCTTCCATCGCCAGCTCGCGGACATACTTGGCTGTCATGCTGGCCAGGGCGACAGGTCCCCGGTCTTCGCCCCCCACGCAAAACTCGATGCGACAGCGTGAGGCCGGCAGGTCGTACGCCGACCGCGCGGGCGTCTCCTCGATCGGTCGCACGAGCGGGCAGTCGAAATGCCGCGCGATGACGGCCGCGTAGTGCTTGCGACCGCCATGCCGATCACACCAGATTACCGTGGGCTCGTCGGCCCCCGTCCGGCGGCAAGCAGCGGCGGCCAACGAGAGCGTGACCTGCGAAAGGATGTCGGACTTGTTGAGCCCGGCGGCCAGGAGACCATTGAACTCCTTGGGGTGCACCACCCGGCAGGTGATCTGCTCGAGAGACGCTCCCGCGTCGGCCAGTGCTCGCGTGATTCGTTCGCCACGGACCATGCAGGCGTGGGCATCGACGGTCCGCGGAAGTGGTGTCGAGACCAGGACCGACCATTCCGACGGCGGGGTGGCAGAGGCGCCGATGCCGGTGGCTGCCGCGAATGTGTCCCACGCTCGCGGCACGCCGCCAGTCGCGATTGCCAATGCCGTAAGCACTCCCACTTCGAGTGCGGCGTTGCCCTTGCCGGCAGACTTCCGCCCGCCGCGATAGACCTGCTTTGAATCAGACCACACGGGAGCCGCGCGGGATGTCGCCCGCGGCGCGGTCGGCTCGGCCGCTGCGGCAGCGCGAGTGAGCGCGGCTGCCAGTGCCGCCTCGACGTCGTCTGGCCCGGCCTTCAGCCGCCAGACCGAGGCTGCCACCACGAGCGGGCCGAGGTTTGGCCCGTAGCCGGCCTCATCGGTGCCGATGACGAGTGTCATCCTGGCGGCTCCCCGCGGTGCGGATGCTGACGACAGTATTCATAGACGGCGATCGAGGTCGACGTGGCTGCATTGAGACTGTGCGGCATGCCGGCCATCGGGATCTCCGCCACGCGGTCGAGTCGATCGAGCACATCGGACTCGAGCCCCGTTCGTTCGTTGCCGACCACGAGTACGGTCCGCGGCTCGAAGGAAAAGGAAAACAGGCTCTCCGAACCGGTCGTCTGTTCGAGCCCCACGAGCTGGTAGCCCTCGGCCTTCAGCCGGTCGAGCACCGGCGGTAGGCTGCGGTGGACTTCGAGGGCGACCGCGTCGGCACCGTCGCGGGCGATGCGGTCGTGGAGCCGGGCGGCACCGCAGGCGATGACGCGGCGGATGCCGAAACAGCCGCAGGTGCGTACGATGTGCGACAGGTTGATGTGGCTTCGCATCGGTGCGCAGGCCACGACGAGCTCCCGCGGCGCGGCGAGCGACTCCGGAGGTTTGTGGCGAATGTGTGTGAAGCGCGGCATGGGAGGGGTTTGCATTATGGCATTGCTCGTGGCCTGCTGTGGCTGCGGAGGCCAGCCGGCGGCAAAAGCCCGCGACGCATCGGCCCCCGCCGTCGCGGCGCCGTCAGCCGCGGCAGCGGCTGTGGCGATCCGCCTGGTCGATCATGACGAGGTCGAGGCCGAGCGGGCCAGGCATGCGGGCAAGGTTGTGGTGCTCGACTGCTGGAGCACGTCATGCCCGCCGTGCGTGAAAGAATTTCCCGGTCTTGTGAAGCTGCAGGAAAAGTTTGGCGACCGCGTCGCCTGTCTGTCGCTCTCGTTCGACTACGAGGGGATCGGGTCGCCGGACGAGGTGGTGCCGCGGGTGGAGGGATTCCTGCGGGATGTCGGTGCCGGCGCAATCGTGAACCTCGTGGCCCGTGAGGATGCCGACGCGCTCTCTAAGAAGATGGACCTCGTCAGCGTGCCGGCGGTCTTCATCTGGAAGCCGGACGGGTCGTTGGCTCGGAAGTTTGACGACGACATGGCCTCCAAGGAGCTGGGTCGGCCGTTCAGTTACGAGGACGTCACGGCTGCCGTGGAAGCCTGTCTGGCCCGTTGAGCGGCGGATGAACGGCGCCGTACACTTTTCTTCCGAAGCGGTCGAGTCATGACGAAAAAAGATGAACTTCCCGAAAACTCGGCACCCGCAAATGGCGACTCCATGGAACCGGTAGCGAAGGAAAGCCCCAACGCGCCGAAGCCGGGCGACACGGTCCGCAGCCCGCTGGCCTTTGGCCGTGAGACCATCGAATCGATCGTGGTGGCCTTCACGCTGGCCCTGTTGTTTCGGGCGTTTGAGGCGGAGGCCTTCGTCATTCCGACCGGGTCGATGGCTCCCACATTGATGGGCCGCCACAAGGATCTGGTCTGCGACTCCTGCGGACTTGCCTATCGGGTCGGCTGCAGTGCCGAGGAGGACGACCAGTCGCAAGGTCTCCGCATGGAGCTGGCCCGGCTGGAGCGGGAGGTGGCACGGCT
The DNA here is from genome assembly GCA_945883745.1 of Candidatus Kuenenia stuttgartensis. Lineage (GTDB taxonomy): Bacteria > Planctomycetota > Planctomycetia > Pirellulales > UBA1268 > CACORA01. Next base: position 31,121 of record CAMCYH010000029.1, read on the forward strand.
ACGGGCAGCCGCCGACAGCGGTCTGAGCACACCGCGGGAGCGGGAGGAGGCCCGCCGGCAGCTGGCCAATCTGGAGCGGGAAGATGGCCCTATGGCCCAGCGGCGGGCACGGCTCGACAGCAAGCTCGTCTCCGCCGGCACCTGCCCCAACTGCGGTCTCCCGGTTGAACTTCTGCAGCAGCGGAACGGTGGTCTGGAATACGACCCGCGGTACCCGTCGTTCAACGGCGACCGCATCCTCGTCAACAAATTCGCCTACGACTTCGCCGAGCCCGACCGCTGGGACGTCGTCGTCTTCCGGTATCCGGAGGATGCCAAGATCAACTACATCAAGCGGCTCGTCGGCCTGCCTGGCGAGACCGTGTCGCTCGCTGCTGGTGATATCTGGACGAGCCGCGATGGGCAGCCGCCGCGCATCGCCCGAAAACCCGATCGCAAGCTGCTGGCGATGCTGCAGTGCGTTCATGATGCCGGTCATGTCTCGCGGGATCTGCTGGCGGCCGGCTGGCCGGTGGCGTGGACCGATTGGTCGGCGAAGGATGGCAACGGCTGGGCGTCGAGCGATGACGGTCGCTCGTTTGCGGTCGAGTGTGGGGCGGGCCAATCGGCCACCATCCGGTATCGGCACATGGTGCCCAGCGACGAACAGTGGGAGACGGTGCGGGCAGGAGGGACGCTGGCCGGTGAGGCAGGGCCGACGCTGATCACAGACTTTCAGCCTTACAATGCGCTCGGGAGCAGGCCACACTGGGTCGGCGACATCGCCCTCGAAACCGTACTCGAAAGCCGCTCGGCTTCCGGTCAGATCGTCTTTGATCTGGTGGAGGCCGGGGAGACGCATCGCTGTGTGATCGACCTCTCCACCGGTGCGGCGCGGCTGTCGATCGCCGGCCGCGACGCCGCCGACGAACCCCGCGGCCAGACGCCCGTGCGAGGCGAAGGGGACTGGACAATTCTCTTTGCCAATGTCGATGACGAACTAGCGCTCTTCGTCGACGGCCGCCGCATGGCATTCGACCGGCCGACAGGCTGGGAACAGCCGGTCCGGGAGGCCGCACGAGCCGAGCCGCGTGCAACGAAGGTAGCGCCCGGCGACGAGACCGTCAGCGACCTCGCTCCGGTCGGCATCACGGCCACGGGAGCAGATGTGGTCGTCCGCGAGATGCGGGTGCTGCGGGACGTGTATTATCTGACAACGGTTCTCGGCGCACGGGCGGGAGAGTTTTTCGAGAAGGAGAGACTCGACTTTCCGCTGGAGGATGGTCAGTATTTCGTGCTCGGTGACAATTCGGCCGCCAGCAAGGACAGCCGGCTGTGGAACGACGGCCACCATGTCGACCGCCACCTTCTGATCGGCGAGGCGATGCTCGTGTTTTGGCCGCATGCAGTGCCGGCATCCTGGGCCGTTCCCGTGAAAATAGGCCGCTTCGAGCTGCGATTGCCCTCCTGGCCAAACTTCGCGAGGATGCGGTTTGTCCGGTAGCGGAGCCGGCGGCGTATCGGCCTGCTCGCGCTCGCTCATGGAGGAGCCATGCCCCTGCTGTCCGCCGAAGGGCTCGTGAAGGTCTACGGTCGTCGCCGCGTGGTCGACGGTGTGGAGTTTCATGTCGACCAGGGGGAAATCGTCGGCCTGCTCGGCCCCAACGGTGCCGGCAAAACGACGAGCTTCCGGATGACCTGCGGGCTCGTGATCCCCGACGATGGCCGCGTGCTCCTCGATGACGAGGAGATCACCGACTGGCCGATGTTCAAGCGGTCGCGGGACGGCGGCATGGGCTACCTCGCCCAGGAGCAGAGCGTGTTTCGCAAGCTCACGGTCGAGCAGAACCTGCTGGCGATCATGGAGCTGATCGGGATGGCCCCGAAGGAGCGGCGGCGGCGGTGTGAGGAACTGCTCGAGCAGTTCGACATCGTGAAGATTCGCAAGTCGAAGGCCCACTACATCTCGGGAGGCGAGAAGCGACGGCTCGAGATCGCCCGGTGCCTCGTGACCGAGCCGCGGATCATCCTCCTGGACGAGCCGTTCACGGGGATCGATCCCGTCACGATCCACTCGATCCAGAAGATCATCAAGGGGCTACGGGACGGAGGCATCTCGATCCTGATCACCGACCACCGCGAACGGGAGACGCTGGCGATCACCGACCGCAGCTATGTGGTCCGTGCGGGCAAGGTGCTCTGCCACGGCACGGCGCAGGAAGTCCTTAACAACCCCGACGCCAAGAAGTACTACTTCGGCGAAAGCCCCGGCATCGAGGCGGCGTGAGGG
>CAMCYH010000030.1 GCA_945883745.1 Candidatus Kuenenia stuttgartensis
CTGGCCTGGGCCGACGCCACCGGGTTCATGGGCGTCGCGCCGGCCTGGTGGCTCCTGCCGATCCTCGTGCTCTTCGCCGTGGGGGGCGTCAACGAGCTGGTGCACCTGTTCAGCCGGCACGATCTGCTCATGCCGGCCTGGACGCTCCGCGGAGGCGTGGTGGCCACGTTTCTGGCCGTGGCCTTCGGCACACAGTGGTTTGTAATGAAGACTGGAGAAGCCGCGCCGGTGGCGGCGCTGAGCTGGGCCGTGGTGGCCTTCACTCTGGCGGCTGGCTGTCTGTTCGTGCTGGAGGTGATCGGCTACCGGCCGCAGGGGCGGTCGCTCGAGCGGCTGGCCGCGGGTTTCTTCATCCTCACCTACCTTGGTGTGCCGATGGCGTTCATGGTGAGCCTGCGGCTGCTGGGCGTCACAAGCCTCGGTGTGGAGCAGCGGGGGCCCGCCCACCTTGGAATCCTGCCGCTGGTGAGCATGGTGGCTGTTGTGAAGGCGGGCGACATCGCGGCGTATCTGGCTGGGTCGCTGGTTGGCGCGACGAAGATGGCGCCGGTGCTCAGCCCCGGGAAGACCTGGGAGGGGGCCGCGGCGTCGCTGGCTGGCTCGGCAGCCGCCGCATGGCTTGTGCTTCACGGCCTCGTTGGTGTGGGGCTGGGGCTTGCAGTGCCGTCGCAGCCTTGGGGTGGGTGGCTCGTTTTTGGTCTGCTGGTGGGCGGTGCAGGGATGCTCGGCGACCTCGCCGAATCGCTCATCAAGCGGGAGGCCAACGCGAAGGACTCGGGCCATTCGCTCGGCGGGCTTGGCGGTGTGCTCGACCTCGTCGACTCGCTGCTCTTCGCCGCCCCGGTGGCGTGGGCCCTCTGGGCTACCGGTCTGGCCGGGTTGTGATAGTTGCGCCGCTGATTGTCGCGGCATCCCGCCGGCTTGCGCCTGGCGGCTGGCTTTACGAAACCCTCGTCATCCTGGCCTCGGGTTTCTGGGCGACCGTCCGGTCGCTCTCGTAAGCCCGTCCTCCCCGCGGGCAGTGCAGGGGTGGTGCAGTTATGCACTCCACCCAACCCCGGGTGGTTCACCACTCAGCCCCGGGCGCGAGCCCGGGGCCTTTTCGCTGAAAAAACGCGGCGCGTTCCCCGAGGCAGACGCCCGTTTTGGGGAGTCGGCGAGTCGTGGGGTATACTTCGAGGTGCTGTATTCACTGAACCCGAGAGACCAACGGCCCCAGCGGTCACCGCTGGCTCCGATGCCCCGCACCACCATCGCGGAAGTCGATTCGAAACGACTCGTGACCGTCTTCGGTCCGCGGGATCAGCACCTTCGCCGTATCCGGGCCGCGCTCGGGGTGGGCGTGTCGGCCCGAGACGAATCGATTCACATCGAGGGGGACGAGTCGGCCGTGGCTCAGGCGGCCGAAATCTTCGAGCAACTCGACAAGATCGCCCGCGAGCGCGGCTCCGTCGAGGCCGACGACGTGACGCAATTGCTGGCCGTGGCCGCCGGTCAGGAACCGGCCCTCAATCGCACGCCGATCGAAGTCCAGCGTGCCGGCCGGGCGGTCGTGCCTCGCACTCGAGGACAGGCCGCCTACGTCGACGCGATTCGCGACCACGACATCGTCATCTGCTCAGGCCCCGCCGGCAGCGGAAAGACATATCTCGCCGTGGCGATGGCCGTGGCCGCCCTGCGGTCGGAGCATGTTCACAAGCTCGTGCTCGTGCGGCCGGCAGTCGAGGCGGGCGAGAGCCTCGGTTTCCTCCCTGGAGACCTTCAGGCCAAGATCAATCCCTATCTGCGGCCGCTGCTCGACGCGCTGCGGGAGATGATGGATTTTGATCTGCTCAAACGCCTCACCGAGCAGGACGTGATCGAGATGATCCCTCTGGCCTACATGCGGGGCCGCACGCTCAACAACTCCTTCATCATTCTCGACGAGGCGCAAAACACCACCGTCGAGCAGATGAAAATGTTCCTCACGCGTCTTGGCATGCATTCAAAGATGGTGATCTCCGGGGATACGACGCAGATCGACCTGCCTCCCAATCGTCGCAGCGGGCTCATCGACGCCCTCAAGCGACTGGAGCGGGTGCCCGGCTGCGCCACCGTGACGCTCGGCGGGTCCGACATCGTGCGTCATCCGCTCGTGCAACGCATCGTCGAGGCCTACAACAACTGACATTCGTCGGTTGCCATCATGAGCAGCGGTCCTTCCACCGTCCGTCGCCGCGTCAAGCGCGGCAGCTCCGTCGAAGGCCCCCAGGGATTCTGGGGCCGGCTCGTGGAGCGAGCTTCGCGGGCCGACGTGCTCGTGAGGCTCGCCATGTGCCTGGTGGCCTCGGCCGTGCTCATGATCCTGCTGCACGGCTGGACCGAGCCGCTGCCGTTTCGCGTGGGGAGCGTGCCCCCGCGGGGCGTCGTGGCCCGTGTGCCATTCGAGAAGCCTGATCCCGAGCGGACCCGCACCGCGCAGGAGCGGGCCGCCGCCCAAGTGCGGGTGGTCTATTCCCAGGACAAGGCCCCGATTGTTCGCCTTCGCGACGGCCTCAAAAATCGTGTGCTGGAGATCGCCGCATCGGAAACCCTTGCCGCCGCGTCACGTGAGGCCTGGCTCGAGTTTGCCCCAGGCGCGGCCGACGCGCTCAGGTTGATCCCGGTGCCGCCGCCGGCCGACACCAACAACCCAGCGGCTCGCCAACTGCCCGTCGCCCCAGAGCCGCCGGAAGGTTCCACGCCTGAAACAAAATCCGCTCCTGCCGAGGCTGCCGACCTCGATCGTCCGCCGGCCAGCCCCAAGAAGGGCACTGAAAAAGCTCCCGATCTGACGCCCGAGGAGCTCGCTCAACGAAAACTGATCAGCGACGCGGAGAAAGAGTTTCAGCTCTTTCGCGGCCAGCTCGGCTCAAAAGACAAGCAGCTCGCCTTCGAGAAGGCTGTGGACAGAGCGTTTGCAGAAGCCGAGAAGTTCGGCGTGCTCGAGAAGATCCAGCACGGCATCGACGAAGGCAGCCAGACCGAGATCGACATTCACCCACTCGGTGAGGCCGTTGAGACAATTCGGGTACCGGTCGCCACGGTGCTCCTCGGTGAAGCCAAGGTGCACCTCAAGGGCCGCATCGAGGAGGAGCTCGGCAAGGGGCTCTTCGCCGACCGGCTCGCCGCCTGGATCGAGCCCCGTTTGTCAGGGTCGCTGGAGATCGATCGTGATGCCACCGCCAAAGCCAAGCAGGAGGCCGTCAAGAAGACTCCACAGCAGTTCGTACGGTACGCGGCCGGCGATGTGCTCGCCGACGCCTGTGCGCCAATCAATGCCGAGACGCTCTCCCTGCTCGAGCGGGAGCACGACGAGTACGTGAATCAGCAGGACGCCCGCAGCCGGGCCAGCCGGGCCGCTTCCCTCTTCGGCTTGTTCGCCGCGATGTTCACGCTGGCCGGTTTCTACATCCATCTCCATCACCGCGACCTGCTCGATGATCTCGGCGACGTCGCCACGCTGGTCACGCTCTCAGTCATCACGATCATGCTGTGCATGTTCGCAGCTGGAGAAGCCTGGCGGGCCGAGATCGTGCCGCTCTTGGTGTTTGCGATGATGATCGCCATCGCGTACGACGAGGATCTTGCCCTTCTGCTGGCGGCCGAGGTGGCCCTCGTGGCGGTCGTGGGCCTGGGCCGCGGCCTTTCCGACTATGTCACGCTCACGGCTGCCTCCGCGGCCGCAATCTTCTGGATGGGGAGCATCCGCAGCCGGAGCAAACTGATCTACGTGGGGCTCTGGGCCGGCGCTGTGGCCTTCGCCACGCAACTCGGTGCCAATCTCATCGAGGAACGGCCCTTCAGCACACAACTGCTTTACGAAGCATCCCGCACCGGTGTGTGGACGCTGCTTGCCGGCTTTCTGATGACGGGTCTCCTGCCCTTCATCGAACGGGCCTTTGGTGTCCTCACCGACCTCAGCCTTCTCGAGGTGGGCGACGTGGCCCATCCGCTTCTGCAGGAACTCGTCCGCCGGGCCCCCGGCACCTACAACCACTCGATCAACGTCGCCAGCATCGGCGAGGCGGCGGCCGACGCAATCGGCGCTCGCGGCCTGCTCGTCCGAGTCGCGGCCTACTTCCACGACATCGGCAAGATGCTCAAGCCCGCCTACTTCGTTGAGAATCAGGGTGCCGAAAACCGCCACGAGTCACTGATGCCCGCGATGAGCACTCTCATCATCATCGCGCACGTCAAGGAGGGTGTGGAACTGGCCCGTCAGTACAATCTGCCTCGGCCGATCATCGACTTGATCGCCCAGCACCATGGCACCACACTCGTCGAGTACTTCTATCGCAGAGCAACGGAGCGGCAGCAGGCCAGCCCAGACGATCCCGAGGTCGACGAGCAGACCTACCGCTATCCGGGGCCCAAGCCGACCACCCGCGAATCGGCGGTGCTGATGCTCGCCGACGCCACCGAGAGCGCCAGCCGGACGCTCACCGAGCCGACGCCGGCCCGCATCGCAGGCCTCGTTCACGACCTCGCCATGAAGCGACTGCTGGACGGCCAATTCGATGACTGCGGGCTGACCCTCGAGGACCTCGAGCTCATCGAGCAGAGCCTTGTGAAGAGCCTGACGGCCGTCTATCACGGCCGCGTCAAATACCCCGATCAGAGGACGGCCTAGTCGTGGCTGGCATGCGGCACGGCGGCATCCCAGTCGCGGTGGACATCTCGATCGACGTTTCCAACCGGCAACGCACGGTGCTGGTGAATACCCGCAGGCTCGAGGCAGTGGCTCGCGCCGCCCTCGCGGCGGAGGCCGTGACGGCTGCCGAGCTGTCGATCATCGTGGTCAACGACCGCCGGATTGCGACCATCCACGAGAAGTGGCTCGATGATCCGACGCCCACCGACGTGATCACGTTCGACCTCGGCATGCCTGGCGATCCGTCCCTACGCGGCGACATTGTCGTGAGCGCGGAAACGGCCGCCCGGGAAGCACGGCGGCTGGCTCAAGGCCGACAGGGCTGGACGCCGCAGCTCGAACTTGCCTACTACCTCGTCCACGGCATTCTCCACCTCACCGGCCACGATGACCGCGCCGCGGAAGACCGCCGCAGGATGCGGCTTCGTGAGCGGTCCGTCATGAAGGCTGCCGGCCTGCCGCCCCCGCCACGGCGGCCGCCCCGTCGCCGCTCGTAAGCCCCGCACGCATGAATCTCTCCGGACCGCTCGGGATCGAATCGGCCATCGGCCTCTTGTGTGTAGCCGCCCTCGCGGCCATGCAGGCCCGTGCGTTTCGCGGCGCGCAGCGACACGAGATCCAGGAGATCTGCAGCCGCCGGGGCCGACCTGAACGCTGCGTCGAGATCGTCAATGGCAGCGAGACGATCGCCTTCATCACCGCTTCGGTGGTGGTGATGGCGGCGGTCGTTGCCACGCTGCTGGCATCGCGGTGGCTGGTGGCGGCCACGGCCGAGTCGCCAGCGCTCAAGGTATCGGGCGTGGCCGGCTGGATCCTGCTGTCGTGGGCAATGCTCGTGGTGGTGCCGATGCTGTTCACGAAATTTGTCGGGGCCTGGTTCGTGGTGGCCACATGGAGCCTTTGGCGTCCGATCGTGAACATCCTCGCGCCTGTCGTATGCCTGCTGGCGGGCATATCGTCCGGGCTGGCCCGGTTCGTCGGCCGTGGCTCAGCCACGAAAGCGGACGAAGGGCGTCAGGATGAACTGCTTGCCGTCGTCGATGAGGCGCACCGCGAAGGATGGCTACCCGGCGCGACTCGGGCGATGATCGAAGGGGTGATGGATCTTCATGAAGTCCGCGTGGGACAGATCATGACGCCCCGCATGGAAATGATCTCCATACCGCTGGCCACCCCCTGGGACGAGGCCATCCGCATGGTGTCGGAAAGCGGCCACACACGGCTGCCTGTCTGGGGCCGCTCTCCCGAAGACGTGGTGGGCATCCTCCACACTCGCGAGCTGCTGGCCAAGCTCGTGGAGGCTCCCACCGACGGGCAGGCCCCGCGGCCGTCGCACGACCTGCGGTCTCTGCTGCGGCCCCCCTACTTCGTGCCGGAATCGATGAGCGTGCAGAAGCTGCTGCGTGAGCTCCAACGGGGCCGCACCCATCTGGCGATGGTGACCGACGAGTTTGGTGGCGTCTCGGGACTGGTGACGATCGAGGACGCGCTCGAGGAAATCGTGGGCGAGATCGCCGACGAACACGATGAGGCCTTTTCTGACGGCATGCGGATCGTGTCCGACTCCGTCTGCGAGGTCCTCGGCCACGTCCGGCTCGACACTCTCAACAAGCGGTTCGGCACACACCTCCCCGCCGATGCCGACTACGAGACGCTCGGGGGCTTCGTGTTTCACGAGTTCGGACGCATCCCACACGTGGGTGACACGCTCACCGTCAATGGGGTGGCGCTCGAGGTGCTGGCCGCCACGCGGCGGCGGATCGACTTGGTGCGGGTGGAGCGGCTCCCAGAAGTGCAGACCAATGGCGGCTGAGAAGGCACGCACCATCGTCATCCGGGCCATCCCCTTCGGGGAAACGAGCTGCGTGGCCACGCTCTACACCCGCGAGCTTGGCAAGGTGCGGGGGCTGGCAAAGGGGGCGTGGCGACCAAAGAGCGGTTTCGACGCCGCCCTTGACCTGCTTTCGATCTGTCAGGTACTCGTCCTTCGGAAATTTTCGGGCGGTCTCGACGTGCTGACGGAAGCCTCGCTCGAGCACCGGTTTCGTGTTGGCAGTTTGAAGGCCTTCCATGCAGCCCTGTATGTCGCGGAACTGCTCGATGCTCTCACTGCCGATGGCGATGCCCAACCCGATCTTTTCGATGCCGCCCATGCCACACTCCGCACGTTGTCCAGCCCGCGACCGGCCACCGCGTCAGACGACGCCGTGCCGTCGGTCAGTGGGCCTGATGACGACGTGGTTCGCGTTGCAGTGCTCCGCTTCGAGCTGGAACTCCTCCGGATCGTCGGCCATGCGCCGGCGCTCTTCCGCTGCGCCGAATGTGAGGCGGCCGTCGGCGAAGCCAGCAGGACGTTCTTCGGGATGCTCGATGGCGGTGTTCTCTGCCCCGCCTGCCGGCGCGGGAAACGGTCGGTCATCTCGATCTCCCGCGATGCGATGGCCGGCCTGCGGCTGTTGGCCCGCTCGCGGGATGCGTGGCAGCAGCTTCGACTGCCGACGGCCGCCGGAGGCGAACTGCGCGCGATCATGAACACCTACTTCGCCAATCTTCTCGGTCGACGCCTCCGGACGGCCCGCTGGCTTGCGGCCCTGCTCGTGGTCGCCGCCGCCCTCTCCGGTGGCTGCGCTACGCTGAAGATGCCCACGTGGCCCTGGACCGGCGAAGATGCCGCGGCCAAGACGAAGGAGGGGCAACTGGCCGAGGAACTGGGCGAGGATGCCGACTCGGATGTGCTTTCCTCAGAATATGTCTCCGCCTCCGCCGACACCGGCTTCGACTACCTCAAGGGGGAAAACATCAAGAAGCGGTGGAAGAAGATGGTCGGCCGCGGCCCCAACGAGCCGGTAGCTCGCAAGGCGCTCGAGCAAGGCGACGAACTGTTCCGGCAGGGGAAATACAAGCAGGCTATTTCCTCCTACAAGAAGGCGATCGATCGCTGGCCCGACTCGGTGATCGAAGAAGATGCCATGTGGCAGCTCGGCGAATGCCAGTTCTTCACCGACCAATATCCGAAGGCCGAAGATACATACACCGAGCTGGTGAAGAAGTATGCCAATACTCGCTACCTGGACCGCGTCGCCCAGCGACAGTTCCTCATCGGCCAATACTGGCTCGCCATCGACGAGCAGCTTCACCTGCCGGTGCTGGTGCCGAACCTCGTCGACCGCAGCCGGCCGCTGTTTGACACCCCGGGCCGTGCCCTCAAGGCCTTCGAACACGTGCGGCTGAACGACCCCCGCGGTGAACTGGCCGACGACAGCATCATGGCCACGGCCAACGCTCATTTCGTCGACCGCCAGTGGCTCGATGCCGACTACTTCTACGGACTGCTCCGCAGCGAGTACCCTGACAGTGACTTCCTACTCCCGGCCCACCTCTTTGGCCTGCAGTCCAAGCTCCAGGCCTATCAGGGACCGGGATATGAAGGGGGCGTGCTCGACGAGGCCGAGCTGCTCGCCGACCAGGTGCTCGTGCAGTTTCCCGATCAGCTCTCCGCCGAGGATGAGGAACGGGTGATCAAGGCCCGCGCCGAGATCGCCGCCCAGCAGGCGACGCGGCACTGGACCCGGGCCGAGTTCTACGCCAAGGGGAAGCACTATTCGTCAGCCCGCATCTACTACGCGATGATCGCCCGCGACTACCCCAAGACGATGCTCGCCGAACGGGCCCGCTCACGGCTCGGTGAGCTGCAGGGCCTCGAGGACGTCTCCGACAACCCGCTGCCGATGCTGACGCAGTTCTTCAACCCCGACTCGCTCAAGGAGGCGGAACTCGACGCCATGGCAGAGGCCGACGAGATGATCGCGCGGCAGGACACCTCTGGGGCAGGCCCCCAGATTCGCTAGGCCGGTGGCCGACGGCGGGCCATGCCGAGATGTCACGATGGCAATGAATTTCCCAGCCCGCTGCAGCCTCGTGATCGCGACGATCGCTTTCGCAGTGAGCGGCTGCGCCGGCTATCGCTTCGGCAACAACACGCTCTACGCCCCCAACGTGCGGACGATCTACGTGCCGGTGTTTCAGTCGGACAGTTTCCGTACGACCCCGGGCATCGATCTCGGCGAGCGGCTCACCGAAGCCGTCTGCAAGGAGATCGAGAGACGTACGCCCTTCAAGGTGGTTGGCTCGGCGGAGGGAGCCGACAGCGTGCTCACCTGTCGCATCGTGGCCGACACGAAGCGGATGGTGGTGGAGAGCCCCACCGACCAATCCCGTCAGGTGGAGATGAACATCCAGGCGCTCGTCACGTGGGCCGATCGCGGTGGCGCCGTGCTGGCGACCGGGGCCGTGCCCGTGCCGGCAGCGAGCGTCGATGTCGGCCAGCCGGCCATGCTCGTCCCCGAATTCGGCCGCTCCGTGGTAAGCACGCAGCAGGAGGGCATCCAGCGGATGGCCCGCCAGATCGTCGGCCTCATGGAAGAGCCGTGGTAGCCCACGGTCGTCAGGCATCCTGAGAGAGAATGGCCGCAAGCAGGGGCGACTCATCCGGCAGGAACGGATTGACGATGGTCGCACCACGCCATGTGAAACCATGCTGAAGGTCTTCACTCAGCACGATGCGACAACGATTTTCGGCAGCGACCGCCATCACGAGCGCGTCCCACATTCGAAACTCGTGATTCACCGAAAGATCGAGCGCCGACTGGAAAGCCGCCCATGTCGAGTCGATGACGTCAAACGAATCGGCCCAGCCGAGCACAGCGTCGCGGGCGGCCTCGCGAGTCCGCCCTGCTTTTCGCGTCAGGACGAGCATCAACTCACCTAGCACCTGGGCCGGCAGCAGAACCGCCGGCTCGGGCAACCGCTCAATGAGGCCGATGGCAACGCGACACTGTTCCTCATCCCCAACCCCCTCGGCGTATGCGAGCACGTTGGTGTCGATGGCGACTCGCATGGTCAGTTTTCGTAAAGTTCGTCGCGGGTCCAGCAGCGGGCCCCAACCACGGGTTGTCGTCGCAAGCGTTCGAGCAGCATGCGTTTCGCCGACTGCCGCTCTCGTCCGCTGCCGCGAACCGGTGCGATGGTCGCAACGGGCCTGCCACGCGAGACGACAGTGACATGCTCTCCCTGAGATACTTCGCGGAGCACTCGCGAAAAATGTCGGTTCGCGTCGGCTGCGGAAATAGTTTTCATGGTTGCCTCCAGCAAGCAGTAGTGATCAACACTACTTGGCCGGGAGTGAATCGTCAAGGGATCGCACCATGTTCGACCCATGGTCTTCCCAAGGCGGCTTTCGCCAACGGCTATCACCGTTCTCCAATCAGCCGACCGCCCATCTCCTTAACGGCCCGCAGGCCCGTGCCGGTCGCTGGCCGGTGCGAGCGGCGCTGGCGGCCGGGCAGATTGCCACTCGAGGAATCGCCAGGCGCCGTCTTCGAATCGCCAGACCGCGAGAAAAAGAAACGTCGCCTCGGTCTGCTTGCCATCCTTTTCCAGCACGAGCTCCGCACGGCCATGCTCCAAGGCGATCTCAGGGCTGGCAAACCGGACGCCTCGCTCCACGGGCCGGTAGGAAATGTACCGCGTGGCCTTGCCACCGATGAGTTCGAGGAGCGAAGCCTTGGTGTCGACGGCCCCGTTGGAATGTGAGTAGCGGAGATCGGGCGAGAGCAGCGGCGCGAGGGCTACGGGATCGGCCGCCGTCATGGCCGCGATCCGGGTGTCATCGGCCGCCAGAACCGCGACGACACGCGGATCGTCTTCGCCGCGCGCGGCGACCATCAATCCCACAAAGATGACCGCGGCAGCCCGAAAGATGATGTCCATCCGCATGATGGTCCCCGAAAGGAAAGAGGTCGTCAACCGAACTGGCAGATCTGCCAGTTGAGATTCGTACAGCGGGGCGGTTGTGCTTGAAAGCCACCGGGGCCGGTCGTGCGGCATGATCGACTCGCCTCCGGGCTTCTTCACGCGGTACCATCGGTCCCATGGCATTTCCCGCGTCCCCGAAGCACTGGCAGCTCCGCACCCTTCGGCTTGAACTGCCGCATGCCGGCGGCGTTTTGCAGCGGCCATTGCTGATGGGAATCGTCAATGTCACGCCCGACAGTTTTTCCGATGGAGGTCGCCACGACTCGGTCGATACCGCCGTGGCCCATGGGTTGAAGCTTGTTGCCGATGGGGCTGACATCCTCGACGTGGGGGGCGAGAGCACGCGGCCGTATGCCACGCCGGTGCCCGCCGACGAGGAACTGCGGCGGGTGGCCGAAGTCGTGCGGCGGCTGGCCGCGGCATCGGGTGTGCCCGTGTCGATCGACACCTCGAAGGCGGTCGTCGCCAGGCGGGCGATCGAACTCGGTGCCGAGATCATCAATGATGTGACCGGACTGCAGGGCGATGCCGACATGCTCAAGGTCGCCCACTCGAGCGGCGCCGGCATCTGTGCCATGCACATGCGCGGCACACCGCAGACGATGCAGGACGAGCCGCGGTACGACGACGTAGTGTCTGAAATTCATGCCTACCTCGCGGCCCGGCGCGACGCGCTGCTGGCAGCCGGCATCCCGCTGGAAAGGATCTGCCTCGACCCCGGTATCGGCTTCGGCAAGACACACGCCCATAACCGTGAGTTGATGGCCCACGCGGCCCGCTTCCTCGACTTGGGTGCGCCGATTCTCGTCGGCCACTCCCGCAAAGGCTTCATCGGCAAGGCACTCGACCAGCGCCTCGGCCGGCCAGCGACCCGCGACGAGATCGACGCCGCCACCGCCGAAATGGCCCGTGATCTCGCTGCGGCCGGCATCCAGATCGTGCGGGTTCACGCCGTCGCTCGGGTACGGGCAGCACTCATCCGGTCTGGTACCATTGCATCATGAGCGACCTCACTGATCACTGCCGCGACATCGCCATTCGGGCCCGGCGGGCCGCGATTGATCTGGCCGGCGTCGCTGCCGAGCGGAAAAGGGCCTGCCTGCGGGCTGCCGCCGACCGCATCCGCGCCGATGCCGATGCCATCCTCGCCGCCAACCGGCTCGACCTGGCCGCCGCTCCCGGCTTCGGTCTCGCCGCCGCCGCAATCGACCGGCTCACCCTCGATGCGAAGCGGGTCGAGGCGATTGCCGCCGGTGTCGAGGCCGTGGCCTCGCTCCCCGATCCCGTCGGTGAAGTGCTTGAGGAATCGACTCAGCCCAACGGCCTGCACGTCCGCAAGATTCGGGTGCCGCTGGGTGTCGTTTTCTTCATTTACGAATCGCGGCCGAACGTCACCGCCGATGCCGCCGCCGTTGCCCTTGCCTCCGGCAATGCGATCATCCTGCGCGGTGGCAAGGAGGCGGCCCATTCCAGTGCGAGAATCGTGGAGAGCGTGCGGCAGGCGATCGAGGAGAGCGGCCTGCCCGTCGACTGCGTGCAGCTCGTCGACACGCCGGACCGTGAGGCGGTCGGTGAATTCCTGAAGATGGACGATCTCATCGACATCGTGATTCCCCGCGGCGGCGAGGCCCTGATCCGTCGCGTCTGCGCGGAGGCCCGCATGCCAGTGCTCAAGCACTTTTCCGGCAATTGCCATGTCTACGTCGACAAGGCCGCCGACCTCGCCATGGCGAAGGCCATCACGGTCAACGCCAAATGCCAGCGAATGGGAGTCTGCAACGCGGCTGAGTCGCTACTCGTCCACCGTGATGTCGCCGCGGTCTTCCTTCCCGACGTGGCTACCGCCCTCACAGCCCAAGGCGTCGAGATCGTCGCAGACGGCGCCACGCGAGCGATCGTTCACTCCGCGGGCATGGCCACCGAGGCCGACTACGCCACCGAGTTTCTCGGGCCCAAAATCTCGGTTGCGGTCGTTGACTCGCTCGACGCCGCGATCGACCACATCAACCGCTACGGCTCCCGCCACACCGACGCGATCGTGACAAATGATCACGAGGCGGCCAACCGGTTCACGGCCCGGGTCGATACGGCGGCGGTGATGGTGAATGCGAGCACCCGGTTCAACGACGGCGGCGAACTCGGCCTCGGCGCCGAGATCGGCATCTCCACCGACAAACTCCACGCCCGCGGCCCCTGCGGCACGAAGGAACTCACCACCTACAAGTTCATCGTGACCGGCACCGGCCAGGTACGGACATGAATGCTTTCCACACGGCCAGCACCGGGCGCAAGCCCGGTGGACTGCAGCGGCCCCGGATAGCCCGTCATCCCGCGGGCTTGCGCCCTGCGGCTAGCTTCACGAAAAGCTCGGCATCCTGCCCTCGCTTTTCTTGGCGAACGTCCGTTCGCTCTTGGAAGCCCGCCATCCAGGCGGGCTGTGTCGAAAGGTTCAGCGAGGGGTTGCCCGTGCCATGGAGCCGGCGTAGGAAACCGAGCGCAGCCAGGATGGCGAAAGCGAGGTTTCCTCCGAGTGAGCGGAGGCCTGGAGGGCCGCAGCGAACGTCCGGCGACATGGCACGGGCAACCACTCGCCGCGTCACCTTAGAGCCATGAAGCCGATGAAACGATTCACGATCTACCTCCTCGGGAGCCTGTTCTTCGCCATGCCTCACCCCCGCGCCGCCGACATGAGCGACACCCCGCCCGACCCGCACCTCTGGCTGGAAGACGTCACGGGCGACAAGCCGCTGGCGTGGGTGCGGGAGCGGAATGCCGAGTGCGTGGCGACGCTCGCAGAAAACGAGGCCTTCACCAATCTTGAGGCCCGGCTGCTCGCGATCCTCGACTCCCAGGAGCGGATTCCGATGGTGTCGAAGATCGGCGACCGCTTCTACAACTTCTGGCGGGATGCCGCAAACCCGAAGGGCCTCTGGCGACGGACCACACTCGAGGAATACCGGAAGCCTGAGCCGGCCTGGGAGACGGTGCTCGACCTCGACGCCCTGGCCGCCGCGGAAGGTGAAAACTGGGTCTGGCACGGCGCGACGGTGCTCGAGCCCGAGGGGCGGCTGTGCCTGGTGTCGCTCTCCCGCGGCGGTGCCGATGCCGACGTCGTGCGCGAGTTTGACCTCGTCACAAAAGCATTTGTCACCGACGGCTTCACGTTGCCCGAGGCGAAGAGTCGCGTGGCGTGGCGTGACAAAAGTAGTCTCTTCGTGGCGACCGATTTCGGCCCGGGCTCACTCACCACGTCGGGCTACCCACGAACCGTTCGCGAGTGGCGGCGGGGCACGCCGCTGGCCGAGGCGCCGCTCGTCTTCGAGGGCGAGGCCGACGATATGAGCGTGGTCGGCTACCGCGATCTCACTCCTGGTTTTGAACGCGACTTCTTCCTCCGGCAGAAGACGTTCTACACCAGCGACTTCTTTCTGCGGCGAGAAGGCCGGTTGGTGAAGATCGAAAAGCCCGACGACGCCAACGTTGCCATCCATCGCGAGTGGCTGCTCGTGGAGCTTCGCAGCGACTGGGACATCGCGGGCCGTAGCTATCGGGCCGGCAGCCTGCTGGCAGCCGACTTCGAGGGATTCCTGGCGGGCGACCGCACGTTTCACGTGCTCTTCGAGCCCACCGAGCGGACCTCGCTGGCCGCCTTCTCAACCACCCGCAACCACGTCCTCATCACCACGCTCGACAATGTGCGGAACCGGCTCTCGGCGCTGTCGTTTCGCGACGGCGACTGGCAGCGGGCGCCGCTCTCGGGGGTACCCGACATCGGTACGGCGAGCGTGATCCCCGTCGATGACCTCGAGAGCGATGACGTGTTTCTCATTACGGCGACCGCCCTGCAGCCCTCGACGCTGTTCCTCGGGAAGGCTGGCGCGGACGACGTGGAGAAGCTGAAGCAGTCTCCCGCCTTCTTCGCAGCCGATGGCCTGACCATAAGCCAGCACGAGGCCGTCTCAAAAGACGGCACGCGAATTCCTTACTTCCAGATCGGGCCCCGGGATCTGCCGCTCGATGGCTCGACCCCGACGCTGCTCTACGGCTACGGTGGCTTCGAGATCCCACTGCTGCCAGGCTACAGCCCGACCGCCGGGGCGGCCTGGCTCGAGCGGGGCCACGTCTACGTCATTGCCAACATCCGTGGCGGCGGCGAATTTGGGCCGCGGTGGCATCAGGCGGCGCTGAAAGAAAATCGGCCGCGGGCCTACGAAGACTTCATCGCCGTCGCCGAAGATCTCGTGCGGCGGAAGGTGACCTCGGCAAAGCATCTCGGCGCGAAAGGGGGCAGCAATGGCGGCCTCCTCGTGGGAAACATGTATACGATGCGGCCCGACCTTTTCGGTGCGATCGTCTGCCAGGTGCCGCTCCTCGACATGCGGCGGTTTCATCTGCTGCTGGCCGGCGCCAGCTGGACGGGGGAATACGGCAACCCGGATCTTCCCGAGGAATGGCTGTTTATTCAGGGTTTCTCACCGTATCACAACACGGATCGTGCGAAACTATCGTCTCCGCTTCTCATCACCACCTCCACCCGTGACGACCGCGTGCACCCGGGGCATGCCCGCAAGATGACGGCCCTGCTGAAGGAGCAGAGAAAAGATGTTCTGTACTACGAAAACATCGAGGGGGGGCATGGCGGTGCGGCGGACAATCGGCAGCGGGCCTTCATGGATGCGCTGGGGTGGATCTTCCTCGACCGCAGACTGCAGGAATGAGTTATGAAGTGGCTCTTGATCTGTGTGCCGCTGACGATCCTGCTGCACTGGGCCGACGCCGACCCCTCGCTCGTGTTCATCACGGCATTGCTGGCGATCCTGCCTCTCGTCGAACTGATGGGGGCGGCCACCGAGCACCTCGCCGTCCGGCTCGGACCCTCGATCGGCGGGCTGCTCAACGCCACGCTGGCCAACGCCCCAGAACTGATCATCGGGCTGACGGGGCTCCGCAACGGCCTCGCCACCGTCGTCAAGGCATCCCTCACCGGCTCGATCCTCGTCAATCTGCTCGTCGGCCTCGGCTGTGCACTGGTCATCGGAGGCCTGAAATTCGGTACGCAGCGGTTTGATCGCCAGCACCTGCGAATCAACGCCTCGATGCTCATGCTATGCGCTTTTTGCTTCATCGTGCCGGCCGTGTTTCAGTTTGGAGTGGTCGATTCGTCACGGGAGCTCTCCACAGAAATTTCCCTCATTCTGCTCGCCGTCTACGCCATCAACGTCGCCGCAACATGCGCCATGCGACCGGTAGGAGACGCAGGGATTCCCGACCTGCCTTCGGACTCACTCGATCGACAGCCGGTCATTCGTCCCGTCATCGAGCTGGCCCTGGCAGCCGCGGCCCTCGCGGTGGTCAGTGACATCCTCACCGAATCACTCCAGCCGATGGCCAAGACGCTCGGCCTGTCCGACGTCTTCAGCGGCGTCGTGCTCCTCGGCGGAGTGGGGGGCTGCGGGGAGATTCTGACGGCAATCCGCTTCGCCCGCTCAGGACGGCAGCAGCTCGTGCTGGCGGTGACGGTCGGATCGACGATCCAGATGGTGCTGCTCGTCGCTCCCCTCCTCGTTCTGGCGAGCCCGCTGGTCGGCCAGCCGATGGACCTCGCTTTTTCGAGCATCGAAGTGATTGCCATTGTCATCGCCGTGATCGTGGCCCGGGAACTCATCACGGACGGCAAGGTGACATGGATGGAGGGCGTGCTGCTGCTGGCCACCTACGCGATCTTCGCGTTCGCGTTTTATCACGTGCCTGACTTCGCAGCGGCAGAACCAGGACAGCCGACCACCATCTTGACCGCACCTCCCTGACCGCCATCCCCCCGGGCGGGTTGTCAGATGACGCCGGGTCGTCGGGCGGTCATACTCAGACACATCACCTCAGGAGCGTTCTGATGACGCGGATTTCGTTTGATCATGGATGCCTCGCAGTGCATGATCCCCGCGTGATCAACGAAGGCCGCTCCCGCTTGGCATCGTTCCTCGCCCATGAACTGGCGCTTCTTCACGACGTCGTGTCGGCAGACCTCGATCTGAAACGCGGCTCCTGCATCGTCCGCTGGGCCGATTGCCAGACCGCCGTCAGTCATGCAGCTGCGGCCTTTGTCACGGCCCTGACTGCGGCGCGGACCGCAGAACAGGCGACTCCGCAGACGCTCATTGTGCAGGGACCCAAACGGCTGCTGTTTCTCGCGGCGGGAGGCGGGTGCCTGGCGATGACCGTGGTCGGGGCCATCGTGCCGGGCGTGCCGACGGTTCCGTTTCTCCTCGCCAGCAGTTATTACCTCGCCCGATCCTCACGACGGCTCCATGCCACACTCGCCGCCACGCCGGTGTTTGGCGGCATCGTCCGCGAGTGGGAGGCTCACCGTGCGATCAGTCGGCAATCAAAGTTGAAGCTTGCCGGGCTCACGCTCATCGTGGTCGCAGCGACGCTGGTGATCACGCAGGTCGGCCCAGTTGTGATCGCGGTTGTCACACTCGTCGTGACCACCACCATGGTAGGCATCGCTCGCATGCCGGAGATCGGCAGAGTTTCAGACCGCCGGAGACTCGCCGGCTGGTTGTCCGCCAAGAATCTCGTCAACCTTGTTTCGGGCGGCTCGTGACCCGTCGATGAGGCCGTGAACGAACGGGTTGTTCTGCGGCACCGACAAGGCGACCAGCGCGACCGGAAAAACGACGCCATACGACACGGCGTAGCACGTCGTGTAGAGCAGACGATTGGCGAACAGACCGACCGATGGCAACGCGGAACCAGCCGCCTGGCATGCCGCGGCGGCACGATCCGATACCGTGTCAGCCGCTGCCTGCATGGCGTCGGCCACTGCGGAGAGAGGATCTGCTGCGGGGCTGTCGGCAACGGGCTGGGAAGTCGTTTCACTCATGGCGGAATCTTTCTCGATGGGTGTCAGGAGAGAGGTACGGGGACCGAGGCTGAAACGGTCCGATCACTGCGGGGGCTCTACGCTCAATTTCGAGGATAGTCCCGGAACCACACGCCCGCAAACGAAACGGCCCTTTTTTGGTCGTCAACACAAAAATTTCATGATTCCCGAGGATTTGGCCCTGGCCGCCGAGTCGGATAGCGGCGCTCCATATCGTCGAGATACCGGATCAGCTGTTCGATGCCATGGCGATGGATGCCCGGACACCGCCTTGCCACCCAGCGGTCCACGGAGCGAAACCCCCGTGGCCACAGCATCAGGCCGCCTGCCAGAAGGGCTGGAGTGCCGACGATTCCCGGCAGAGCCACGCCCATGACGCCGATCGTGACCAGCAGCACGCCGATCTCACGGGGCATTTCGCTGAGTCGTCGGTTAAACGCCTCCTCGGCGGCCGTGGCCGCCTCGGCCGTATCGGGGCTGCCGAGGTTGCTCATCATCTCCTCCGTCCAAGAGAGATTTGGCCGCGGATGCCGCGTCGCCGTCCCTGCCGGGTGAGCGTCTGAAGTGATTGGCGATAGGTGCCGAACGTTGTCAGGTTGCACACCACCGCGACGACCAGACTCGTGAAGCCGAAGAAAAAGGCGCCGGCCACGCAGAAGGCATTGGGTAGGATTGTCAGCCTTCGGGAGATGACGCGGCGGCTGCTTCGCTCCCGTCCGGCGGCGACCAGATCGGGAATCCTACCGATGTCGGCGGCAAGCATCAGGATGTCAGCCGCCGAGGGCTCGGCTTCGCTGCCCAACTCGATCGTGATCCCTGCGGTCTGCAGCCCGACGAGACTCTGCCCCGTACCGACACAGGCGATCCGGCGGCCCGCCCGCACGAGCCGATCGAGGCATGGCAGCGGCCCCTCTTCCTCGGCCGTGAGCACGCCGTCGCAGCGAAGCACCGCGGCGAGTTCACGGCCACCGCCATCGCCATCCGCCGCCATCAGAAAGGTGCCGATGCCGTGTTCCTGGCGCAGGCGGTCGATCACCGCAGCCGCACGAGGTTCGTGCGATCGGCCAAACTCAAACGTCGCCATCGGCCGACCATCAACTTCGAAGACGAGCGGCCGAAATCCGTCCCGCGCCGGCAGCGCCTCATGAATGACAAGCTCTCGCCTTCCGTGTCGGGCCAGAATCCGCACGCCTTGTCGGTCGCCAAATGAATGCGGTTCCACGGAAATCAGGGCGATTCCCCGTGACGCGGCGAGACCAGCCAATGCTTCGCGGCGTTCATCAGCGACGTGCATGGCGAGGCTCGCGGCCCAGCGGATGACCTCCGTTTGCGAGTCACGCTCGGTCCGCTCCCGGGCGGGCAAGGCGGATGCACCGGGGAGCGATTGCAGTGTCGATGCACCGCCATCGGTCATGTCACGAACCATCCGGGAGACTTCGAGGCGGCCACACGTGAGTCCCGGAAATGGAAATAGGATCAGCGTGTCAACCTGAGAGAGTGCGTCGAGAGCCTGCGGCGATCGGAGCACAGCGCCGGCCTCGAGCCCCCGACCGACTGCTTCAAGATCCTCAAACGATCCGGCAATCGCCTCTCCGTTCGAATAGTCGGGCCGCATGACGGCGACGGCGGTCGCAACATCGCCCGCCAGCAGGCCGAGGCCGGCGGTGGCGAGCGTCGGCACGGCAAACTTTCCACCGAATTCCTCGGCCTGACGGGTGGGTGCATGCTGCCCCGGCCGCCAGGCCGTCGCTTTGGCAAGCATCCGCCCAACCATGGCCAGCCGCGTTTCGGCCAGCGGCTTCTCCGCGATCATGGAGAAGCGGCCGCCGAGCACAACCGCACCGGCAGGAATCGGCTCCCCTTCGGCGACGCCCCGCGCCCCCGGCACACCAGACACGCTCCGATCGTCGATCACACCACTGCCGGCGATGATCCGGCCGTCGGCCGGCACCACATCGCCAGCTTCGAGCGGCAGCTCGGTCCCTGAGGCGATCGTACCCTCAGCCGCATCCTGTGGCGGTTGCGTCCTCGCGGTCGGGGTCTCGGCCACCACCAGCGGCACGGCCTCCTCGATCAGCAGACGTCGCTCGGCCTCCAGATCCCGACGATGGCGTCGCCGCCAGAAATCAAACGACCACGCCATGATTCCCGAGGCGAGAAACTGCCCGGTGGCGAGCGTGCCGATGACGATTGCGGTCGTCACCGCCGGCATGCCGATCCGCCGTTGCCGCAGGTCTGCGGCTGCGGCCTTGAGCGTCCGCAGATTCGATCCAACCAGCAGCACCGCGCTCACGGGGGCCAACGCCGAAACGGCCAAATCGGTCGCCGCCGCCACTCCGAGCGTGGCGGTTGTGCCCGCCATCTCCCAGGCCGACGTCACATGCCCCGCCATCGCTCCATCGACCTCCTGCTGGAGGGAGGCAAGAAGGGGGTCACCGACAAACGCAGCGCGATCCACATCGATGACAAGGTCGCTCGCCCACCCGGTCAGCCGTGCAGCCCGCACACCAACGGTCGCCAGGGCCAGTCTCTGGACGCGGCGGGCAAGGGTACGATCGCGACGAAGCCGGGGGTGCGAAAAGCGGAGCCGGTCGGCATGAACGGGGACGACCTGCCATGTGGTGAGCCGACCACCGACACGCTGCACCGTCACAGGCAGCCGCAGGCACGCGTCATCGGGCACCGCAAGACAGCGATTCCCAGCCAACGCCCGCCCTACTTCTCGCAGCACGTCGCCCAGATCTTCCCGGGGCGATTCAAGGTGCAGTTCGGCCTCGAGGGGACGCCGTCGAAAATCGACCCTCGTTACCTGCGGGCAGGAGAAGACACGGGCCGTGAACCGCCGCCGGAGGCCGGGCTCGTCCGCCTCACCATCCGCAAAGCGCACCCTGATGGTGCCCCGCACCGGGTCGCACGACACCGTTGAAGACGAGGGGGTCATACGAGAGACATGTCGGCCGCAACGGCATTGGCCATTCCCGGCTCCCGCTCCGTGCCGGAGCAGGCTTCCGTGAGGGGCTGCCGCGATGCCGACGCCTTGGACGCCTGGCCTGACGACCGCGGGGGAGGTGGCGCATCGGCTGCCAGGGTGAGGGCCCGCCGCCGCCGTGCCTCGCTCTCCGCCACCTTCCGCATCGGCCAGAGGCCATTGGCCACGGCCGCCATCGCCGTGACGTTATTGAACAGCACGCTCGCCCAGATCCCGAACCCGGCGGCGAAGACACCCGCCACACAGATCACGTTGGGCACGACAATCATGTTCCAACTGCGGCGGACGTTGCGGTGGAGGTTGCGGGCGATATCCCGCAGTTCACACAGGTGGGCGAGCCCCTCGTCAAGAAACACAATCTGGGCGGTGTCGGTGGCGATCGTCGAGGCCCCACGCAGTGAAATCGACACATTCGCCTTCTTCAGGGCGATCGAGTCGTTGATGCCGTCGCCGATGAAGCAGACCTTGCGGCCCTCGGCCTGCAACCTGGCGACATAGTCGGCCTTGTCGGCGGGCAGCACCTGGGCGAAGTAACGATCCATTCCCAGCAATTCCGCGAGCCTCTTGGTGGGCGCCTCATGGTCGCCGGAGATGATCGCCAGGTGCTTGATGCCACGCTGCCGCAGCCCCGCCACGATCTCGACCACCTCGGGACGGATCGCTGCCTGGAGTTCGATCGCGCCACCGAGCCGGTCATCAACGGCGACGAGAACCATCGTGTTGCCGAGGGCATGGGAGGTTTCGAGGGCGGCGACCACATCGGCGGGCGTCTCGATCCCCTCCATATCGATAAACCGCCGGCTACCGACCCGAACCACCCGGCCATCGATCGTCACGGTGATGCCGAAGCCGACCTTCATTTCGCTCGCGCCGACGGTCGGCAGGTCGATTCCGCGGTCGGCCGCCTCGTGGAGGATCGCCAGCGCGATTGGATGGTGAAACTGTTGTTCGGCAGCAGCGGCAAATCGCAGCACGTCGTCGGCTGTCCACGGCTCGCAGGCATGGATCTCGCCCACTTCTGGCCGCTCGCGGGTGAGCGTGCCGGTCTTGTCGAAGAGGACCGTATCAACCTCGTTCATCAGGTCGAGGGCCCGCCCATCCTTGATCAGGATTCCCTTGCTCGCGCAGAGCGCGAGCGAACTGAGCATCGCCAGCGGAGCGGCCATGCGGATGCCCGTGCCAAGATCGCAGTTCACGATCGCGACGCCGCCGGCCGGACCGAGCGCGGCATACCCGAGCGCGCCGAGTGCGATCATCGGTGTTGCCGCCTTGTCGGCAAGCCGCTCGCCGGCGTGCTGCCGGGCCAGTTTGTAGCCGGCCGTATCGGCCAGAATTTGACCAATTTTCGCGCTGGCTGTGTCGGCGCCACTGTTCTCCACCGCCACGAAAATCTTGCCGGCGACGAGCACCGTCGATGCAAAGACCCGTTCGCCGGGCCCCTTCTCGGCGGGCGTGCTCTCACCGGTGAGGGCATGCTGATCGATCATCGCAAACCCCTCGGAGATGACGCCGTCGACCGGCACGACATCGCCGGTGTTGACGACGATGACATCTCCCTGCTCGAGATCGGAGAGCGGCACCTGCACTTCGACCCCACCCTGCACCACCCAGACAAACCGTGGCTGCTTGCCGAAGACATTGAGGAGCATTCTCTTCGAGCGGTCCTCGGTCCGCTTCATCAGGGTGCGGCCCAGGGACAGGCACCAGCAGAGCACCGCTCCCGGAAGGATCTGCATCGTGCCGAGGCAGCCGACGACGACGATCACATCGAGTACGTCGCAGCCGATCCGCCGCTCCTCGGCCAGCAGCCGCCAGGCCGCCTTGAAGGTCGGGATCGAGGTGTAGGCGAAGAGGGCGGCCGCGGGAATCATCAGTGGCGGGAAAGCGAATTGCGCGGCTGCGGCGAGCGGCAGCGAGACCGAACAGAGCGCGAGATCGAGGTCGAGTTTGTCGAGCTTGCCGGAGAGCGGCGCGCCGGCCAGCACGCCGTCAAGGATCGAGACCACCTGGGCCCGGGTGAGCTGCCGCGGATCGTAGTCGACGCTCACCGTCGAAAACAGCGTGCTGGTCGAAAACTTGTCGATCCCCAGCACGCTCATCAGTTCCCGCTCGATCGCATCGGTTACCTCGCCGCGGCGATGGATCACGGGATTCCGTACTTTGACATGCCCCACCCGCTCCTTCACCACGCACCAGCCCGACACGATATCGCCGTGCCGCTGGTACCGCACCACACGACGACCGTCACGAGCCAGAGCGGCAGGGGGCAACGAGACGGCCCGCTGATCTCGCTCTTCCACGGCGTCAGTCGCCCGATCTCCGGCGGGAGAGCGTCGCAGGAGTCCCGACAATCGCGAGAGCAACGCCGCCGGCCCGGTTCGCCGCGGCTCAAACTCGATCACGACCCGCGGCTGGGTTCCTTCGGTCAGCGTCACGCGTTCCACATCCTCCACCTCGAAGAGGCAGCCAAGGAGCCGACGGCAGGCGGCCGAGTCCCCTGCTTCGAGGATCGGGCCTTGCAGGTGAATCTCGCCCGGCTTGGGAAACGTTATCTGGACGCTCATGATGCTGGAGCCCTGGGTGGCATGAGTTGGTGACGCCGTGACACACGAGAGCGTCGACTCGGCCATCGATCCAGATGGCGACGCTCGTTTTCTCGCCGATGTATCAGGCGGCCGCCGAATCCGTTTCCGTGGGAGTGCTCGCGGCAGCGCGGAAGAAATCGGCGCCCACCGACTGACTGCCCTGCTGCATCGCTTCCGCGGTCTGCATCGCGTCCTTGAGCGCGGTGCCGAAGGCCTGCTGGGCGAAGACCATGGCGCCCGCCATGTAGGGCGCCAGTTTTTCCTTCATTTCCGGATAAAACTTGTGACCGAGAGCGCCGGCGGCGACGCCGGCGCAGAAGTAGCCGAATTCAGACTTTGTCATCAACGCGTTCCTGCGGAGGGATCAGACGTGGGAGGGAAAAACTTGGGGGAGTTTGGAGCACATCGACAGGCTGGCCGGTCAGGACCACCACATCAGGCGGTGGCCACGGCGAGTCGCGGCTGAGGCTCGGCCGCCGGACTCAGCGTCGACCGTGCCAGATCCAGGCCGGCCCGTCCGCCATCGGTCAGTCCGTAGACGACTGGATTGTTCTGGGGAACGAGTCTGCCGACGAACACAGCCGGAAAGACGACCGAATAGGCGACTGCATATCCCGTGGAGTGCAGGCAGACGGAGGCCGTCTTGCCAACGGCGGGCAGGAAGCCACGGGCAGCAGACCGCGCGTCGGAGGCGCCGGCGCGGGCCGCCTCCATCATTGCCCACACGGTCGACAGGGAGGCGACACCATTCACTCCAGGGGCATTCATTCCGATCATGATTTTCACCGAGTGGTTGCGGGAGATTGAAGAGACAGCCAGACGTCAGCGGCGAGGGGTTCGAGGATTTCGGGGAAGGCTGCGGAACCTGGGCAGGCGGAGTGGCCTACTCCAACCATGCCACATGATTCGAACCTCCGTCGCAGAGAGCCTGAAACTCAGGTTCCAATCGATCCTATTTTGGCGAAAACCCTTTCGCAAGGATTCGGACGACAAAACGATTCGCTCACAATTCCGAAGCCGGCGGCCCGTCGATCCTCCCAATGACTTCGCTCACCAGTGCGAGATGTGTTGCTTGAAACGCCTCGGTCGCTATCCTCCCCGCCGTCCCTGGAGCGCCCGACGTGCCGGCTCACCACACCGCCTGGCTGTTTGCGATTGCCGTGATGACCATGGCAGGCAGCGAAAGCGGTAATTCCCGCGCTGAACCCTGGTCGGACAGCGTCGGGACTACCCGTGTCGCCCCCCGCGGGCTCGATGATCGTGTGCCGGGGGGCAATCCCCGCGATCTCGACGGCGACCCGCTGGCCGGTGACGACGATCCCGATCGGCAGGCCGATCGCCGCATCACTCGGCTGTTTGCCCGAATTATGTCCGACCCGGTCGATCCGCGGACATCGCTCGCTCTTCCCGACATTCGTGAACCCGGGCCCGACACCGCCAACTTCCCCAACAGTCCCTATACCCTGCCTCGCGGCTGGGCCTATCTCGAGACCAGTCCTTTTTTCTACACGGCAGCCGTGAGCGACCTGCAGCCCGCAACCTACAACTGGGAATACCTGTTTCGTCTCGGGCTCACTGATCGCGTCGAGTTTCGTTTTTTCGGCAACGGTCTGACTGCGACCGAAGCGTTCGGTGGGTCCCGCCACCGAACGCTCCCGCCGGCAGGACCGACAACTGGATTCTCACCCATCGTGTTCGACACAAAAATTCACTTCTGGGACGAGGCGCCCGAATACTTCATGCCGGCCACAGGCATCGAGGTCTATGTTCAAACGCCCTGGGGAAGCCCCGCCTTCGACACCGGCACGCAGCCGGGCATCATGATGCTCTTTCGCAATTCACTGCCGTGGGGCATCGAGGCCGAGTGGAATGTCGGCGTGGTCGGGGATCAGGCGGGAGTCGATGCCGCAGGCTTCATCGATGCGGTGCAATGGTCCTTCTCCAAGGAAGTGGCCGACGGCCTCGACATCTTCGTGCAGGGGTTCAAAAACCAGGCTGCACTCCCGCGGGTAGCCAACCAGACGGTGCTCGGCGGCGGCTTCCTCAAGAGCTTTGGCCGACGGTTCGCGGTCTTCGGCAGCTGGAACGCATCGACCGACAAGGCCGGACCGGCCAGCGTCATTCAGGTCGGTGGAGCCGGAGCTTTCTGACCGGCCCTGTGCCGCTCCTCACTGAATCTTCATCCATCCTTCAACAGGGGGATGTGAGTTGTTTGCAAGAAACCGAGCGGCGGCTTGGTGACGGGCGGCGCGGGTTCGTACCATTCCCGATACGGCGACAGCATGAGGAGTATGAGCGTTCACGGGAAAGGCACATGGCATCGTTCGACGCATTTCGGAATGAGATAGACGCCCTGATCCACGCGGTCGAACGTGAGGCGTCGGTCGAGGACGGTCTTTCGGGCACCCGCCAGTGTGAGGAGCGGCAGCGGCTGATTCTGGCCGGCGACGAGCACGCGATCAGAGCGCTCAGGGAGATCGTCTATCCCCGGATGGAGTATCTGGCTCTGCTCTTCTCACATGCGGCCGTGAGCCAGTCTGCCGGCGACGACTGGGACCGCCACGAGTGCCGGCTCTGGTTTCGCAGGACCGACGACTTCCGGTGCACAGCCGACGTGATCGCCCGCATCGCGCATGACCCGGAGCCGGCCCACTATTCTGCCACGTTTACGTTTTCCATCCTGCCGGCCCATGTCACCGACGTCTGCCAGAGTTTCGAAGCATGCCGGCTCGAGTTTCTCCAGGACGACCACCTGGCGGCCTTCATTGACCGGGGAATAACACACTTCATCACCCATTATTTGCGGGCGCGGGAAAAATTTATACGAATTTGATGAATCTTTCGGGCATGGTTTGGCCGACCAGAAATCCATGTCGAGGCCTGCCCGGCTGCCGGCCTGATCGCGGTTGGAACGCCACGGAAACCCTGCACGATCATGAAGCACTCGTCCACACCGTCTCCCCAGCCCGTTCATCAGGCGGCCGTCGTCGCGGTACTCGACGGCCGCATCTGTCTGATCACGACCAGTAGCGGCAAACGCTGGCTCATCCCGAAAGGCAAGCGGCAGGCGGGCTGCAATCTTCGTGAGACGGCGGCCCGCGAGGCATGGGAAGAGGCGGGGCTCGTCGGCACCGTCAAGGCGGCGCCGCTGGGCGAATACGAATTCGTCAAGTTTGGCTGTCTGCATCGCGTCGTCGTCTTTCGGATGCGGGTCCGTGAGGCCAAACGCCGCTGGCCTGAGTGTGACAAGCGGCGGCGGCGGTGGCTGCGGCCGAGCAAGGCGGTCGCCCGGGTCGCCCACGTCGAACTCCGGGAGATTCTCGCCGGACTGGAGTCGGAGATCGAACAGGCAGCCTGACGCGATCGGGATGCACGCACGGGAAAGGGAAGAACACGATGGTCGCTGGAGTCCAGAAACGAATCCGGGATTTGCAGGAAACAACTCCGCTGGCGGATGCCGCCCGGCGGCTGCTGGCCGTCCGGCTGGAGGCTGTCCGCGACTGCCTCGACCGTGCCTTCAACGACGGCAGCGACCGACGGAAGGCGATCCATGCCCTGCGGGTGGCGACCCGCCGCGCGGCTGCGGCGATCGACGTGTTTGGCCAGTGCCTGCCGCGGCGGGTGGCCAAGGAGATTCGGCAGGTCGTTCGCGACCTCCGCCGGGCGGTCGGCACGGCCCGCGACTGGGATGTCGTGCTGCAGGAACTCTCCCGTCAGGTGGAGCAGGGTGACACGGCCAGCCGACCGGCACACGACATGCTCACCGGCTACGCCATTGCCCATCGGATTCCCGCCCAGCATCGGCTGTTGGCCGCCTGCCCCGATCATCCGTTCGGCTTCGACCGGCTCATGGCGCAGACCGTGGCCTCCGTTCGGCAGCGGGGATCCCAGCCGGTCGCCCTCGGCAGCCATGTGCGGCCGCTCCTGGCCCGGCTCGTCGAAGGGCTCGACGCCGCCTGCGGCAGCGGTGATGGCGACTGGACCCAGCTGCACGAGGCCCGTCTGGCAGGCAAGCGGCTCCGCTACACGCTGGAAATCGTCGAGGACTGCCTGGCGATTTCCCCCGACAAGGCCATCGCCACGGCGCTGAGCCGGCTCCAGGAGATCCTCGGTGGCGTCAACGACGCCTTCAACGCCGGCAACCTGCTCCGCCAAATTCTCGATGGCACCGACTCCTGCGTGCCGCACGTGATGGATCGGTATCGCGAGGTGATCGAACGGCAGATCGCCGCCCATGACGAGACGATGCGACGAGGTCGGGAGACGTTTCGGGGCTGGCTCGAGGAGTGGCACTCCCCGGCCATGCTCGACGTGCTTCGCACGATCTGCCCAGCGCTCCGGTCTCGCCCGGTGGTCTGTGCCGTCGGGCCGGACGGCGGCCTCGATGCCGCGTTACCGATCGCCCGGCCGGCCTGACGCGACTACGCCGGCCTCAGCCATGGCGAGGAAAAGAAATGATCGAGGAGCTTCTTCAGGGCAACGGACGGTACCGGGCGGATGAGTTTAACCCCAACGCCGAGTACTACCACGCCATCGCCGATCACCAGACGCCGAAGGTGCTCTGGATCGGCTGTTCAGACTCACGGGTGAGCGAGCACCAGATGACCGGCTCGAAGCCCGGCACGATGTTTGTCCATCGCAACATCGCCAACATCGTGGCTTTCAACGATGTAAATATCAGCGCGATTCTCGAGTACGCGGTCGTGCATCTGGAGATCGAAGACATCATCATCTGCGGCCACACCCGGTGTGGTGGCATCGCGGCAATCGAGGATGGGGTCCGCGAAAACTACATCGCCGACTGGCTCTGCATTGCGACAGGGGCAAAGGAGGCGGCCGACCGAATCGCCCGTGAACGCAACCTCTCGCGGGAGGAAAAACTTGCCGTGCTGACGGAAGAGAACGTCAAGCTCCAGATCAAGCATCTTCGCAACCTGGCATTGATCCGCAACATGCATGCCCAGGGAGAACGGCCCCGAATCCACGGCTGGCTCTACCGAGTCGAGAACGGCACGATCGACATCCTGGTGGACGGCCGCGGTTCCCCGACGGCTGTCGCGCCACCGCCAGGCCCTATTTGAGGCATCGCCCCACACAGCCGCCGGACGCCCGCCGGCGGAATGACGCGGGCAGTACCATTCGGCCGGACCCTGCGGCCGTGCCGCCCCGCTCAAAGAGCATGCCAAGGATCATGCCTAGGAGACTGTGGATAAATTCTGCCGCCGCAGGATGCGGCGACCTGCAACCCCGAAAACCCTCGGCGTTTTCGGGAGTTGCTCAAGTGGAAAAAGGCCATGGATGGCTTTTTCCACGGACAGCTAGGATCAGTTGGCTGCGGGCTGAACCACCGCCGGTGTTGGAATGGCATCCGACTCCTCGAATCCCACCGCATCGAAGGCGGTGCGGATGCCGGCCAGAAACTCGGAGGCGTCGTTGACGGCCCGCTCGGCGCCGGCCCGCGCTGCCGACGCCACCGGGTTGGGCCGTCGGCCGACGAGCGACCGGACGACGGCTGCCGGCACGGTCGCCGTGAAACCGAGGATCGCCCCGCTCGTGTACATCAACTGCCCCAGCGCCAGACCGAACTCTCCGAAACTGCTCTTCCGCACCGACTCCAGCGCAGGCTCGATGCCTTCCACCCGCCCGTTATCACGCAGCCATCGCTCCTGAAAGATCCGGCGGGCGGTCTCGTCGACGGAGTGCATGAACGTGGAGTCGAAGAGAAACGAGACTGCGGATCCGACGACCGGAATGAAATCGAGCGCCTCTTCGGCGAGCATATTGCGACTCGTTCGTTCGATCAGCTCCTGTTCGCCCTCAATCGAGTCGGCGTGGGTGTCGATGGCATAATGGAGCCGACGAAGCACGTCCTGCCGCTCGGCCGGATTCTGCAGCATCGCGATCTCGAGGATGTCGATGACGATCGCATGATCGGCGGTCGAATCGAGACGATAGCCGTAGCAGTGTCCGATCCGGGCGATCGACCGCAACGCCGCGATCAGCTGCTGCGGCACGTGAAACAGGGGCCCACCGAGGCTGAAGGCTGCCGACTCGACCACGGCGAATCGCTCGGCCCGGGCGGAGAACCCGGCTGCCAGCCGGTCGCAGAAAGACAACGGGGCGGTGGACAGTTCGGTGATGTCGGCCACGCCGGCCGCCCGTGCGACCTCGCCGACGGAGTCAGCTTTCGAGGCCACCCGCTCCATCGAGGTCACGAGCCTCGCGACGACCCGCCTCGGGATGAAGTGCCCGACCATCCATGTGACCGGCGCCGTGGCCGTGTCGATCGCTGCCGCCAGGCGACTCGGCGCTGCGCTTTTCCAGGTCGCAATGGCCGCGATCTGGGCTGCCTCGTAGCTCTCTTCACGGGACACGAGCGGACTGACCTCGGCGACGCCGTTGCAGGAATCGTGGGAATGGTTCATCGCGTCGCTCCTCTGGTTGCTGCGTCATCGACGCCCCGTGGCGGGGTATCACCTGTCGAAGAGTCTGTTCACCCGACCGACTGCCCGCAACTCCCACGGCATGATTCTCACAATTTCCCCTCACGTGGCGATCCGCCCGCGATACCCGGTCGCAAACCCGGGCACCCTCAGGAATCCCGGGGCGTTGGTTCCTTGGGCACACCGCGGATCCGACAGCGGTCGCTGCAATAGCGAACCTGCTCCCAGCACCGCTCCCATTTTTTCCGCCAGGTGAACGGTCGGTTGCAGACGGGACAGACTTTTTCCGGTCGCGGGCTGCGACGGCTCATGACCCAACCGTCACCCGCGAAGCCGTACGCTCCAGCGGTGGAAGCGGCTCTTCCATGATGCTCTTGACCCGTGGCCAGAGCAGCACGGCCTCGACCATCATCCATCCCTCGAGCAGCAGCATCACAGCCGCCACCGCCACAAGCATCCAATTGCCCGCGTTCACCCAACGCTGTATGTCGTAGAGCAGCGCCCAGGCGGGCATTGCCAGCATGAAGACAGCCGGCACAGCGGCCATCCAGGTCGGCAGGCCACGACGGTGGAGGTAAAAGCAGATCACGATGAGCGAGAGACCGGCGAGAATCTGGTTCGTCGCGCCGAAGAGCGGCCACAGGATGAGGCCACCGGTGCCGAGCGTGTCGTAGGTCCAGGGCTTGCCGGGGGCGGGCATGAGGGCGAGCAGGAAGGCCGACGACACGGCAAAGAGCGTGGCTCCGTGGGGCGTGGTAAGCCAGCGGAGCGGATTGAGCGGCGACGCCCGCTGCGGACCTCCGGTGTTGACGAGAAGCGTGCCCGCCAGTTCCTGCACGACATATCGCTGGAGCCGTGTGGCGGTATCGAGCGTAGTGCCGGCGAAGCTGGCCACGAGCACGCCCATGAGTGCGCGGGAAAACGTGGCTTCTATCCCGAGGGCCTCGAGGAAGTTGCCCGAACCGACCACGAACGCCGCGATCGCCGCTCCGCCGGTGACCTTCGTCCAGTCGGCATAGATCGTGCTCCACAACGGTTCGCCGGTGAGCCCCGGGTAGGACTGTTGCCAGCCCAACCCGATGCCGGCACCGACGGCGACGATCACCAGCGTCGCCAGGAATGCCTCCAGCAGCATCGACCCATATCCAACGGCATGCGCGTCGGTCTCGCACCGCAGCTGTTTGCTGCTCGTGCCCGAGCTGACGAGACAGTGGAATCCACTGATCGCCCCGCAGGCGATCGTCACAAACAGAAATGGCACGATCGGCGGTGCCCCGGTCGGATGCAGATTGACGGCCGGCGCGACCATCGCCAACGGCTGGCGACCAGCTCCGTCCCCCGCATCCGGACCACCGACGAACGCCACCGCCACGAGACCGACCACGATCAGCCCGAGGCTGGCGATGAGTTGCAGGCTGTTGATGTAGTCCCGTGGCTGGAGCAGCACCCAGACGGGCAGCACGCTGGCGACATAGCAGTAGGCCAAGAGCACCGCCACCCAGGCCCACACCGGCCAGGCGGCCACGGTTCCATTGATGGAGCGAATCGCATCACCGAGCCAGCCACCGGTCCAGGCAAGGCCCGGGCAGCCGGCCCCGAGCCAGACCGTGGCGATCATCACGGCGAGCGCGGCAACGCTTGGCACGAGCAGGTTGCGCCCCGCCCGATGCACCCGCACCCCGATCCACACGGCGATCGGGATCTGGAGAAAGACCGGCAGCACCGACTCGGGAAACTGCACGAACACACTCGCGATCACCCAGCCGAAGATGGCGAGCACCACCCACAGGGCAAAGAGCAGAAGCACCAGAAACAAAAGCCGCACCCGCGGGTTGAGCAGCCGGCCGGCCACCTCGCCGATCGTCATCCCCCTATTCCGGCAGCTGACGACGAGCGCCGCCATATCGTGCATCGCGCCGACGAAGATCGAGCCGATGAGCACCCACACCAGCGCCGGCAGCCAGCCCCACATGATCGCCAGCGCCGGCCCGACGATCGGCCCGGTGCCGGCGATACTCGTGAAGTGGTGGCCGAAGACGATCGCCGGCGGCGTTGGCACGTAATCGACGTCGTCGCACAGTTCGACGCTCGGCATCGGGCTGGCGGCGTCGAGCCGGAAAATCCGCGTCGCCAGCCACCGTCCGTAGGTGGCGTAGCCGGCGATCAAAAGCAGAGCCGCACCAAGAACAAGCGCGAAGACAGTCATCGTGACGGAAGCCCTGGAACACGCCTTGAAGGCAGAGGGGACTGAGAGCCTATACTGTTGAACTCTTGTCATCATGGCGAATCGTCGGCGAGTCGTCGATCGCGACACCGCAGATGGCCGGGTACCACCATATCTGTCACGGAACGGAGATTTCATGCCCCCCACGGAAGAAAACCTCGTCATCATCGGCAGCGGGCCGGCCGGCTGGTCGGCCTCGATCTATGCCGCCCGCGCGCAGCTTCAGCCGCTCTGCTTCGAGGGGGCAATTACCGAGAAGAACCGGATGGCCGGCACGCTTCCCCTCGGTCAATTGGCCCTGACAAGCGAGGTCGAAAACTACGCCGGCTTCCCGGCGGGCAACCTGGGGGCGTTCCTCGACTCGGCTCTTCCCCAAGACCGCCGGATCATGATGCCGCCTCACGAGGGGCATGGCGTCACGGGGCCGGAGTTGATGGAGCTCATGCGGCAGCAGGCAGTGAACTTCGGCACGCGGATCGTAACCGACGACATCGTGAAGGTCGATTTCTCGAAGCGGCCCTTCGCGCTCTATCCGTCGGAAGGCGAGCCCGTGCTTGCGAAGGCGGTGATCGTGGCCACCGGCGCCAGCGCCAACTGGCTCGGCCTGCCCAGCGAGGAGCACTTCAAGAATCGGGGCGTGAGCGCCTGCGCCGTCTGCGACGGGGCCCTGCCGCGGTTTCGCAACCAGCCGCTGGTGGTCGTGGGGGGCGGCGACTCCGCCGTCGAAGAGGCGACGTATCTCACGAAGTTCGCCAGCACGGTTCACCTCGTGCACCGACGGAACGCGCTGCGGGCCTCGAAGATCATGGCGCAGCGGGCCTTCGACAATCCCAAAATCCAGATCCACTTCGACAGCGGGCTCGCC
>CAMCYH010000031.1 GCA_945883745.1 Candidatus Kuenenia stuttgartensis
GAATGCTTCTTTTGGATCACGACCCAATCGCCATCGGCGATCTGGGCGTCGATCATCGAGTCACCCATCACTTTCAGTACAAAGTGGTTGTCACGATTAAAGAGGCTTTCAAAGTCGACCCGATCAGTCATTTCTTCGGCGGGCCGCAACGTACCCGCCGCCACCCAGCCCGCCATCGGCAGACCACGGAGATGGGCTGGCTCATTGACCAGTTCGATGGCCCGTGACATGTTCTTGCCACGGGTAATCATGTTTTTTCGCTCCAGCGCCTTGAGGTGGCAGACCACGCCATTCGGCGACTTAATCTTGAATGCCTGGCCGATCTCACGCACCGTCGGCCCATAGCCGCGGGAATGAATCTTTTCACGGATGAAGGCGTAAATTTCCATCTGCCGCTCGGTCGGCAATCCTTCAGCGTCTTCTTCCTCACCAGCGGGTAGGCCGAACAGACCGTTTTTACCCGGCATGATCGCTCGCGACTTGCGAGAGGCGGGCCGCCGACGCTTCACTTGGGGACCACGGGCAGTCGGGCGATTCGGGGCAGGCTTCCGTTTCGGAGCGGTCTTGGTCATGTTCGACGACTTTCTGGGGCGGGGGAAAGATGCTAGCTGCCGACGTATTCGTCTGGACGAAGGTATCCTACTATACGGCAGTTCATTTTCAAGAGGTTTTGTTGGGATTTTTTCCCGAGAGGATACATTGACATTGGAAGCGTCATAACCCCGGAGCGTATGTGAGCCATGGGAAAGCTGATTTGGGCAACGGCCGTGCTGATGATCGGGGTTGTGTGGAGCGGAGGCGCCGCCGCGGCGGAGGGGGAGAAAAATCCTTCCCGAACGATCGCCCAGATTTCGATCTCTGGATCAATTCCGGAGGGAGTCGGGCAGGGTGGGGCCTTGGCTGACGTATCGCCCCGGCTCCATCGAATTGTGGAAAGGATTGATCAAGCCGCGGCCGACCCGCGGGTCAAAGGCGTGCTCCTGACGATCGTGAGCCCCGATATTGGCCGCGGCCGCATGGAGGAGGTCGCGGCAGCCGTCGCCCGGGTGCGGAAGGCCGGCAAGCCTGTGGCCGCCCACTTTGTGAGCGGAGGGCCGGTACCCTACTCCCTGGCCGCCGCCTGTGACACGATCTCCATGCCCCCTGCAGCCACGCTCGAGATTACCGGGGTGCGGATGGAAGTGACATTCTTCAAGGCCATGCTCGATACCCTCGGGGTCGACGCCGAGATCCTGCAGGTAGGGGATTTCAAGGGGGCTGGTGAGCCCCTCACCCGCACCAGCATGAGCCCGCAACTCCGCGCGCAATACGAACAGTTCGTCGGGGATCTCTATGAACAGCTGGTGGAGCGGGTGGCCTCAGCCCGCGGGCTCACGGCTGACAGGGCCCGTGAACTGGTCGACCGCGGTGTGTTCACGCCCGAGGCGGCCATGGAAGCCGAGCTCATCGACGCCGTTGCCTACGAAGACGAGGTGATCAGCGGCCTCGCTTCACAGCTCGATATCGACGAGCCCACGATCGCTCGCAACTATGCCGCCAAGGAGGTCGACAACGACTTCTCCGGTATCGGAGGGATGGTAAGGCTCCTCGAGATGTTTTCTGGTAGCGGGAAGAAATCGGCCAAGTCGCGTGAGAAGCGGGTGGCGATCGTACATCTCACCGGAGAGATCCGGGATGGGAAGGGGTCCGAAGGCCTGCTCGGCGGCGGAGGTGGTGGCACCGATGCCGTGATCAAGGCGATCCGTGAGGCCGCCAACGATGCGAGCGTCGCGGCGATCGTGCTGCGGATCGATTCGCCCGGGGGCTCTGCCCTCGCCAGTGACTTGATTTGGCGGGAAGCCGAGCGAATCGACAAACCCGTCGTTGCCAGTCTCTCCGACACCGCCGCCAGTGGTGGTTACTACGTGGCGGTCGCGGCTGACCGGATCGTCGCTGCACCAGGCTCACTGACCGGCTCGATCGGAGTGGTGGGGGGCAAGATCGCCGTCGGCGAGGCGCTCGACAAGGTGGGGGTACACACCGATGTGGTCAGCAAGGGACGCAATGCAGGCTGGCTCTCGATGCAGACGCCCTTCACGGACGATGAGCGGGAAGCCTTCCTCGCCACGATGAAAGACGTCTACCGCCTCTTCACGTCGAAGGTGGCCGATGGCCGACACCTCGACAGCCAGAAACTGGCCACGCTTGCCGAGGGCCGTGTGTTTACCGGTCGTATGGCCAAGGAACTTGGACTCGTCGACCGGCTGGGGACGCTTGACGATGCCATCGATGAGGCACGGCAACTGGCCGGCCTTGCGGTGGACGAGAAACTGGAACGGATTCTTCTCCCCGAGCCCCGCGGTCTCTTCGAGGACCTGTTTGGTCAGGCGGAGATGACGGCGGCTCCGGTTGCCAAGGCGGCGGTGCTCACCTTCCTTGCCGACCTGCCCGGAGTGGACGCCTTTGTGGAGCACCTCGACGCCCTCTCGCTCGTCACCTCGGGACGGCCGCTGATGATGCTGCCGGCTCGGATTCACGTGCGTTGAGCGAGCACTGCATGGCCTGGATCCAACGCGAGATTGAATTGCGACCCCGTCGCCGTGGGTTTCACCTCGTCACGACGGAAGTCCTCGAGGCGGTGCCTGAGATCGCCGGCCTCCGAGTCGGCCTGATGCACATCTTCATCCGTCACACATCCGCGAGCCTCTCAATCAATGAGAATGCCGACCCTGACGTGCCGGTCGATCTGGAGATGGCGTTTCACAGGATTGCCCCCGAAACGCTTCCGTACGTGCACACCTGCGAGGGGCCCGATGACATGCCGGCCCATGTGAAGGCGTCGTTGCTTGGTAGCTCGGTAAGCCTACCGATCCGCGACGGCCGCCCTTGCTTGGGCACATGGCAGGGTATTTATCTGTGCGAGCACCGCCTCTCCGGCGGCCCGCGTCGTGTCGTGATCACGATTCACGGCGAGACGTAAACCGCTGCAGGCCCCAGGGCTTGCGCCCCGGGCTTTCTGGTGAAGGGCCAAGGATGGCGCCAGCTTTCGCGCCGCGTCATCCCTGTCGGGCCTGTCGCGGCTTACGGTCGGCTCACCAGAGGTAAGCCTCCGCCGCCGCGAAGGCGGCGGCCACGGACGCCCGGAAGTGCGTCCGCCCGCATCGTGCGAGCAGGCTCGCACGATGCCAAGCCTGCAGGAGCCAAGGATGGCCCTGCAGGCGTATAGATAGCGTCACCACGCAAAGTGGGCGAAGGCCTTGTTGGCGTCGGCCATGCGGTGGACGTTTTCTCGCTTTGTCACCGCCGCACCTTCCCGCTTGTAGGCAGCGATGATCTCCTCCGCCAGTTTCTCGTGGGTAGCCCGCCCCTTCTTGTCGCGGACAGCCTGCAAAATCCAGCGGATGGCAAGCGACTGCTGGCGGTTGCGGTTGACCTGCATCGGCACCTGATAGGCGGCACCACCAACTCGCTTCGACCGCACCTCGACCGCAGGCTTCACATTTTCAACCGCCCGAGTAAAGACGTCGATTGGTTCAGCATCGTTGATCTTTTGGGCAACGATGTCGAGCGCCCGATAGAAGACGCCTTGGGCCACGCTTTTCTTGCCGTCGACCATCAGACAATTAACAAACTTGCTGGCAAGCAGCGATCCAAACTTGGGATCAGGACGGAGTTGTTCGCGACTGGCGGTGATGCTTCCCATGATGCGAGGACCTTCTGCTTACCCCTTCTTGGCGCCGTAGAGACTGCGAGACTGCTTGCGGCCCTGAACACCCAGCGTGTCGAGGGCACCGCGAATGATGTGATAGCGAACACCCGGCAGATCGCGAACTCGACCGCCACGGATGAGCACGATCGAGTGCTCCTGGAGATTGTGACCTTCGCCAGGAATGTAGACCGTGACTTCCTTTTGGTTGGAGAGTCGCACGCGGGCGATCTTTCGCAGGGCGGAATTCGGCTTCTTGGGCGTCATCGTCCGCACCTGCAGACATACGCCCCGCTTCTGTGGGCAGCTGTCGAGCACGGGTGATTTAGAGAACTTCCGCTTCGGCCGGCGGCGGCTGCGGACAAGTTGGCTGATCGTGGGCATAAGGCATCGAAGGCTGAGAATGAATTCTTTCCACTGCGTTCAGCGGAGCCCCAAATGCTAGCCGAAAACTGGGGGCGACGAAAGCGGCCCTCAAGAAACTGCCGGGTCCAGGCCGCCGCGATGAAAAATCTCACCGCGTCCGCCCGCCAAGGGATCTCCATGCCATTGCTGCCAAGGCCGCCTGAATGCATCACCCAGAGCACCGATTGCCCGAAAGCCGGCCTGCCGCAGCCCGGCCGCCAGAAGGGGCATAAACGTGGGCAGCCAGAGGGCCCCACGGCGGAAGAGGGGTGGCACAGGGGGCTCGGCGGAGGCTGCAATCAAAGAGCCACGCCGCATCCCGAGCCCAGACTGCGGACCGACCTCTCCGATCACGAGCACCGTCCCAGCCCGCAGTTCGAAGGCAGCTGCCGGGCCGCACCCGCCACCAACGGCAAGAATACCCCGCCGCATACGTGCCCCGGCGAGGCTGCCCACATGCCCCTCGACCAAGACCATGCCCCCGCGAAGGCCGTGCTGGCTGCCGGGCAGGGCGGCCGCGGTGTTGTCACCAGCGCTGCCGGCGACGAGCACTGTGCCGCCGCCCAACTCAGCAGCGAGCCAGTCGCCGGCATCGCCGCCGATGCTGAGCCGTCCTCCGGTCATTTTCTCTCCGGCATGGCGACCGGCCGAGTGAGCGACCACCATCTCGCCCCACTGCATGCCGGCGGCCAGCCAGTGCACCCGCGAGAAGTCACCGCTGCACTCGATGCGACCGTCGTCGGCTGTGCCCCGCACGGTACACACGTCACCAAGCGGGCAGGGCCGTTCGTCAGCCAGAATGTGCCGGTGAGCAATCTCGGCCGCGGACAGCCCGGCCAGTCGGTCAGGCGTGATGCCGGAGAAGTCGATTGCCAGCGGCCCGTCGCCGGATGCAGCCACATGGCCGGCAGAGCGATCGAGGATGAGAGGCATCTGCCAGACCAAGAAAGAAGACGAAAACGACCGGGGCTGCGGGCGTGATACACCCGCGACCCCGAGGATAGCACGAACTGCATGCAGCAACGAATCACCAGATCTCGAACAGCGAAGGCGCGAGGGGTAGGCTCGGGAGTCGGCGAACGCTCGACGAGCGTTCGCCGTATCCTCGGCCGCGAGGCGACCTTTGGGGCCCCGAGCCGGTCCTTCGGCGGGGAATGCACATACGGCTAGCCGCCCATCTGCACTGGCACCTTCCGCGATGCGGCGGTCGGAGACTTTGTCAGCTCCACCGTCAGCACGCCCTTGTCGTAGCGGGCCGTGACCTGCGACGGGTCGACCGCCTCTGGCAGCGGGATTGCCCGCGTGAACGAACCATGGTGGCTTTCGCGATGGGCCCAGCCATTGCCTCCTGTCGCCGACTCGGTCTTCTTTTCGCCGGTGATGACCAGCCGATCTTCCGACACGCTCACGTCGACATCGTCCGGACCCATGCCGGGCAGTTCCGCACGGACACAGATCTTCGACTCGTCTTCCGACATGTCGATCGCCGGCATCCATTGCCCTGGCTCCGCCTGCTCGAACCACGTCGGCATCATCAGCGGCCGGCTGAAGAAGCCTTCGAAGAGGCGGTTCATCTCGTTCCGAAAGTCGGCGAGGGTCGCCATGTTGCCGGCATCGATGCCGCTCGTGCGCTTCGTGCGAAAAGGAATCAGATTCATCGATCTCTCCTTCTCTGGGATGGTGGGGAACTCGAAACCAAACCTGCATGGTCGGGAGCCAAAGCCTCAGGCGTTTGCAACGCGAACCGCGACCTTCCGGGGTCGCACGGCTGCGAGCCGCGGCACGTCGATCGACAGTACGCCCCGCCGATACTCGGCCGAGATGCCCGCGCCGTCGAAGCCTTCGCCGAGGCGGAATGATCGGCGGTAGTCGCCGATGCCGTATTCCTGCCGCAGCACCCGCGCCGGCAGGTTGCGAGCCGGCACCTTGGCATGCACCGCGAGCACACCGTCTTCAAACGCCACGTCGATCGAGTCGGCGCTGGCACCCGGGATATCAGCGCGGATCGTGAGGCCGCTGCCGGTGTCGCAGACATCGACGTGCGGCTGGTAGGTGAGCGTCGGTTCGCCAGGAGTCTGCCGGCGGGCAACCTCAGCCTCAGGAGCGGTCGTGGTCAGGGAAAGAGTCATGGGTGAATCTCCTTGTGAAGGGAATGAAATGTCAGGGAAGTGGGAACGACGCACGGGCAGGGCCATCGACTGTCATGAGGCCGTGCGCACCGTGACCTTGTGGGGCTGACTCTCAGGCGCTTTCGGGCAGATGACCGTGAGCACGCCGTCGACAAGTTGGGCCTCGACCCGCGATGCATCGACGGCCACTGGCAGGCTCAGCCGTCGTTCGAAGGCGCCCGTGCCCCGCTCGCGACGCAGCCACGTGACTTTCGTGGCGTCCCCCTCGGCCGCCTCGCCATTCCCTCCCTGGCTGGCGGGCTCGGGCCGCCTTCCCTTCAGAGTGAGCTCATCGGCCGAGGCATTGATGTCGATGTCGCCCACGTCGAGGCCGGGCAGTTCCGCCTCGACCACGATGGCGTCATCGCGATCCCGCATGTTCACGGCAGGAAAGACGCCGGTCCGCTGTTCGGTGCCCCAGCCGTGGAGCGGCGGTGCGGCCGTGAGCGACGTCCAGAGCCGATCCATTTCATCCCGCAGTTCTTCCAGCGGGAGCGCGAAGCCCGCACGAAACGTTTGCATGTCAACTCTCCTCAGTGGTGGTGGATTGGCACCGTCCCTGGAGGCGTGCAGTCGCGATGCAGGCACCGCGGCCAATCCTTCGCAGGGACGGTGTCGAAAGGCAACCCGCGGCTTCTCGCCGCGACGTCGAAGGTCCAACTGAATGCAACGGGCG
This sequence comes from Candidatus Kuenenia stuttgartensis, assembly GCA_945883745.1. Classification (GTDB taxonomy): domain Bacteria; phylum Planctomycetota; class Planctomycetia; order Pirellulales; family UBA1268; genus CACORA01. Next base: position 6,935 of record CAMCYH010000031.1, read on the forward strand.
TGCCAGACCGACAGTGGACAGGTGTTTCGCGCTCTGATGTCGCTTGAATTGCGACAGAAATGGCTCGCGTGGTCTTCGCCTGGGAAACTCTCCCGGTCGCAGCGGTCGGCGCGGCTGTCAGCGTGGCAGGTGGCTGGAAAATGGATGCCACAGTGGCCCTCAGGTGTGGGCAGGACCCTGTGTGCCGGTATACTGCGGGCCTTTTGCCGCCGCGTTCGTGTACGGAGCAGCCATGCGTTTCACCCTCCTCGATCGAGTCATCGCCATCGAACCCGGCAAGAGCATCACGGCGATCAAGACACTCTCGCTCTCCGAGGAGTACCTCGCCGACCACTTCCCCTGCTTTCCGGTGATGCCGGGCGTGCTGATGCTCGAAGCGATGACGCAGGCCGCCGCCTGGACGATTCGCCTCGGAGAGGACTTTGCCCATAGCATCGTCGTGCTCCGCCAGGCGAAAAACGTGAAATATGGCGACTTCGTTGAACCGGGCCGTGTGCTCACCGTCACCGCGGAAGTAATTTCACAGGACGAAACCACGACCAAAGTGAAGGCCAGCGGCACGGTGGGCGAGCGGACGAGCCTCACGGCGCGGCTCGTCCTCGAACGGTACAACATGGCCGATCGGCGGCCTTATGGTGACGCGATTGATGCCCGCGTACGGTCGGAGATGCGGAAGCTTTGGGCGCTCCTCCATCCCACCTCTCGCGGCGTTACCGCGCCACGGCGGGTCGTCTACGGTGGCCCCAATGCCGCCGTGCCGGCCGCCGCCCCGCTCCCGGACGTGCCCTCCCTCGTGCGACAAAGCCCGTAGAAAACCGCATTGCAGCGGCCGTTTTTCCTGATTGTACGATTGGCGCCCGCCGGCTGCGGTCGTCTTCGGGTTCCCATTCTGGCGGGTCGACAGTACAACCGGCGTCCAGCGTTTGAATTTCTCCCCGTTTTCCCAAGGTACCAGTCGATGCCGTCGCGTGATGAAATTTTTGAGAAGGTGAAGGCTGCTCTCGTCGATGCCCTCGGTGTGGACGAGGACGAAGTGTCGCCCACGGCGACGATGGTCGGTGATCTCGGCGCCGAGTCGATCGATTTTCTCGACATCGTGTTTCGCCTCGAGAAGGCCTTTGGCATCAAGATCCCCCGTGGTGAACTGTTCCCCGAAGACGTTCTCTCGAGCACCGAATATGTCGCCGACGGCAGGCTCAATGCCGCAGGTTTGGCGGCTCTGAAGGCTCGGATGCCGTTCGCCGACCTATCGAAATTCGAGGCCAATCCAAGCGTGCAGAACTTTGCCAACACGCTTACGGTTGAAGACATGGTGCGATACGTGCAGAGCAAGGTGGGCGGCTGATCGGCCGGCCGAATATCCGCCATGCGTTGGTTCTGGATCGATCGTTTTGAAGAGTTTGTGCGGGGCAAATACGCCACGGCCGTGAAGAACGTGTCGCTGGCGGAGGAGCACATGCACGACCACTTTCCCGGCGTGGCCCTGATGCCCAACTCCCTGATCGTGGAGGGGATGGCACAGGCGGCTGGGCTCCTGGTCGCCGAGGCGATCGACTACAACCGGCGGGTGGTGCTGGCGAAAGTGTCGGGAGCCGAGTTTTACTTCGACGCAGTCCCGGGTGACACACTCAAGTTCCACGCCGAGATCCTCGACCTCAAGCCGGCGGGATCGCTGACCAGTGTGAAGGCGACCGTCGGCGACGAGGTGCAGGGCGCGGCAGAGATTTTTTTCGCTCATCTCGAGCCCGGCGAGGGTGTGCCCAAATTGTTCGAGCCGGAGGAATTACTGCGATGGCTCGACCAGATGCATATTTACGATGTCGGTCGCGACGAGGCCGGGCAGCCGCTGACGCGGCCCGACTGGTGACCGCGGCGGCCTCGTAAACCTCTTTTGGAAGGAAGCAACGCGATGGGTGCCGGCAGGCGGAGGGTTGTGATCACTGGCATGGGCTGCGTCACACCATTGGGCGTGACGGTGGCGCAGCTGTGGAACAACCTCAAGGCGTCAAAGTCAGCTGTCGGCCTCACGACCGTCTTCGATGCCTCCAAGTTTCCGACCAAGATCTCGGCTGAAGTTCGCAACTGGAGCGTTGCCGACGAGGGGGAGGATCCGCAGCGCTGGGAGTTTTGTGGTCGTCATACGCGGTTTGCCGCCGGAGCCGCGTTGCAGGCGATGCGCGACGCAGGGCTCGAGAAGGGGCTTCCGGCCGACCCAACGCGGCTGGGTGTCTACCTCGGCAGTGGCGAAGGTCAGCAGGATTTCGATTCTTTCACCAACATGATGATGGCCGCGATCACGGGTGACACACTCGATGTGGCGAAGTTCACGAAGCTCGGCCTCGAGACGCTGCACCCGCTCACGGAAGTCGAGCAGGAGCCGAATATGCCGGCGGCCCATCTGGCCGGGATGTTCGATGCCCAGGGGCCAAACCTCAACTGCCTGACTGCCTGTGCCGCCTCCAGTCAGGCCATCGGCGAGGCAGCCGAACTCGTCCGTCGTGGTGATGCCGACGTCATGCTCTCCGGCGGCACCCACAGCATGATCCACCCGTTCGGCGTGACGGGCTTCAATCTCCTCACGGCGTTGTCAACCCGCAACGACGAGCCGACCCGGGCCAGCCGCCCCTTCGACAACGACCGCGACGGGTTCGTGCTCGGCGAGGGGGCAGCGATGGTTGTGCTCGAGGAGCTCGAGCATGCGAAGAAGCGTGGCGCGCACATCCATGGTGAGATCCTCGGCTACGGCTCGACGGCCGATGCCTACCGCATCACCGACACACACCCCGAGGGCCGCGGCGCCTCATCTTGCATCCGCATGGCGTTGGCCGACGCCGGGCTGGGCCTCAATGACATCCATTACATCAATGCTCACGGCACGAGCACCGACGTGAACGACAAGGTGGAGACGCTCGCCATCAAGACGGTGTTTGGCGAGCAGGCCTATAAGATCCCTGTTTCCAGCACGAAGAGCATGATGGGCCACCTCATCGCGGCCGCCGGCGCCACGGAGTTGATCGTCTGCCTGCTGGCGATCCGCGACGGCGTGCTGCCGCCGACGATCAACTACGAGACGCCCGATCCCAACTGCGATCTCGACTACGTGCCGAACCAAGCCCGGGAAGGAAAGTGCAACTACGCCCTCTCCAACAGCTTCGGCTTCGGCGGCCAAAACATCTCGCTCATCGCCGGACGGTATACGGCCTAAAGGTTCTGGCCGACCAGTTGACGGAGCTCGGGGCTGCCTGTGCCATCGAGCCGGCGTATGCAGACAAGCGCAGCAAGGATTGCGAAGCGCCGTCTGCATCCGAGAGAGCGGAGGGCACGATGCCCTCCGCGAACGTCCGGCGACATGGCACAGGCAGCCCCGAGCGGGTTTCTTTGAAAACGACGCTTGACCAGGTTGCCCAGCTTGGTGGCGGCGGGGTTTTCTCAATCGGTGCGACCCTGGCGACCGATACCGTTTGCCAGACGATGCTTCCGGTTTGGACCCACGGGAACCTCCCATGAAACGCACATACGGACTGCTGCTGGCAATGTCGGTGATCTCGATGGCGAGCGGCTGCTCCCTCATCGACCGTCTTTTTTTGCTGAATGCTGACGGACCCTACAACCACCGCCATGGCGGGAGGTGCGAGGGGGGCGGCTGCGAAACCGGTGCCTGCGGCCCGGGCGGCTGCGAAACCGGCACCTGTGGGCCGGATGGCTGCAATGACTGCGCCGATGGCACCTGTCGCCGGCGGCATGTTGGCCGCTACGGTGGCCTGGCCAAACATCATCTTTCGCCTGAGGAGCGGGCCGCGCTGGCGGGCTCCGATTACGGGGCCACCACGCCCGCCGGTCCGCCATCGGGCACCGTCGCCTATCCCTACTACACGACCCGCGGCCCCCGCGATTTCCTCGCCAAGTGCCCGCCCTCGATCGGCCCCTGATGCTACGACGATGACGGGGGGTCGGGTTGCCGATAGGCTGAGATGCCGAATCGGCAATCCGTTTTTGTGGTCTCGCGCGAGGTCGTCGCATGGCTCGTTCTTCTCAAGGCTCCCCGGTATCTCCCGGAATGACAGGCGTTGGTCGCCTGACATTCACAGGCTGGCTCGTCTGCGCGATTGCCGCCATCGGCTTCGCTTTTGACATCTACGAACTGCTGATGCTGCCGCTGATCGCCCGGCCGGCGCTCCTCGAACTCGGCGGCTTCCAGCCGGGGAGCCCCGGTTTCCTGCGGTGGGTCGGCATCCTGTTTTATGTGCCGGCCCTGTGCGGCGGTCTCTTTGGCCTGCTCGGCGGGTATCTCACTGACCGGCTCGGCCGCCGCCGCGTGCTCACCTGGAGCATTCTCATCTATGCGTTTGCCGCCTTCTTCGCAGGGTTTTCCACAAGCCTGTGGATGCTCCTCGTCTGCCGCTGCTTCGTGTTCGTAGGTGTCTGCGTGGAGTTCGTCGCGGCGGTGGCGTGGCTGGCGGAACTCTTTCCCGATCCCAAGCAGCGGGAGCGGGTGCTCGGCTACACACAGGCCTTCTCATCGATCGGTGGGCTCATGGTGGCTGTGGCGAACGGCATCGCCATCCAGTACGGCGCCGGATTTCCGGCGATCCAACTTCCGGCCTGGCTCTCGTGGCTGGGAACGATCGATCCGGCCCACCAGCATGAGGCCTGGCGGTACACGCTGATGTCGGGTCTGCTACCGGCGCTCCCGCTGATTCTCATCCGCCCCTTCTTGCCAGAGTCTCCGGTGTGGGCGGCCAAGCGGGCGGCAGGCACACTCAAGCGGCCGAGCATCGCAGCGCTCTTTGCCCCCGACCTCCGCCGCACGACGCTCACCACAGCGATCGGTTTCGCCTGTACGCTCGGCATCGCCTTCGGCGCGATCCAGCAGATGCCGCAGATGGTGCCCGGGCTGGCAGAGGTGAAGGAAGCGGCCACGATGGCGGGCGATCAGGCTGCTGCCGCGGCGCGGGAGAAGGGAGAGAATGATCCACAGAAGCTTGCCGCAGTGGCCCGGGCCGCCGGGGCCCGCAGCAGCCAAACGACGGCCGCTGAATACACGAAGGTGCAGGAACTCGGCGGGCTCGTGGGCCGCTGCCTGATGGCCGTGGTGCTGGCGGCGGGGATCGCCTGGGGCTGGAAGCTGCGGATGCTGCAGCTTCCCGGGCTCTTGCTCGTGCCGCTCGTCTTCTGGTTTTTTGTCCGCTGGCCCAACACCACGTTCTTTGAAATACCACTGGAGTGGGCCTACTTGGGCCGGCTGCCAGTGACGACGATGTCCGTGGGGATGTTTCTCGTCGGGCTCGTTACGGTGGGCCAACTCTCCTTCTGGGGCAACTATCTGCCGCACGTCTTCCCGGTGCATCTTCGTGGCACCGGCGAGAGCTTCGCCGCCAATATCGGCGGCCGCATGATCGGCACCTCGGCGGCCGCGGTCACATCGCTCATCGCCGGCTTCATGCCCTACGAATCGGCCCCGCTCAAGTTTTCCACAGCCGCCGCCATCGTAGGTACCACGATCTGCCTCATCGGCCTGCTCGCTGGCTTCTTTCTCCCCGAGCCACGCAGCGACATCGACAGCTGAACTGTATTTGCGGCACCTGTCCCCACAAAGCCGCCAGGCGCAAGCCGGCGGGATGACGCATCAGCCGGCGTCGCTTCGGCCCCCGGGCTCGCGCCCGGGGCTTGGCACGAACCGCCTGGAGGGCGAGCCTCCGTCCTCAGTTTGCTCAACGATTATTTCGGTTGTTGAGCAAGTGGCATCCTGTCGTGAAGCCGGGGCCGGGTGAAGTCGACGCGAGTTGGCGTATCTTCGCCCCGAAGCGGAGGCTTCACCCGGCCCCGGCGTCCGCAGTCATTCCGCGATCGTGCGTGGGGAGAGCGGAGCTTCATCAGGAATCGTTGGCACGTTCCAGATCGTGTAGAGCCCGACTCCCACGGCGGCCAGCGCGATGTACTTGAGCCACCAGGGCAGGCTGCCGAGCACCAGGCTGACGAGCACCACCACGCCCACGAGCATAAAGGCACGGTTTTTCACGCTCCGTCGGATGCCGCGATAGTGCTGCCAATCGTCGAGCGTGGGGCCAAACGTCTTCGACCGGTGCAGCCAGGCATGGATCCGGGGCGAACCACGGTAGAAGCACCAGCTGGCCAGAAGGAGAAATGGCGTGGTTGGCAGCAAAGGGAGCACCGACCCGATCACAGCCAGTCCCACGCAGATCCAGCCTCCCGCCACGAAGAGGAAGCTTTTCAGGGGGTCGGTGGTGGGCTTGAAATCCATGGCCGCGTCCGCTGCTGGAGATTTCGGAATCGTAGCACGTGGCCTTTTCGCTGGGGGCATTTGTGGAGAAAACGCCGAGTTTCTATGCTTGCGAGGCCCGCGACCGATATCCCGCCCCTGTCTGAGGAGATTCTTCCATGCCCCTCGTTCCGATGCGCATTCTGCTCGACCACGCCGCCGAACACGGCTATGGCCTGGCGGCCTTCAACGTCAACAACATGGAGCAGATTCAGTCGATCATGGAGGCCGCGAAGGAGACCGACTCACCGGTCATCGTGCAGGCCTCACGGGGCGCCCGCTCGTACAGCCAGGACAACTACCTCCGCCACCTCATGCTGGCCGCCGCCGAGCTCTATCCGAGCATTCCGATCGCCATGCACCAGGACCACGGTAACTCGCCTGCCACCTGCCAGAGCGCGATCGACCACGGCTTCACGAGCGTCATGATGGACGGCTCGCTCAAGGAAGATGGCAAGACGCCGGCCGACTTCGACTACAACGTGAAGGTGACCAAGGAGGTCGTGAGCCTCGCCCACCGGCAGGGGGCGTCGGTCGAAGGAGAGCTTGGCTGCCTGGGGTCGCTCGAGAGCGGCGAGGGTGAGGCCGAGGATGGTCACGGGGCCACTGGCAAGCTGTCGCATGACCAGCTCCTCACCGATCCCGACGAGGCGGCCCGGTTCGTGGCGGCCACCGGCGTGGATGCCCTCGCCGTCGCCATCGGCACCAGCCACGGCGCCTACAAGTTCACCCGCAAGCCCGATGGCGATGTGCTCGCCATGAAGCGAATCGAGGAAATCCATGCCAAGCTCCCCAACTGCCATCTCGTGATGCACGGCTCGTCGAGCGTGCCCCAGGAACTCCAGGACATCATCAACAGCTACGGCGGCAAGATGCCACAGACATGGGGCGTGCCGGTCGAGGAGATCCAAAAGGGCATCAAGCACGGTGTCCGCAAGATCAACGTCGACACCGACTGCCGCATGGCGATCACCGGTGCCATCCGCAAGGTGCTCTTCGAGGCGCCGGAAAAGTTCGATCCGCGCGACTACCTCAAGCCGTCCCGCGAGGCGATGAAGAAGGTGTGTGCGGAGCGAATGGTGCAGTTTGGCCAGGCGGGCAACGCCGGCAAGGTGAAGTGCATCACGCTGGCCGATATGGCGAAGCGGTACGCTGGGGCGTGACCTTTCGGTGACGCGGCTCGGGGTGGCCCGTGCCATCTCGCCGGACGCTCGCTGCGGCCCTCCAGGGCCTGCGCTCGCTCGGAGGAAACCTCGCTTCCGCCATCCTGGCTGCGCTCGGTTTCCTACGCCGCTCGATTGGCACGGGCCACCCCTCGCTGCCCATCGCGGAAATGACTCACCCGAGGCTGAAAAGCCGCGTTGCGGCGTTTGCGCAGTCGTCCTATAGTCCCGCCCCCTATGGACGACCGCCCTTCCGCCGCCGATCCGACGGATGCCGACCTGCTTGCCCGCGGCCAGGAGATTCTCCGCGCCGAAGGGGAGGCGATTCTGACTGCGGCCGACCAGCTCGGCGCCGCCTTCGCGCGGGCGGTGCGGCTGGTGGCGGACTGCACCGGCAGCGTGGTCGTGACCGGGATCGGCAAGGCCGGCCTCGTGGCCCGCAAGATCTCGGCCACGCTCGCCTCGACCGGTAGCCCGAGCCACTTCCTGCATCCCGCGGAGGCGATGCATGGCGACCTGGGCGCGCTGCGTCGCGACGACGTGGTGCTCGCCCTTTCCCAGTCGGGTGAGACCGAGGAGATCACTCGGCTGCTACCCCACCTGACCGCTCGCGACATTCCGATCATCGCCCTCACGGGAAGGGCCGACAGTACGCTCGGTCGGGCGGCCACCGTCGTGCTCACCACCGGCAAGGTGCGGGAAGCCTGCGAGCACGGGCTGGCACCGAGCACGAGCACGGCCCTCATGCTGGCGTTGGGCGACGCGGTGTCGCTCGTAACCAGCAGCCTGCGGCAGTTCACACCGGAGGACTTCGCGGCCCGCCATCCTGGCGGCAGCCTCGGCCGCCAGCTGATGCGGGTGGAGGAGGCGATGCGGCCGCTCGCGCAGTGTCGCACTGCACGGCCGGAGGAGTTGGTGCGGACGGTCTTCTCACGGGCCTTGCCGATGCGACGCACTGGCGCGGTGATGGTGATCGATGAGGCCGGCATGCTCGGCGGCATCTTCACGGACAGCGATCTGGCCCGGCTCTTCGAGCGACGAAACGATGCCGCTATCGACGGGCCGATCGGGGCGGTGATGACTCAGCGGCCCACGACCGTCGCCGTTGGCTCCCGGCTCAGCGACGCTCTCGCGATCCTCGAGACCCGCCGCATCAGCGAACTGCCCGTGCTGGCTGCCGACGGGAGGCCCGTGGGTCTGCTCGACATCGTCGACCTGGTCGGGCTCGCACCTGCCGAGGAGGTCAGCAGTTTCGTTCGCAGCCCCGCGGCAGCGGCCTGAGGTGATTCAGTTTTCCGCGTTGCGAGGAACCGCCATGACGACGGCCGGCACTACGATGGACGATGCCGCTCTCGAACGCCGACTGGCCGCGGTCCAACTCCTCCTCCTCGACTGCGACGGCGTGCTGACGGGCGGGGGTGTCATCTGGGCGAACGATGCGGTCGAGGCCAAGACGTTCCACATCCGCGATGGCCTCGGCATCAAGCTCTGGCAGCGGGCGGGATACCCGGCCGGGATTGTCACCGGGCGATCGAGCCGCGTTGTCGCCCTCCGTGCCGAGGAACTTGGGCTCGCGATCGTGCGGCAGGGAGTGCAGGACAAGCGAGAGGCCGTCGAGGCGATCCTGACTGAGACGGGACTCTCCTGGGAACAGACGGCATTTATCGGTGACGACCTGCCTGACCTCGCGTGCATCATGCGGTGCGGCGTGGGGGTCGCGGTGAGCGATGCCTGTGCGGAGGTGCGGGCAGCGGCCAGGCTCGTCACCGCCCTTCCCGGCGGAGGCGGCGCGGTTCGCGAAGTGGTGGAGCGGCTCCTCAAGGCCCGCGGGCAGTGGCAGGCAATCGTCGGCAGGTATTCGGCATAGCACCCATGGAACATCGCTTCGGACGTACCGCGCGGGTGTTTCTCGTCGTGCTTGCCATGGCGGGCTTCTACCGGCTGGCGGTCGTGCCCTGGGTCGAACCCAAAAGTGCCGCCCAGGTGACGGCCGTGGAACTGTCACCGGAGCAGGCGGCGGCCATCCGGGCCCGCTCCGACCAGCGGCTTGCCTCCCTCAGCGAGGTGCTGCCACAAGGGTCGTGGGAACTGGACGACCCGATCATGCTCGAGAGTCGACAGATGCGGCTCCTCTTCAAAAATTACCACACGCTCCCTGACGGCCGTGTGAACCTCGTGCCCTGCACGCTGGTCGTACTGCCCGATCGGAATCGGGTGGGCGATGGCAAGGGGGAGGGGCGGACGATCGTGCTGCGGGCCCCACAAGGAGCCGTGCTCGAGTTCGACGAGCCGATCGACCTGCGACAGGGAAGGCTGGCGAAGCTCGTGGGGGGCAGTCTGCGAGGTCAGGTGACGATTCGCGGCACGCCCTCGGCGGCAAATGCTGAAGACGACATCGAGATCGTCACTCGTGACGTCGAACTGGCGGAGCTCGAGGTGCGGACCAACGAGGAGGTGCAGTTTCGGTATGGCCGCTCCACCGGCAGCGGGCGGGCTCTGGTTGCAGTGCTCATGCCTCGGCCGGGGGTCAACGAGCATGGCCCCAATATCGGTGGCGTCGACACGATCCGGATCGACCGTGACGTGCGGATGCGGCTCGAGGGTTTTTCGGGTGGAATCCTCCCGGGGCAGGAGTCGTCGCCAGCCCCGCCGGCCGGTGATGGACAAGCGGCGCAGGCCAATCCGCCCGTGCTCGTGAGCTGCGCCGGCGCGCTCTGCATGAACGTGTCAGCCAGCGTGATCACGCTCGAAGATCAGGTCGAGGTGCTGCGGCACCTGCCCGATGGTGGGCTCGATCAGCTCAGCTGTGACCTGTTGGCGATCATCCTTGGTGATAATGCCGGTCAGGGGGGCGGTCGCCTCCGCGGCGGTGTGGAGCCGGTCGAGATTCAGGCGCGTGGCGCTCCCGTGATCGCCCGCAGCACGGCCGCCGGGCTGGAGGCCCGCAGTGCCCGGCTCGGCTACGAAATTGCCACACGACGGATCCTGCTCGACGGCGAAGAGCCGGTAGCGCTCGTCGCGCAGGGGTCGGAGATGGAGGCGGCCTCGATCGATTACACACCCGGGCCACCCGGCACGCCGGGGTCGCTCATGGCCGTGGGGCCGGGCTGGTTGCGAACCAAGACGGAGAAGGGACCGGCCGGCCAGGCCAGTTGGGGAAAATGGCTGCGGGTGCGGCCGGATGGTGCCGGCCATGTGGCATCCCTGGCAGGTGACGCCGAGGTGGCGCTCGATTCTCAGGGTCGGCTGACGGCGGCCGAGATGCATCTGTGGCTGGAGGTCGCCGATCCACAGAAGCCCCAGCAGCCATCCAGCACCGCCGCTCTCTCGGGCATCCAGCCCTCGCGGATGCTCGCCCGCGGCACCGTGCAGATCGACAGCGAACAACTTGTTGCCCGCACCGAGCGGATGGAACTCTGGTTCAAGCACGCAGCCTCGGTTGCCAATGTGCCCGCCGCAGTGGGCCCGTCACAGAGTGGTAGTGCAACACCAGCGGCCGCATCATCGCCGCCGTCTTCGCCACAGCCGGCGGCTGACCGTCCCCTCCGTGGCCGGCTGGCAGCCACAGGCGGGCTTGTCCGCGGGCTGGTTTTGCTCGACCCCCGCGGCAATCAGGTCGAGGAGATGTCGATGGAGGGGCAGGTGCGCCTGGTCGAGGAAAACGCCGGTCCCGCCGGCACGAGCGAGGCGGGCCTCGACATTCGCGGTGACCAGGCCCAGATCGTACGGGCCACGCGGTTTGATGCCCGGGCCATCGTGTCGGGAAGACCGGCCACGATCGCCGGCCGGGGTGTCGATCTCGAAGGGCCACTCATCGAGTTCGACCGTGGCCGTAATCGGATGACGGTGGATGGTGCCGGACGGCTCAAGCTTCCCATGGCAGGGGGCATGAACGGCCTCGAGTCTCTCGCGGTGGCCAGCGCTGTCAATGACCGCCCAGCCGCACCGGCCACACCGGGTGCGCTCGATGTCACATGGAAGGGGCGGATGGATTTCGATGGGCTCACGGCGCGGTTCGTCGACCGTGTGGTGACCAGGAGCGGCGGCACGGCGTTGAAGGCCGGATCACTCGACGTGATTCTGGCTCAACCGATCGACTTCTCCGACCCCGCGAAGCAGCGCGGGCAGCGGTCGGAGGTGGCTCGCATCGCCTGCGGCAGCGGCGTCAGGATCGACAGTGAGAGCACGGCGGAAGACGGCACGAAGTCGGTGGAGCAGCTGTTCGTGCGGGATCTCGTTCTCGACCGGGCGACCGGCGGCTTTACCGGCACCGGCCCTGGCCGGCTCACGAGCACGCGGTATGGGCAGTCTCCTGCCATGGCCATGCCGGCAGCCCCGGGAGCCGCTGCCCCGCCGGCCTCACAGCCCCGATCGAACGAACTGACGTATCTTGGTGTCGATTTTCAGCGGGGGCTGCGGGGTAACATCAATCATCGGGTGATGGAGTTTCACCAGCGGGTCGAGGCGATCTGGGGGCCGGTGGCCCAGTGGGGTGACACGCTCGACCCCCATGCTCCGGGCGGCCTGCCGCCGCGGGTCGTTCGTATTTCCAGCGATGTGTTGAGCGTGGGACAGGCGCCGACGAGCCCAGGCCAGCGGCGGAGCACGATCGAATTGGCATCGGGCGGCAACGTGCTCGTCGAGGGCGAGACATTTACCGCCCGCAGCACTCGGCTGTCGTGGAGCGAGGCCAAGGACCTGCTCGTCTTCGAAGGGGATGGCCGTAGCGATGCGCAGCTCTTTCGGCAGGAGCGGGTCGGCGGGCCGACCTCCTCGGCATCGGCCGGCAAGATCCTCTACTGGAGAGCGCTCAATCGCGTCGACGTGGAGGACGCCCGCTTTCTCGATCTCGATCAGGTCAGCGGAGCCGGCCGGGGCCTCGCGGCACCGGGCTTTGGCTCGGCGCCGCAGCAGCTGAATCAGCCGCGGCCCGGCACGTGACGTGACTCGGCTTCGAGCGCGGTGAGCACAAACTGCACGATCTCGGGGGCAACCGCGTCATAAAACACGGAACTGTGGCCGCCGCCGCGGGCTTCGAGCAGGGCCGTGTGCGGAATGCCGAGTGCCACCAGCTTGCTATGGAGCCGCTCGGCGCCGTCCCGCCAGTGGATGTCGGACGGGTCGCTCGCGAAGCACTGGTGACGTGGCCAGTTGAGCGGATGGACGTGGAGGATCGCCGTGTCTTGGCGGGCCCGCTCGACGTCGCCGTAGGTTTGCCAGAGCGTGTCGTAAAGTTCGCCGTCGTCACGGTCACCGGCCTGCCGCATAGCGAGATGAAAATCGATCGCAGGGGCGATGGCGGCGGCGATCGGAAAGATGGCCGGATGACGATACGAGATGCGAAGGGCCCCCTGGCCTCCCATGCTCGTGCCGATCAGGGCGATGCCGGGTGAGGCGACGCCGAAGCGACGGTGCATCTCGTCGCGGACGGCGCCGACGACATATTGCTCGGGTGTGACCTGTGGATCGAAGCAGGGCATGAGCCGGTCGAGCCACCACGATCGGCCCGTCCGCGGGGCGATCACCGGCAGGGCATCAGCCTCGATTCGATCACGCAGGCCGATGCATTCCCGCAGCCAGCGTTCCCGCACGCCATGCAGATAGATCACCGCCTTGCCAGGTGTGGGCGTCGGGGGGGCGAAGACCTCACACGCATGGCCGGCCACATCGATGACGGACCAGTGGGGGCGTGGCGGCAAGGGATCCTGCATCAAGAAGGCACCTGCTATGCTGCGGTCGAACTCGCGAATCTCCCATCATGCGCACGCTGCTCACTCCTGAACAACTCGACTCCGGGATCGTTCGGCTGGCCGACGCCGTACGGGCTGATGTGGGCCGCCGTCCGCTCCTGGTCGTGGGCGTGCTCACCGGCAGCATCGTGGTTGTGGCCGACCTGATCCGGCGGCTCGACGGGCCGATCTGCGTCGGCATGGTCTGGGCGAGCAGTTATCGGGGCACGGCGACCAGGCCCGGTGAGCTCGACCTGCGGCTCGACCTGCTCCCGGACATCGCCGGCCAGGAGGTGCTCCTTGTCGACGACATCTTCGATTCCGGCCGCACGCTCGAGGCCCTGGTGACGGAACTTGATCGCCGCGGGGCGGCGCGGGTGCATTCGCTCGTGCTTTTGCGGAAGCTCAGGCGGGCCGAAGTGGCCATGGAGCCCGAATACGTAGGATTCGACATTCCCGATGAGTTTGTCGTGGGGTATGGTCTCGACTTCAACGGTGAGTTTCGTCACCTGCCCTACCTTGCCGCCCTCGATCCTGACGACATCGCAGCCATCCGCAGAGCACCATCGAATGTGGCATATCACCGGCAATTCGATCCTGCTGGTGGCCCGCGGAGCTGACCCGGTCGGCACCGGACGGGAGGTCGAGATCGCAGCGACCGGGCTCGCGGCACGCGGCGGGCAGGTGCATGTGGCGTTGACGTCGGAAGTGGGCTCACTGTCAGCGCGGCTGGCTGCCAGCGGCATCACCGTGCACCAGATCGGTCGCCGGTCGCAGCCCGATGCGGCCATTGTCGGCCGGCTGGCAATACTCATCCGCCACGTTCAGCCGGCAACGGTCCTCTCCTTCGGGCGACCGCAGGCGGTGGCTTCTGCAGCAGCGCTCGCGATCGCTGCTGCTGGTGGCCGACGACCGCGGCTGGTCTGCCGCGTGGCCGTCGCCCCGCGCACGCTGACCGAGGCCTGGGCGGTCACGAGGGCGGATCGCCTGCTTGCCTCGTCGGAACACGTGGCAGAAGCCTGTCGCAAGGCGGGTGTCGCAAGGCATCGCCTCGATACGATTGCACCAGCCGCCGACGCTACGTGCCCGCATGTGTTGACCCGCGACACAGTTGCCGCACGGCTCGGGCTCGATCCCGCGAACATCTGGTCGCTCTGCGTCGCCCCGCTGGTCGCCCGATCACGGCTCGATCGGCTCCTGTGGGCGATCGATCAGCTCGGCGTGGTCCGCCGGGATGTCGAGCATGTGCTCGTCGGCAGCGGGTCGCAACTGCACCGTCTACGGCGACGGGCCCGCGTGCAGCATCTGGCCGAGCGGCTGCGGATCATGCCTTCGTGCGAGTGCCTGCCCGATTTGCTACGCGAGGTGCGGTTTGTGTGGCAGTCGGGGGAAGTCGCCCTCGGCGGCGGTCTCTTCGATGCGATGGCGGCAGGCAAGCCGACCGTGGCGGTCGAGAGCGAGGCTGCGCGGCAGGCGATCATCGATGGTGAAACCGGCTGGATCGTGCCGCCGCTTCCAGAGAGCGAGTTTCCCAGGCGGGCCTTTTCACTCATCGAGGACGACGCTGTCGCCTCCCGCCTTGGCGCTGCGGCACAGGGACGGGCGGCCAGGCATTTTTCAGCCGACCGCTTCATCTCCGCCCTGCTCGCCGCCGTCAGATAAACCGGGCTTCAGCCTGTCACCCGGAAGCCACGCTCGGCATCAACCAAACGAAGAGCGAAAAGCGATGCATACCGCTCTCCGTTATGGTGAATGGTTTGGCCACTGAAGGTCCGGCGTGTCCCGCAGCTACGTCAGGCAGGCTCGAGCCCCGGCAGGGTGCCGGTCGAGGTGGCAAACGACTCCGTTTGGAGACCGGTGCGTTGCAGCACGGACACGAACAGATTCGGTAAGGGGTGATTGTTCTTCTGGTCGAAGGCGAGATGGCTGCCGTGGCGGAAACCACCGCCGGCCACCAGCACCGGCATGTTGCGAGTGTCGTGGCTCGAGGCATTGCCGAGGTTGCTGGTGAGCAGCACCGTCGTGCGGTCGAGAGTCGTCCCGCCGTCGCCTTCATCGGCAGCCTGCAGGCTCCGCAGAAAATCACCCCAGGCACGGATCACTTCCGTTTCCACGATCGCCAGCTGGACGAGTTTCTCGGCGTCGAGACCGTGGTGCGAGAGCGCATGGTAGCCTTCATCGACGCCCTCGATCGGCACCACTCCCCCTCCACCGCCCAAGTGCAATGTGATGAACCGCGTCGAGTCGGTAACGAGTGCGAGACGCACCACGTCGTTCATCAGCCGCTGGCGGCCGACGAAGTCATTGGGATTCCCGACATCGATCGGCTTCGTGACATCGACAGCGGGCTTGGGACGGTTGACCCACGCCTCGTTCGCCATGAGCCGCTGTTCGAGATCACGAACGCTCGTGAAATAGGCGTCGAGCCGCCGCCGGTCGCCAGGTCCGAGCTGCCGTTCGAGCGCCCGTGTATCGTCGGCGACAAGGTCCATGATGCTCCGGCCTTCGCGGGCCCGCTGCACCTGCCGGGCCCGGTCGGCCGGCGAGTCGGCCACGAAGAGCCGCGTGAAGAGCTGTGCCGGCGACGACTCCGCCGGGATCATCGAGCCTGTCTCGGTGTAGGAGGGACTGTTGGAGCCGGAAAGGCCGAGTACGAGCGAGGGGAAACGTGTCTCGTTGCCGAGGTGCTTGGCCAGCAACTGGTCGATGGAGATCGTGTTGCGAGACTGAGCGGCGGCCGTCATCGGCGCCGCGGTGAGCAGACTCGCTTCGGCGCGGTGGCCTCCCGACACACCGGGGTGCGAC
This sequence comes from Candidatus Kuenenia stuttgartensis, assembly GCA_945883745.1. GTDB lineage: Bacteria > Planctomycetota > Planctomycetia > Pirellulales > UBA1268 > CACORA01. The sequence goes on from CAMCYH010000031.1 coordinate 22,912, forward strand.
GTGCCGGAGATGACGGTGAAGTGATGCCGCAGATCCTCGAGCGACTCGAGATACCGCGGCGCCTTATAGCCTGCACCACGTTCCTGCGGATTGAGGTTGTCGGCGAGGAGGCCGAGACTCAGCGACATCGCCACGAATCGCCGGGGTGTTGGCACCGCGGCCGATTCACCGAAGGCCGACTGCATCGCGGAGAGCCACGGCACCGCCATCGCCACCCCCGCCCCCTTGAGCAGTGTGCGACGATCGAGGGACCGCTGGAAATCGAAGTGGACGCGGCGATTCATGGGGTAGACCTCAGCTTTCGTGAACCTGTCGCGAACTACTATGGTAATCGGTCACTTCGTCAGAAAAATCGGGTGGGTGACGACCGCATGCAGAATCGAACGCACGCCGTAGTCTTTTTGACCTGCAGTGCTGGCGATTTCAGAAATCGCGTCGCGGTCGGCAAACGATAGCCGGCCACCCGTTCCATACACGACCATGTGACCGGCCAGGCTACGGGCAAGCTGCTCGGGGCGATCGGCTAAGACTGTTTTGAACTCATCGATGCCTGAAAACCGGCTGCCATCTGCGAGGGTATCGGCGGCGTCGACGGGCGGATAGCGGTGCTTGCCCGAGCCATCAATCATTCGATAGTTCTTGCGCCACTGCCCGGCGGGATCGAAGTTTTCCAGGGCAAAGCCGACTGGATCCATGAGGCGATGGCACGAGGCACAGGCCGTGTCGGCACGATGCTTGGCAAGTTGCTGACGGATGGTCGTGGCACCGCGAGTGTCGGGTTCGATGGCGGGCACTCCCGACGGCGGCGGCGGAATCTCGTTGCCCAGCAGCCGCTCGGCAACCCATGCGCCGCGTACCACGGGAGACGTCGTGCTGCCGTTGGCCGTGACTTTGAGGATCGCCCCCTGCGTGAGCAGGCCGCCACGAGGCGACCCGGCGGGGAGGACGACGGGCCGTAGTTCATCACCTGTCACGCCTTCAATTGAATAGTGGCGGGCGAGGCGGCTGTTGAGATACGTCGTGTCTGAGACAAACAGTTTGGCGACGGGCTTGTCGTGGTCCAGCACGTCCTCGAAAACGGCCTGCGTCTCCGCCAGCATCGAGTGCTTCACGACCCCGTCGAATTCACGATACAACTTGCGGTCGGGCTCGGTGAAGTCGATCTGGTCGAGATCGAGCCATTCGGAGGCGAAGTCCTCCACGAATCGGCGGGTGCCGCCATCGGCCAGCAGGCGGTCGGTCTCTGCCGTGATCACTGCCGGGTCGCCCAACCGTCCCTCGTCGGCAAGCAGTGTCAGCGACGCATCGGGCGGTCCACCAGTCAGAAAATAGGAAAGCCGGGCGGCCTTGGCATGATCATCGAGCGGGCCGGGCGACTCAGTCAGGTAGAAGAACCGCGGCGAGCAGAGAATGGCGCGGTAGCCGGCCCGCAACGCGGCCTCGAAGCCTTGTTCCGCTTTCCAAATGTCGGTCGCCAGAGCCACGATCGGTGATACATCGGCGTCGGTGACTGGCCGGCGGAAGGCCCGGCGGGCGAACGTCTTGATAAGCACCGCCAGATCATCATGAGGTTTCTGAGAAACGAGATGCCGGCGGCCATTTTTCCCGTTCTTCTTCCACGCCATCTCACCTGCGAGTAGCCGTCGCACACCGTCGTCATCGGGCCCGCGATGAATTCGCTCCATCGTAAGCCGCTCCATCGCTATTCCAGGCACCTGCTGTGGTTCCCCTTCGCCGGTGCCGATCTGCCCGCCGTCGAACCGGGCCTGTTTGAGCGTGATGTCGCCCGGGCGGATCTCCAGCATGTGTCGCTTGGGGAGCCAGGCCAGAAACTCGACCTCCCCCGGCGTCTCCAGCGCCTCAAAGGCGGTGACGAATTGCAGCAGCGGCGCACTCGAGATACAGAGCCCTGTGCTGACCGTGCTCCACACGCCGCCGGTCTCAGGAAGATTGAGGCCACTGACGGTGAGTCGGAACCGATACCATCCGTCGGCAGGCGCTGTCGTCGCCGGCAGCCGGCCGTAATAGATGATGCCGTTGGCCCAGACGACGGCTTGGCCGTCGAGCATCTCGGGTTCACGACAGCGGGCCTTCGGATTGGTGCGGACGATGTCGGCCGCGGTAAAGTTGCGGGCGAAGCTGTCTGGCGGCGACGTGGCCCGCCGAAAGGCCTCGTCGAGCGCCGCATCGACGACGGCGAGGTGGCTTTCCAGCCGGTGGTGCGAGACCGTCTGCCGCTCAGCCACGGTCGAGTATTCTGCTGGCCGGCCCTCGACCGGAATCATCTCGGCCAGCGGGATGTCGATGCCCAGCAGCGCGTGCAGCGACCGCTCAAGTTCACGGGATGACAACTGCCGCCCACGGACGCGGCCCTCTTGCGTATCACGGCGGCGGATCGCCGTCCGTAGCCAGTTGCTCGTGGCGGCCACGAAAGCATGGCGATCTGGCTCTGCCGGGGCGTCGGCATCCGAAGGGGGCATCTCGCCGTTCTCGACCCGCTCGATGATCCGGGCCCAGCGGCGGTCGGAGGCCATGTCGGTGCCGGCCGGCGGCAGCGTGGCGAGGTCGAGGCCGCCTTCGCTCTGGTCCCCGGTGTGGCAGTCGAGGCACCGCGAGGAGAGAAAGCCAGCGATGGCCGCCGGAGGCGCTCGTGGCACGTCAGCGACTTTGCGAGCGGTCACCACCGCGCTCGGCGGTGATTCGAGGCCGACCGTGTTGATAGAGATGACACGGTAGGAGTGGGTGGCGTCGGGCCTGGCCGTCGTATCCTTGAACTCGAGCGGCACCAGTGGCTGCGAGGGCGTGTCACTGTAGAGGAGGTTTTGAAACAGCGGCCGCCCGAAAGGGTTCTTCGGCTTCTCTGGGAGCGTGGCGATTCGCTTGCCGTCTCGCTCGATCACAAATCCAGCCAGGCCGCTTTCGAGGTCAGCTTCAGCCTCCCACGTGAGCGTCGAGCCGCTGATCCGCAGGTTTGTCGGTGCCGGTGGAGGGGTCGTGTCAGCGACATTGGTGTCTTTGACGTACTGCATCCATTTCCGGGCGAGGGCGTCATCGGGCAGCCAGCCCATCGTCAGCACCTCACCGCCGAAGTCTCTGGCCGGCGTGGCGTCGCCGCCCGTGATCGGCCCGAGCCAGGCATTGTCGGTGGGTATTGCCGCCAGTGGTGCACCGGATTGCTTCGGCAGACGGGCCGAGAGGCAGGCATCAAGCCACGGGATGGCGAGGTAGCGCTGGTTGCCACACTCGTGACTTGTGAGGGGATCGACGGCAACGGCGACGAGGCCGCCCCGAGATCGCACGGCGTGGAAGAACTTCTGGTTGGCAGGCCACACTCCCTTGAACTTATTGTCGCTGACCGTGACGCCCTCCTTCGTACCCGGGTTGCACATGATCGGCACCGCAAGCGCGGCGTCGGGCAACCCATGCGGCTTGATGGAGGGCCGCTTCTCATCGGCTTCAAAGAGTGGCACACCCGATCGCAGCCAGACAGCGACGGTCCGTTCCGGATGCAGCAGCGTCATGCCGCCGGCCCAGTGGCCGCCGCCGCTGTGGCCCCACAGGGCCCAGGGGGCAGTGGACAGTTCTTGATGACCCGCCATGGTTCCCAGATCGACAAGTGCCCTCTGGAAAGTCTTTGCCGAGCCATTGCGTGGATCGCACCACATCTGGCAGTCGGCCTTTTCCGGCTGCTCATACGACGGTGCGATCAGGGCACAGGCGTGCTTGCGGGCAAGTGCCTGCCAGTGCAGGTCAAAGGCGCCGGTGAGGCCTGACGAGCAGGAGCCTTCGCCGCACCCGTGCTGGTGCACGATGATCCCGCGGAGCGTCTTCACGCCCTCCGGGATCCACGCGGTATAGGTCACCGGAAAGATGAGCTCCCCCGGTTCTGTCGACGCCTCGTAGCGGACCCGATAATTCGGCGGTTCGGCTGGGGGCCGCACATCGTACGGCGGCTCCTGGGCCATCCCGGTCGCGGCATGCGTGAAGGCCAGCGTGATCACGAAAGGGCACACGGCGAAGGCGAGACGGAATCGCGTCATGGCTGTGGTGTGGCTGCAGGGTGTAAATTCAAACGTTACCACTGTACTGGAACGGCCCAGCACCCCGAAAGTTGCCGCAGCAGGCAGTCTTCGACATAGCGTCAGCTGTGGGGGTGGGCGTTGAGAGTGCTGCCCACCGGAGTCGCCCGCACCTCGCCATCTTCGGCGACGAGCACGCCCGCCTTAAACACCTTCGCTGGCATGGCGAACATCCGTGCGAGATCGGAATCGGGACGGTAGAGCGTGATGTCGGCATCGGCACCGACGCCGAGGTGCCCCTTGTGCGGCAGGCCTGCGATCCGTGCGGGGCCGGCCCGCGTGATGATGCAGAGCTCCTGGAGTGTGAGTTCACGGCTGATGCCCGCCAGCGGCGAACGCTTCCGCACCTGCGGGTGCACACGGGCCAGCGCCTCGCGACGAAAGCCCTCGTCCCCCAGCAGCTTCATGAGCAGAGGATAGGCGAGAAAGTGGGCTCCATTGGGATGGTCGGTGGAGAGCACGACCCGCCATGGGTCGTCGGCCGTGAGAAACCATTCCAGGCCGATCGCCCACTGCCAGGCGTGGATGAGGCTTTTTTCCCGGTAGGTGATCGGCAGCACGCCGCAGCCCCCTTCGAGATGCAGGTCGTGCGACATGAAGGGCACGTTTGTGGCGTGAGCGAGATGCTCGGCGGCAGCCGAGTCACCTGTCATCGCCACAGTATCGCCGAACAGCACCTGGCCGACGTCGAGCGTGAGTTCGTCGTGGGCGTTGAACCATTCGACGAGCGGGGCCACGCCGGAGCCGAACGAGTCGGCGTCGAGGTTGCCGCCGGTGTAGCTGTGGAACTGCACGTGGGCAAGATGGGCCCGCACACCGTCAAACGTCTTCATCGTCTCGAGCATCGTCCGCCAGTTGCCGGGCAGGCCGAGGTTGGCGGTGTGCACATGGAGCGGGTGCGGGAGCCCGAGCGACTGCACGACGCGGGCCAGACGGTCGAGCAGGAGCCGGGGCGTGAGCGAGCGGCCGGGGAGCGGCGTGTCGAGATCATGGTGGTCACCGCGGCGGCCATGCTTCCAAAACGATGGCCCGCCGGGGTTGGCGACCTTCACGGCCCAGCCGCGACCGGTGCCGATCGCAGCGCCGACGAGTCGGGCCGCTTCACGAAGATCGTCGCGGTCGAGTGCGGCAACGACCGCCTCCTCGTCGGCTGCCAAGAGATAGATCCCCTTGTCGAGGATCGGCAGGTCGGCCAGCTCCAGATGGGCCATGGCCGCGGCCGCGGTGGCGATGGCCGCGTCGAACACGGTCGTGTAGCCGAGGGCTGCGTAGAGCGCACCTGTCGAATGGATCGTCGGCACGGCCGCCGGATGGGAACGGGCGAGTTGCGGGGCAATGCGGCGGCCGGCGCCGACCTTGGTGCCGGCGACATGGCTATGAAGATCGACGCCGCCGGGCATCACCACAAGGCCGCGGGCGTCAATCTTCGTGAAGCCGGTCGTGTCGGCTGGGGCCGCGATGATGCGGTCACCGTCGATCCAGATATCGGCGATGACGCCGTCACGATGGTTGGCCGGATCGTGGACCGTGCCGCCGACGAGCACGAAGCGGGCGGATTCACTCATCGGCCGGCCTCCCCGCGGGCTGCCACCGTAATCGATTCAAGATGATCCTTCAGGTGGGCTGGATCGGGATTGTCGAGCGTGATCACGGAGACCGTGCTTGCCCGAGCCTTGAGGGCTTCCGCGACGGCGGGGGTGAGCCGGCCGACCACCACTACACAGTCGACCTCGCCCCGCTCGATAAACCGTACGGCCGCGGCCTCGCCGGGTAGGAAGGGGCCACCGGCACGGTCGGCCTTCGCGATCGCCCCGGCGGCGCCGTACCGCCAGGTGAGTACGTTCGCTGCTGGTTTTGAATCGATGTTCGCGAGCGGAATCTCGAAGGCAGGTCTTTGATGGGCGATGGTGCGGACCAGATGCACGAGGCTCCAGGGCTCCAGGCCGAGCGGATCGGTGGCGTGATCGGTGACGACCGCCACGCAGGTGGCCTGGTCGATCGCCTCGGCGATGGTCGCGCACGGTGTGAGAAGCGGTTCCCCGTCGGCCGCCGACATGCCGTGGTGCAGCAGGTGCTGCACCACCCGCGCGGCATCGACAGCTGCGTCGCGCGGGAGCGACACATGCACGTCGGCGTGGGCCACGGCAGTGGGCCCGACGGCGAGCGTGCGACGTGCGAGCGGCGGCGTGACAAACCGTTCGATGAATGTCGCGTCAACCACCTGCGGATCGCAGAACCAGAAGATCGCCAGATCGGCGCGGTCGCGGAGTTCCTCGCGGTCGGCAGTGACCTCGCCGGCGCGGGCGATCGTGGGACCTGCCGGGCGGGCCATCTCGGCGTCACCGGCATCGATCGCCGCCCCGATCGCCTCCGCAAGATTGCAGGCGGCCACGACCACGTCGGCCGACACACCGTGCAGGCCGGTCATGAGCACCCGCCGGGCTGCGGCCAGTTTTCGGGCAACATCTGCCGTGTCGCTGATCGTTGTGGCAGCGGGCGGCGTCACGATTTCGGCAGCACCCAGATGTTGCGATACCGGACCGGGTTGCCATGGTTTTGCAGATGAAGCGGGCCGGTTGGTGCCTCCTGCTTCTGCGGGCCGCCGGGAGTGATGCCCGGCACCTCCACGTTGTCGTGGATCAGCACGCCGTTATGCCGCACCGTAAGCCGGGCGTTGGCGATCTTCTTGCCGTCTGCAAATCGCGGAGCGGTCACCTCCACATCGTAGGTCTGCCACGCGAGCGGCGGCAGGCACATGTTCACGCGCGGTGGCGCCGCCTTGTAGATGCCGCCACACTCGTTGTCTTTGCCTTCGAGGCCGAAGCTGTCGAGCATCTGCGTCTCGTAGCTTCCCTGAAAGTAGGCTCCGCTGTTGCCGCGGCCCTGACCGCGATCCTTGGGCTGGTAGGGCAGGCAAAATTCGATGTGCCAGGTGGCGTCGCCGAAAGCATCCTTCGTCGTGACGCCCTCCATGAGGAGGCGGTCGTCGGTCATGCGGCCATCGAGAAGCTTGTCGGTGTTGCTGCCGTCGAAGATGACAACCGCGCCGGAAGGTGCCGCGAGGCCGAGTGTCGGGCTCTGGCGATGCACCTTGGGGAGGGTCGCGATGCGGCTGCCGGCGTCGTCGAGAATGGTGACGGCTGGGGTGCCCTCGACGAGGCGGATCTCGGCCTGCCGGGTGACCCCCGCCCAGTCGACGCCCTCGAGTTTCACGACGGCGGCATCTCCCTCGCCTGTACGTGTGCCTTTCCCCGTGACCTTGTTTGGCGGCGTCCAGCCGGCGCCCGGCAGGCCGCCGGGGTAGCCGACGGCGTCAAAGGCGCCGTCACCGAGCGCCACCACCTGCACGCCCATCGAGAGCGGCTGGCCATCGATCGTGAGATCACCGGCATACTCACCCTGAAAGGCGAAGTCGGCATCGGCCTGCGCCGGGTCGGTATAGGCCGGATGGCCGGTGGGCTTGGCCTGCACAGAGGCCGTCAAAACGAGCGGGAGCGACAGAACGAGAAAAATGCGCAGAAAAACCATGACTGGACCCTTCTGGGAGGACGCGAAATCTCCCCAAGAATACCGTGGTATGGGCGAGTCAGCGAGCAACCAAGATCGGCATGCCAGTTCCAGGCTGCATTGCCGGGCAGCGTCCGCCGCCGCTAGGCCAGCCCGGTGAGCGGGCCGTCACCGCAGTAGTCGGGATTACCGAACCGCGTGAGGTCGGTATGGCCCATCGCGTGGGCCAGCGTGAGCAGCAGCCGATTGTGTGCAACGCCGCCACACTCGACCGCCCGGCCAGTCGTGAAGCCGAGGCCGCCGCCGATCAGCACGAACGGGATGTCGGAATGGGAATGTGAATTCCCTTCGCCCAGTTCGTTCGTCCACAGAATTGTGGTGTGGTCGAGGAGTGAGCCATCGCCCCCCGGCTCCGGCGTTTCGGCCAGCCGCTTGGCGAGATGGGCGATCTCACCCGCATACCAGGCGTTGATCCGCGTGAGCTTGTCTTGGGCGGTCTCGTTGCTGTTGGGCTCGTGCGAAAGCTCGTGCTGCCCCTCCTCGATGCCGAGCCACTTGAATCGAGGCTGGCCGACCGAATTCGTGTATTGCAGCGTCGCCACCCGCGTGAAGTCGGCCGCCAGCGACGAGACCACCAGTTCGATCTGCATCCGGCTGATCTTCGGCATATGGTCGTTTTGTTCCACCACGCCCTCTTCCATTTTCGGCACGGCATGCGAAATGGTCTCGTGATGCGTGGCCAGCTCTTTTTCAAACTCCCGCACAAGCGCCGTGTGTTCCTCCAGGATTCGCCGGTCTTCGGCGGGCAGCGCGGTCGAGACCTTGGCGAGGTCTTCGCGAAGTTCGTCGAGCACACTCTGCAGGCTCTCGCGGTCTTTGGCCTGGCCGTAGAGTTTGTTGAACATCTGATACGGGTCGTCGATCGGCGGCACCGGCTGGTTGGGACCGGTGTAGACCATCCGCGTCCAGGTGTCGGCCTTGTTGGGCACGAGCACGCCAAACTCGAGCGACCCAAACCGCGTGGCCGAGTCGGGCCGCGACTGGAGGAATTGCTTGATCTCTTGATCGATCGACAGGCCGCTGGCCCAGCCGGCCGGCGTTTCGCCGCCCCCCTGCACGTTGCCGGGAAAAAGCTCGATGCCGGTGAGCAGGCAGCCCATGCCCCGCATGTGGCCGTCACCGTCTCCCGTCACCTTGTTGTGGACGCCCTTGAGCGTGAGCAGCCGGTCACGAAACGGGTCGAGCGGCTGCAGGCTCGCCGGCAACTCCGCCGGCACCCGCACCGGCCCGGGCGTGAGGAACGGTCCCGGGATGGTCGGCCAGAAGTTTTTCTTCACGACGCCGTCGGGGCTGAAAACGACGATCAGCCGCTTCTTGGCCGCCGTCGAAGTCGCCGCCGCGAGGCTCGGCAGATTACCGAGAAAGGGCAGAACAGCCGAGCCGACGCCGAGACGGCGGAGCAGGGCGCGACGGGAGAGCGAGGAGGCCGTAATCATGGTTGGTTCTCTCTGGTATCCACCGGTCCGGTGACCGAGTTGCCGGCTGGGTTGGCTTGGGCGACTGCGTTTTGTGGCGGCGATGCCGCCACCACCATGATATCGACCATGAGGCGACGGATATCGAAGCCAGCCTTTTCGAATGACGTGTGCAGGTTTTTCAGCGTGTCGGGGCCCCAGGCCCGCAGCGGCTGCTTCACGAGGGCGTGGAACAGG
>CAMCYH010000032.1 GCA_945883745.1 Candidatus Kuenenia stuttgartensis
GGCGCAGATGGCGGCCGGTCCGTAGTTCCGTGGCCACCAGACAGATCGGGGCGGGCCGATGGCCGGCCGGTGCGGAGTATTCGAAGTCCGCGGCCCAGATCTCTTCGAAGCCTTCGAGACCGTTCACGAATCCCCCCGGAGTTGGCGGAGAAGCGGGTGGTCTAGGCTATCGATCAGCCGGCCTTGAAAAGCCGTCCGAAGGATCTCGGAAAAGGATCGATCCGGCCACTCGGGATCGGGCAGCACGGCCGAGGGTTCGAAACCATCGTAGTAGCCGGCGGCCATGTTCGCGGCCATGCGGCGCCAGTTGGTTTCGGCTTCCCGGGCGATAGCCAAAGCCGAATCGATCCAGTGATTCGGCCGGCCATCTGGGCCGGGAAGTTTGCAACGCCAGAGAAACATATCCCCACCCCGGTTGATACATGTGAGAATCAGCGCGGGGTGGATCGTGCCGGCCAACTCGCCCCAAAGGGACCGATCGACCAAGTAGGTTTCACGATCGGCTTCGGCTTCGAAGATCGCGGTCTGGATCCGCCACTCTTCGCCCGGGCGAACTCGAAACCATTCCTGTTTCCCCGGCCGGCGGACGGGAACGGTGGTCAACATTTTCTTCACCCCAAGGCCGGCCGCGTAGTTCGCATCCAGCCGCAGCGCGGCGGGATCGAACGGGTCCGGGGCTTTGGGAACCTCTGGGGTCGGGGCCGGCGCTGCCGGGTGGCCCGATTCGAAGAGGGCCGAGTGGCCGTTGTCTTCGGGGTGAATGTCTGCGGTCTGGGATCTACGGGACATAAATCACTTCCTTCTTTCTGAGAAGAAACAGGGGCCCGCGGACGGCCGTTCCGCCGCGGGGGTATCCGAAGCCGGCCGCCCGTCGATCGGGCTTCCAGCGTTCGGAATCTCGCCACCAGAAGGGGGCTTTTTCGCCAGCCGGCCACGGGCTAGGGCCGCCGCGTGGGACTGTGACAACTTCCGCCGGGAACGGGGCTTCATCACGCGGGCCACGTACCGCAGCGCCGCGCGGGTGAAGACCACGTTGGCCCCATCCGTCCCGTCCGCTTCCACCACCACGCCGGGGATCGAACGGAGTTTCCGCACGATGGCCCCGGAGCGGTTGGTGGCGGCGCCGATCAGATCGGGGCCGGCCGGGTAGAGATGGCCGTTCCGGCAGGGGATCGTGAAAAGCCACGGATCCTTCCGCCGGCCGTTGGCCGCTTCATCTAGTTCGATCCGCCATCGGCGGCCGAACTCCACTTCCAGATCGATCGGTTTCACGTGGCAACCCTCCCGGTCTGGCGTGGTGCCGGACCAGAAGTGGCCACCGGATCTTCGAACCACGCGAAGACCAGTTGCCCCGATTGAAACTTCCGAGCGGCCCGCTCCATCTCGCGGCGGGCGGTTCGGAATCGATCCTTTTGAGATCCGCGACGGCGCCGCTTGGGACTAGTTGGCATCGGGAGTCCCTCCCTTCTTCGTGATGAAGTCGAGAAGGTCTCGGCCGCTCACGTAGCCCCGCTTACCGCATCGGTGGATCTTCAAACCACGGCGGCGCGCGGCTCGAAGGGCATGGCCGCCCCAGCCCAGACGGGCCGCGGCTTCATCCAGACGATAAAGAGCATCCGAGAGAATCGCCCCCGGAACGGTGGGCGGCGGGCGGTCGGATGGCCGCGCGCGGTCAGTTCGTCGCATGGTGGAACCCTTGGGGATGGGCTACCGTCCAAGTGCGGATAGCCCTTACATGGATCCCAGACCACGCGCAGAATCGGCCCGGTTTCTGCGCAGCCAATACCGCAGATAGGCCGGAGAAAGCCGAAAGAAACCGGCCTAAAAAAAATCAGAGACCGCCGGGCTCGCGCATATTTGGTTTTCTGCGCAGGGCGGCGGGAGTTTCTGCGCGGCCGCTACTTGGCCCGCTTCTTGTTGGGTCGCTCACCCTTCGAGCGAAGGAAGGCGTCTACTTCGCGTTCGTGTTTCAAGTCTTCGCGGGATACCCGTTGCTTGCCGGTGCCGTATTTCGTGGAACTTAGGCGAAGCCCGTTACCGTCTTCCTCTTCACCTTGCCGGTCTGCTAATTCCGCCTCCGCCCGCTCGGCCGCTTCAAGGGCCTCCGCTTCCAAGTCCGCCTTCATCTGGATCCACATTTCGCAATTACCGATAGCGCTGGCCGAGAAAATGCCCAACTCTGCCGCCGCCCTCTGCGAAAGATGGCGGAATGAAGGATCGCCCGCAACCATAGCCGCCACCCATTGGTTTACGTTCAACCCTTCCACCGTCCGCTTGTGCCTCCGCCCACCTCTTCGGGTTGTATCTTCCGGCCCTTCATCGGCAGGGGACACAATCTCGGTCGGCCCTTCCGAAGTTGAATCGTTGGCGGCGGCTTGGGTTCCATCGCTCCCGGCAAGGGAGGGAATGGCCACTTCGATTAGATCCATCACAGTGATGGAGGCTTCGGCTAGGTCATCTAGTTGCCAATAGCGTTGGGGACGAAACGTCTGGCGGCGGACCATCTCGAAAAACGGATCGATTGTCCCGGGCGATTTCTCCGCCGCCGTTATGAAACTCTCTGCAACGGAAAAGCCGGAATCTCCAGAGCGGAACACTTCGCCCATCCCACCCAAGGCCAGCACCGTGAAAGGCGGACGAATCTCGGCCAACTCAAACACTGTCCAGATCCAGCGGCATTGGGGGTTGGTGGTGCCGCAGTCCGGGGCCAAGCCGTAGTTCCTCCGCACGAAAGGCACGAACCCGTTGGCATCCCGGCACAATCGCAGGATTCGAGAAACGGTCGGGTCTTCCGCGGAAAACCATAGGCTTCGGGTGGCGGCTATCTGGCCATCCCGCTCCACCACTGCCCCCAGCCGCCGCCGCGGAGGTTGGCCGTCCCCCACGGCAAAGGGCAATTCATCGGGGGGGCCGGGGTTGGGATTCGGACCCTCTGAGGGACCGCGGGGAGTTTCTTCCATCACGGCCACCACCGGGCCGAGATCCCGAAGGGCCGCGAATCGCTCGCGGAGTGTCTGGGCAGTCCGCAGTAGTAGCGGGATATTCGCGGCGGCTTCGGCCATCGTCCACTTCCTTTGCCGGGATGGCCGGCCGGCGGCGCGGGAAGTGGATCGCGTCACCGGCCAGCCGATGCGGGGATCAGCCGCGGCCCGGAGTTCGAGTTTTCAGCGCGCTAGGCGCCGCGCTAGGCGCCGGGTGTTTTCTCCCTATTTCGCGGGATAGCGTACCACAAGAAACTCCCGAGAAAACAAGCATCCGCCAAACGTCCGCGCGCGGGATTACCCCTCTTTTCGCACTGAAAATCCGTGTGTCGCCGGTTCGATTCCGGCCCTGTCCATTCTCGTTCACGCCGCCAAGGCCACTGATTGCGATTGGCCGCCGGGCAAGCCCCTCCTCCTTTCGGGTACGGGCTGCCGGGCACGGAGGCACGCAGAATAAAAAAAGCGAGCGGCGTCTGCTGACGCCGCCCGCTTCCTTGGATTCCTTGCTCGCATCATTGCGAGACGAACTCGATCAGCCCTGCACCATCGCCTTGAGATTCTTCAGGGCACGGACCCGCACCTTGACGCTCGCCGGCTTGGCGGGACGGTCCTGCAGTTCACCAGTGAAGGGATTCTTGACACCCTTCTGGGCGGGACGGGCCGGAACGGTCCGCCGCTCGATCTTCACCAGACCGGGGATTGAGAAGACCCCGATGCCCGACTTCTTGAGGGCATTGTGGATCTCTTCCGACAAGGCTTCCATGACCGCTACGACGTCCTTCTTTTGCAGGCCGGTGGATTCGGAGATGCTCCGCATGATCTCCGTCTTCGTCAACGGCTTGCTACCCGACTTCTTCGCCATTTCCAACTCCTCCACGCTTCACATTGTTTCGTGCGGCAGTACCCCCACCGCGAACCGGAGCCCGGCACACGGTGCCTCAGGCGTCGACGATTAGATTCTCTGAAAACAGAAATGCAACCCAAAAAGTTGTTTGCGCCGGGAAAAACCGCATTTCGCTGGCCGCCTCGCCCAGCAGGCTGTGCGGTCGGCATTGCCTATTCCCCGAGAAAAATGGCTTTTCCTGCGATTTTCGGGGGACTCTGCTACGATGAGGGTATTCGCACGTCACGGCCCGGAATTATCTCCCAAGAGAGGCCGCGGTGGTGACGTACGCGTCTTTTGGCCGGGAGATTGAGGCATTCGACCGGAGTGGTCTTCATGAGCAGTGCTCTGACGTCGCCCCCCTCCCGACGCTCTTTCCGGCGTTTCAGCCGGTCCGTTATCGCGCTGATCGCGGTGGGTCTCGGCGGGGCAGCCTTTGTTCCCTGGGCCGATCGCCTTTGCAAGCCAGTCGTGAGTGCCCAGGAAGCCGACGACGACAGCGACCGCGACGAGGGATCGCCCGAGGATGGCGGAGCCTATCTTCCCACCGACCGACTCGCTGAGCGGCGGCTCGGTTTCGCCCGCCGACTGATTGCCGATCAGCGGTGGAGTGACGCGGTGACGCTGCTTGATGAGGTGCTCGCCAATGACAGCGACTCATTCTTCCGGACGGATGCCGAGGCGGCCACGTGGAGGAGCGTCAAGGCGGAGGCGGCTCGGCTCATCGCCGAGCTTCCTCCGGCGGGCCGCGAAGCCTACCAGCTCCAGTTTCGAGCCAAGTCTGACCGCCAACTGGCGGATGCTGTGGCGAACGGTGATGACCGTGGCATTGCGGCCGTTGCTCGCCGCTGGCTCATCACGCCAGCAGGTCAGCGAGCCACTCTCCTGGCTGCGATCGATGCCCTCGATCAAGGACAGCCCTTGGCAGCAGCCGCATGGCTCGACCGTCTTGCTGAGGTGGAGAGCGAGGAACTGGAGCCGACGCTCTCAGTCATGCGGGCAGTCGCATGGCAGAGAGCCGGAAACGCTCCTGCCGCCGCCCATATTTTGGAAGAGGCCCGTAGCCGCAAAAACACTGCGGTACGGCTTGGTGGCCGCGACCTGAGCATTTCCTTTGCCCCCGGTGCTGCAGAGGGGTGGCTGAACAGCGTGGTGGGGCCGCCGCCGGCGGCCGCGGTCCGAGCCGCGGAAGAATGGTGCATGCATCGTGGCGACCCGCCGCGGAACGCCGTGGTAAACGCCTCCCGTCCGCTCCTTGTGCCACGGTATCGCGTCCCGCTGACCCGCCATCCTGAGGAAGCACGGTGGCTCGAGGACCGACGAAAACAGGCGGCTGACCGAAATGGACTGTTGCTGCCAGCAGCCACCCCGCTGGCCGTTGATGGGGCCGTGGTGCTCCACACACCGATGGGGCTCCTCGCAGTCGATTTCGAAACTGGTAAGCGACTTTGGCTTCAGACGGGTGGGGCTGCCGGGCCCGTCACGGTCAGCGACGATCCCGGCGGCGAGGATGAGCAGGCAACTGCGGCCATGGCCCAAGGAAGAACGCTCGCGCCTGTATTCGAGGACGCCACGAGTGGCACGCTTTCCAGTGATGGCCGGCATGTGTTTGCGGTCGAGAGCCATCCTGATGCCCTCGTCGGTCGCGATCTCATGGGAGCGCGCGGCAGGATGATGTTCAACGGAGGCCCCGCTCCAGGTGGCTGGAGCGGTGGCAACTCGCTGGCGGCCTACGATCTGGCTGATGGCGGACGACTGAGATGGCGGCTGCCGATCGCTGATCCGGGCCGTCCCACCCGGGCCATGGCCTGGACGCTGGGCCCCCCGCTTCCGGTCAATGACCGACTCTTTGTGCTCGTTGAAGAGCTTGGCGAGGTCCGGCTCGATGTCCTCGATGCCCAGACGGGATCGACCGTCTGGAGCCAGCCGCTGGCCGAACTGGACGAGGAGGCCCGCGTCGACAATCAAGACAACCAGTCGCGTCGGGTCGCAGGTCTGTCTCCGGCGCTTGCCGAAGGCGTGCTCGTGTGTCCTACCGGCGCCGGGGCCGTGGTTGCCGTCGACCTCGCCACCCGCACGCTGCTGTGGGCGTACAACTATCGCATCGGTGCACAAGGTGACATGGTCGTGATGCAAAATGGTGTGCGTGTGCCGCAGGTCGGCCGCATCATCAACGGCCGGGTGGTCGTCGGAAACGGACAGACCGGAGGATCGGATGGCCGGTGGCTCGATGGCTGCCCTGTGCTGGCCGGCGGGAACGTGCTGCTGACCCCGGGTGAATCGGACCGCCTCCATTGCCTTGACCTTCGCACCGGCGCGATGAAGTGGACGCGACCACGGGAAGACGGTCTGTATGTCGCGGGGGTGGTGGCGGATCGGCTGGTCATCGTCGGCCGCCGCGGGGTCGAAGCGATCGACCCGGATCGCGGTGAGCGGCTCTGGTTCACTTCCTTGACAGGCGAAGATGCCGCGATCAGCGGCCGCGGACTCGTGGTTGCCGATCGGATGTTCCTGCCGCTCGATACGCCGGAAGTGGTCGAGATTGATCTCGCCACCGGCACGATCGTGGGCCGCTCGCCGGGCCGTGGTGGAGCGGTGCCTGGCAACCTCGTCGCCTATCGCGGCGAGGTCCTGTCGCAGGGTGTCGATTCGCTTGATGTCTTTCATCAAACGGCCCCCCTGGAGGCACGCATCGAAACGGCTCTCGCAAAGGCTGCGAATCCTGTTGACGATTGCTGGTCGCTGATGTGGCGAGGGCAGCTCCGTCTCGATCGTGGCGACGTTGCGGCCGGGCTCGCCGACCTCCGCGAGGCTCTTGCGGCTGCCCCCGGTCGGTTCCCGCCCGACATGCTGCCGGCAGCGCTGGTGCATGCCTTGGAGAGGGCGCCCGTTATGGCTGCAACGGTGTGGCCGGAACTGCTGAGTCTCGATCCATCGCCGTCATTGGTCGACCGTGGCCTGCGGCTCGCCGTGGATAGCCTCGCGGCGGCTGGGGATTTTCCCGAGGCCTGGCGGGCGTGTCGTCACCTGATTGATCGTGCGGCTGCCGTGGCGGCCGCGACCGACGATGAGGCCGTGGTGCCGGATGGTCGCGATCCCCACTTGATGGTCCGTGAATCCCGCTGGATTCAGTCGCGCGTCGCCGACATTCGGAGACGAGGGCCAGCGGACATCCGCGCGGAGATCGAGACGTTTGCGCGGGGAGTGCTCGACGCCGTGAACAAGGCCGGTGCTCGACCGGCCGACCGGCGGGCCCGATTGGACGTGTTTCTTGAATGGTTTGGCCGTGAGGCAATGGCGGCCGCGGCGCGGCGAGATCGGGTCGACGCGCTCAAGGCCGAGGCCGAGGATGGCGGATCTGATGAGGCAGCCATGCGATCGCTGAACGTGCGTCGGGATTTTGCCATCATCGAGATGGGTCGATGGGGAACAGCCGATGATCGGCGGCTGGCCGAGGCTGAGATCGAACGATCCCGCGCGAGCCTCGGGGCGTTGTCCGATCTCCGCGTGGACGACGCCTGGCCGCAGGGGCGGGTGCTGGTGGCTGCCGGCAAAGCGGCTTCCGCCACCGACGGTCGTCAGCCCCAGCCGATTCGGACGCTGCCCCTCCGCGTGACGACTGGCAGCGAATCGCTCCTGCCCGGAGCGCGGGTCGAGTTCGATATGCAGAGGGGCGGGTTGCTCGTGCGGGACGGCCTCGGGCGAACACTCGGGGAACCGATTTCGATTCAGCAGCAGCAGCGGCAGCACGGCTTCGGCGCCATCGGCTTCAATGCGGCGACAGCCGACGTCACGATCCTTGGCCGAGTAGCGATCGTGCAGTCGGGCGGATTTGTCGCCGCGTACGAACTCGCGGGGCCGACGGCGCTTGGCCGTGGGGCGGGGCATCGCCACCTTTGGACGCACGAGGCAGCACTTCCTTCTCGGGTGGTGGCCCTGCGTCGCGGCATCAACGGCCAGTTTCCAAGGAATGGAAACGTGCCCCTGGGAATGCCTATTCCCGAGCCGAACGCGGGCGGCCTGATCGCACCCGGCTCGGCGTCGGCGATGGTGACGGGAGTGCCGGTCCTCGTCGATGGAATCCTGCAGGTGTGTGATCCCCTGACGGGGGCCGTGATCTGGGAGCGAAGCCGAGTCCCTGACGTGTCCAGCCTATTCGGGGATGACGACTATCTCTGCCTGTGCCCGGCGGATGGCCGCGAGGCGACCGTGCTCTCGATGGCCACCGGCGCGGTCGTTCAAACCTGTGACCTGCCGGATCGGGAGAGGCGACTCCTGACCCATGGTCGTCATGTCTTCGCCGTCGTGCCCCGCGGCTCATCATCCGGCAGTTCCGGCCGGCAGGTGGCGGAAACCGTCGACGTGGAGGTGATTGACCCGGTCGATATGCAGCGGACTGCCCTGGGGACATTTTCCGGCAAGTCACGCCTCACGCTGGCTGGCGACGATCTCGCGATCCTTGAACCATCCGGCACATTGACGATGATTTCCCTCGGGAGCCGTCGCGTTGCCTTCACGACCCGACTGCCTGAGATGCCGAAGGGGCTCGAGCGGCTCGTCGTGCTGTCGTGGCAGGACCGGTATCTCGTGATCGCCGGCCGCGAAAAGACGGCCGCTGAAACGAGGCAGCTGGAAAAGATCGGTACGATCGCTCCGCTCCCTCAGATGCGGTCTCCCGGAGCGGTGGGCGATGGCCAGCCGTTGACCGGGTCCATCTGGGCCGTCGACCGGCTCGATGGCGGAATGCTGTGGCCGGCGCCGGCCACGATCCTCCACCATTGCCTGTGTGCCAGCGAGGCCGAGGCGGTGCCGGTGCTTCTCTTCGCTCGGCAGATCGAGACCCGTCGCGGCGGTGAGCGGCCCCGCCTGAGCGTCCTCTGTCTCGACAAGCGGACCGGCGCGGCCTTGCACGTCGACGACACGATCCTCGCTCCGCAGCACATGCTTTTTGGCTGCGACATGGTCGGTGATCCGGCCAGGCACGTGGTCTCGGTGGTGCCGGTAGGCCCCGGCACCACCCCGTTGGATCTACGGTTTACCGGGGAGCCAGCCGATGACGAGACTCCCTACCGCGGAACCGATCGGCCAGTGGTTGCTGGCGATATGGCGACGGAATTGGAATACTGGTGGCATCGGCTGCTCACGTTGCCGCTGCCATTCTGACCCCGCGCCGGCGAGACTCCCCGGAACCGTTTGCGATCCCTATGTCGCTCCTCCTCCTCGACCGCTGTTCGTACCAGCGCGCCGCCCTCGCGGCGGTGGTCGGCGTGTTTGCGATCACGACCGTTCCCGTGCCGACGATGGCCGCTGCGGACGCCAAGGTCGAGCAGGTTGTCCGCCGTGGGCTCGATTGGCTCGTGGCCCGGCAGTCACGGCGGGGCAGCTGGTCGGCCAATGACCAACGCTACCCCACGGCGATGACCGCTCTGGCCGGAACCGCCCTGCTCATGGAAGGTTCCACCACGACCCAGGGGCCGTATGCAGATGCGGTGCGGCAGGCGGTCGACTACCTCGTGAGCCGATCCCGCAGTAACGGGCTCGTCGGCGACCCGAAAACCGACGATCGGTATACCTACGGACACGGCTTCTCCATGCTCTTCCTGTCGCAGGTGCTCGGAGAGGAAGAGGATGAGCGGCGGCGTGAGGAACTCGTCCGCGTGCTGGAACGGGCCGTCGAGTTTTCGGGGCGTGCGCAGACAAAAGACGGTGGCTGGGGCTACGTGAGCGCGAAGGACGGCAACGACTTTGACGAGGGCTCGACCACCATCACGCAGGTTCAGGGGCTCCGTGGCTGCCGTAACGCCGGCATCCCCGTGCCGCGGGAGATCATCGAGAAGGCGATTTCGTACATCCACCGCTGCACGATGCCCGATGGTGGGGTGCAATACAGTTCCAAGGGCGGGGGAGGGCGGCCGGCCATTTCGGCTGCGGCGATTGCCTGTCTCTTCAATGCCGGAGAATACGACGACACGCATGTGCCGCGAATGCTCGACTACGCCGAAAAGCACCTCGGCAACATCAACAACAACGGCTTTGGACACTGGCACTATGCCCACTTCTACTATGCGCAGGTGATGTATCGGGAAGGGGGGAGAAAGTGGTCCGCCTACCGGGATCAGATCGAAAAGCGGCTCGTCTCGGAGGCGCAAAAAGACAATGCCGGTCTGTTCTGGCCGCAGGGCTACATCGGCCACGTCTACACCACGGCCACGAATCTCACGATCCTCCAGCTCGATAAAGGCGCGCTCCCCATTTACCAGCGGTAGATGCTGCAGAATGATCGCGGTCACCGCTTTTTGGTCCGTCCTTCCCTTCCGGAGTCGTTCATGACCACCACGCCCCTCGAGCCCGCGACCGTAGAACGCCTCCATGAGGCTCACGACCGCATCTTCGACCAACTCTCGCGTGTCATCGTGGGCCAGCGGCAGGTCGTCGATGAACTTTTGATCTGCCTGTTCAGTCGCGGTCACTGCCTGCTGGAAGGCGTGCCGGGCCTGGCGAAGACGCTGCTGGTGAGCACGTTGGCCAAGAGCCTCGACCTGTCGTTCAGTCGCATTCAATTCACTCCCGATCTGATGCCGGCCGACATCGTCGGCACCGACGTTTTGGAGGAGGACCGGGAAACAGGCGTCCGGCGATTTCGGTTCCTCGAGGGACCGCTCTTTGCCAATGTCGTGCTGGCCGACGAGATCAACCGCACGCCGCCGAAGACCCAGGCGGCCTTGCTGGAAGCCATGCAGGAACGGCAGGTGAGCGTGGGCCGCGTGCGTCACAAGCTCGTCGACCCGTTCTTTGTGCTGGCCACGCAAAACCCGATCGAACAGGAAGGCACCTATCCGCTGCCGGAAGCACAGCAAGACCGCTTCATGTTCAAGGTGTTCGTCCGGTATCCGACCTTCGACGAGGAGTTCGAGATCGCGCGGCGGACGACGGGCGGCCCGCTCGAGGAGCCGCGACCGGTGCTCGCGGCCCATGACATCCTCGCCCTGCAAGCGGCTGTCCGCGAGGTGCCGATCAGCGATCATCTGGTCCGGTACGCCCTGGCGCTCGTGCGGCAGACCCGCCGTGGCGAGCGGGGCGTTCCCGAGTTTGTATCGGATCAGTTGGCATGGGGCGCCGGTCCCCGGGCCGTGCAATTCTTGATCGTGGGAGCGAAGACCCGTGCTGTGCTGCAGGGTCGGAGCCATGTGTCGCTGGACGATGTCCAGGCCCTCGCAGCGCCGGTGCTGCGGCACCGCATTGTCGTCGGTTTCGCGGCCGAAAGCGAGGGTGTGACGCCCGATGGGATCATCGAGCGGATCATCGAAACTACCCCGGCCAGAGAGGATGAGCTGTCGCGTGACGCCCGCTTCCAAACGATTTTTGCATCCTGAGGCGATCGCTCGGATTGCGCAGCTCGAACTGCGGGCCCGGGCCGTCGTGGAAGGAGTGCTCGCCGGACTTCACAAGAGTCCCTACAAGGGGCAGTCGGTGGAGTTCTTGCAGCACCGCGAGTACGCCCGGGGGGACGACCTGCGACGTGTCGACTGGAAAGTCTGGGGGCGGCAGGACCGGCTCTATGTCAAAGAGTTTGAGGAGGAGACGAACCTCCGCCTGACGCTGCTGGTGGACGGCTCCGCCAGCATGGACTACGCCTCCGGACCGCTCTCCAAGTATGACTACGCGGCCACGCTCGCTGCCGCGCTTGCCTGGCTCGGCCTGTCGCACGGGGACGCCGCCGGGTGCGCCGTCTTTGACGACGCCGTGCGGTCCAGCGTGCCGGCGCGGATGAAACGTTCGCACCTCACCAGCATCATCGAGGTGTTGGAGGCCCGCGGTTCCGGCGGCCATCGACCGACGAAGTTTCTACCGGCGCTTCGTGGCCTTTCGGAAACGCTGCCTCGTCGCGGTCTCATCATCATCATTTCCGATCTGCTTGGCGACCGTGACGGAATCGCCAAGGGCATGCAGATGCTGCGGCGCCGCGGCCACGACCTCGTGCTGCTCCATGTGATGGATGACGACGAACTCGACTTTCCGTTCGATGGCCCGACGTGGTTCGAGGGTTTGGAACTGCCTGACCACATCGCCTGCAACCCCCGCGCGCTGCGAGACGGATACCTCGCCGAAGTGCAGGCTTTCCTCACCGGTGTCCGTCAGCAGGCGGCAGCCGCCCGCTGCGACTACTCGCTGATCCGGACGAGCGAACCGCTCGATGCGGCACTTGTTCGGTTCCTGTCCCGACGGGCCAGCATGGCCGTTTAGTACCGGCCTTCATTCCGCATGCCATCGTTCGATTTCCAGTCGCTGTTGTGGTGGGGCCTGCCGTTGGTCGCGGCCCCGATCATCATTCATCTCATCAATCTTTTGCGGCACAGGCGGGTGACGTGGGCGGCGATGGAGTTTCTGCTGGCCAGCCAGCGGAAGTACAAGACGCGTGTCCTCCTCAAGCAGCTGCTTCTTCTGCTCATGCGGGTTGCCGCCGTGCTCGGCATCGTGCTCGCGCTGGCCGGGCCGCGCTGGAGCAGTTCGCTGGCCGGCATGCTCGGCGGTGCGCGGACCGCCCATGTCGTCTTGCTGGACGACAGTTTCTCGATGGGCGACACCTCCGGAGGCAGCGGGGGAGTCGATCCGGCCACGGCGTTCGATCGCGGTCGACGGGTGGTGGAGCGGATCGTGGGCGATTTGGCGACGGCGTCGGGCCGCCAGGAGTTGGCGATCGGGCGGTTCACCGGCCTCGCGTTTCCCGCCGCCTCCGGGAGCCCGCCCACATTTGATCTCCCCCTGCAGTCGGTCGCACCGGGTGTGGTTCAGGAGGTTCGCGACATGCTCGGCACGTTGCGGGTGTCGGAGGCCGACTGTGGGCCGAAGGAGCCGCTCACCGCGGCCCTGGAGACGCTCGGCCGCGGAACTGGAGCGGGGGGCGTGGTCTGGATTGTGAGCGACTTCCGGACCCGCGACTGGCGGGCAGCCGACGACGTGGCCGACCAGCTCAGGCAACTTGCCGATGCCGGGGTGCGGGTGCAGTTGGTCGACTGCGCCATCGACGCCGCCACCAATCTGTCGGTCGAGCGGCTGGAACCTGTGGGGGGCGTGCCCGCCTCGGGGGTCATCGTGCCCATGGAGGTGGCCGTGCGGAACAACGGCGACCGCCCGGTTCGAGATGTGGCGATCGAACTCCGCGAGGATGGCGCCGCTCGACCGGGAGTCCGCATCAGCGAAATTCCGGGAGGGGCGACTGCAAAACAACGGTTTGACGCCCGCTTCGAAACGGCTGGCGGTCATGTGGTCGAGGCGCGGATCGGCCCCGATGCTGTCGCCGCCGACAACCTGCGGACGGCCGTGATCGACGTCGTCGACCGGGTTGATGTGTTGCTCGTCGACGGTGGGCTCGCTGCGGCTGATGCCGGCGTCGCAGGGGATGCGTTTTACCTGGCGGCAGCCCTGGCGCCCGGTTCGGGTGCGCCAACCGGACTCAACCCGCGGATCGAACCGCCGCGTGCGCTCGCCACGCTCGACCTCGATGCGTTTGCAGGCGTCTGGCTGATGGATGTCGAGCGGCTCGAACCGGCGGAGACGGCGGCGCTCGAGGCCTTTGCGGCCGGAGGTGGTGGCGTGGTGTTTTTCATGGGTCCCCGCACGAACCCCGAAGCCTTTAATGCCTCGCTCTATCGAGATGGAGAAGGCATCTTCCCCGTGCCGCTGGCGGGCGCGGTCGATCTTCTGGCTGACCCGACCGCCACCGCCGCGCCCGATGTCATGGTGGAGGAACACCCGGTCGTGGCCGTGCTTTCCGGGCAGCGGAATCCGCTCTTGAGCGCGGTGCGGGTGGAGCGGTTCATGGCTGTGGAGCGGACGTTCGAGCCGCGGGCCGGCAGTGGACTGCGCCGACTGCTGTCGTTGCGGACCGGTGCGGCCCTGGCGATCGAGCAGCCATTTGGAGACGGGCTCGTGGTGGTCGTGTTTTCCACCGCGGCACCGACCTGGAACAACTGGGCGCGGGGCAATCCATCATGGGTGGTGGTGATGCTGGAACTGGAGAGCCACCTGGCGCGGGCCCGGCGACGGGCCGAGTCGCTGGTGGTGGGGGCGCCGGTGGCGGTCCGGCTGGAACCGGGCAGCGACGAGATCGAGGTCGATTTCACCACGCCGCCTCAGGGAGCGATCGTGCACGTCACGGGGACCGCGTCGCCGCCCGATGGTCTTGTCGCCTCACTGCCGACGACGGTCGCGGCCGGCAGTTGCGCGGCGCGGTGGCGGCGGCTCGATGGCACCGAACGGGAGCGGCTCTTCGCGATCAACGTCAATCCGGGGGAAGGGCAGCTCGAACGGATGGGGCGGGACCGCCTCGATCGGGCGTTGGTCGGTGTCCCCTTCCACTATGACGCCGCCGAAAGCCTGCAGCCCGAGGCGGGCGTGATGGCCGGTGTGTCGCTCCTCAAGCCGCTTCTGCATGCCCTCCTCATCGTGCTCGTCGTGGAGCAACTGCTCGCCTATTCCGCCAGCTACCACCCCCGATCAAAGCTTCTGTGATCGCCGAGGCATATCGCGAAGAACCCATGTCGTATCTTTTCTCCACGCCGTGCCTGCTCGCCGCGACCGAATCGGTCCAGCATCGGATCACCAGCGGTCTTGTGGATGGATTCACCGAGTGGTGGCAGATGCCGACCCTCGTGTGCGTCGTGGTCGGCCTGGTGGCATTCGTGCTGTGGATGATCCGTCGCGATGCGGCCGAACTGCCGCGGGGCGTGGCGGTTCTCTTGACAACGCTGCGGCTGGGAGCAGTGGCAGCCCTCGTGGCGGCGTATCTCGACCTCGAGCGACGGACGGAGCACGAGCTTGTGTCGCCGTCGCGGGTGGCCGTGCTCATCGATTCCAGCGCCAGCATGACGCTCGCCGACGAGGGGCAGGATCCGGGAGAAGATGGTGCGGCCGCCAGTCGAGCGGAGAAAGCTCTGGAGATCCTCTCTCCCGGCGGGCTGCTCGAGGCACTTGCGGCCCGTCATGAAGTGTCGCTGTGGCGGTTCGACGCCGATGCCGAGCCGCTGGCCGTGCAGCCTCTTGGCGAGAACAGGTCTGAAGCTGCCGCGACAGGTGGTGCGGCAACGCCGCCGACAGCAGGCTCTCCGGACGATTGGCGAGCGCAGGTGGCGGCCCGCGGCTTCGAGACCCGTCTTGGTGAGGCGCTCGCCCGGGTGGCCACCGAGGAACCGACGGGGGTGCTGGCCGGTGTGATCGTCCTCTCCGATGGCGGCACCAACGCCGGCGTTGATCCGGTGGCTGCCGCGGCTGCGCTCGAGCAGGCGGGAGTACCGGTGTTTCCGATCGGCATCGGCAGCGAGCGGCTGCCGACGAACGTGCGGGTCACCGACCTGGTCGCCCCGGCGCGGGTCTTTCCGGGCGACCGGTTTGCCGTGACCGGCTACCTTCAGCCGCAAGGGCTGGCGGGGCAGACGGTGCGGCTCGAACTCTCCGAAGTCGAGGCCGACTCCGCCGACGGCAGCCGCGGGCGGGTGATCGACAACGCAGACGTGAGGCTCGGGGCGGATGGTGAGGTGGTGGCGGCACGGTTCGACGTGCCGGGACTCGCTGCCACAGGGAGACGGTCGCTCGTGATGCGAGTGCAGCCTCCCGCCGGTGACCGCACGGCCACTGACAACGCCCAGACCGCAGATGTTGAAGTGGTCGATCGCGTCACCCAGGTATTGCTGATGGCCGGAGGGCCGAGCCGTGAATACCAGTTCATGCGGAATGTGCTCGACCGGGATGGCAGTTTTGCAGTGGACGTGATTCTCGGAACGGCGACGAAGGGCGTCTCGCAGGATGCCCGCACCATCCTTGCCGCGTTTCCTGAGTCGGCCGAAGCCCTCGACGCCTACGACGTGATCGTCGCCTTCGACTATGACTGGCGGCTGCTCGACGCGGCGGCACAGGCCCGGCTGGAGCGGTGGGTGGCCCGCGAATCGGGTGGACTGTTCTTGGTGGCCGGCGCCATCTTCATGAATAGTTGGCTGGGCGACCCGGAGGCATCCACGATCCGCGACCTGTTTCCGGTCGAGTTGAGGCAATCGCTGTCGGTCGGTTTCGACGAACCGGTCGGGAGGCCCGAGGCGATGCCATTGGTATTCAGCCGCGACGGGCAGGATGCGGAGTTTCTCTGGCTGGCTGCCAGCCGGATTGCCAGCCAGACGGTGTGGAGCGAGTTTCCCGGCGTCTATTCCTGCTTCGATGCGTCGGTGGCAAAACCCGGCGCCACCGTCTACGCGCGGCCGGAACGCTCCGACGGCGGAGGTCTCGTCGACACGGCACCGATCTTCATGGCCGGACAGTTCTACGGATCAGGCAGCGTCTTCTACCTCGGCAGTGGCGAACTCTGGCGGCTGCGGGTGATCGAAGACGCCGTGTATGAACGGCTCGTCACCCAGTTGGTGCGCCACGTCTCGCAGGGGCGACTTCTCCGCGGGTCGCGTCGGGCACGGCTCCTGGTTGATCGCGATCGATTTGCCGTGGGAGCCACCGTGGCGGTGCGGGTCATCGCGGCCGATGGGTCTACCGGACCCCTGGCCGCTACCTGCACGGCGACCGGTCCGGATGGCAGGGCGTTGCCTGTGCCGTTGGGAGCGGACGCGGATCGCCCCGGATCGCTCCGCGGAGGATTCGTGGCGGCTCAAGAGGGGGCCTGGCTGATCGATGTCGATCTCGAGGGCAATGGCGGAGAGCGGGTGTCGCGACGGATCCAGGCGCGGCTGCCCGATCGGGAATTGGAACACCCTCGGCTCGACCGCAGTTCACTCGAGCAGGTGGCTCTGGTCACCGGTGGTGTACCGCGGTTTCTGGCGGACGGTGCCTGGGAGAATGGCGATGCCACCCGCTTGGCCGCCCGTCTCGTCGATCGCTCGCGGCGGGAATATGAAACAGGCGCCCCCGACACGCTGTTCAAGCAACGCCTCAATGCCGCGCTGATGGGCCTCGGGATCGGCCTCTTGTGCCTGGAATGGATCGTCCGCCGCATCGTCCGCCTTGCCTGACCCGCCCGCTTCCTCGACGACGCCCATGATTGACACGCCCAAGTCACCGACGCCGACGACTGGTGGTGACCTCGCTACCCTGCGCGAGGCCCTGGCAAGACTCCGCCAACAGACCAGACGGTGGATTTGGATTGAAAGCCTCGGGCTGCTGATCCTGTGGGTCGCAGCAGCGTTTTGGGTCTCGCTGCTTGTCGACCGGATGCTGGAGCCGCCGTGGCAGGTCCGCATCGCCATGCTGGTGGCCGCCGGTGCCATCGTGGGATGGCTCGTGGCGACCAAGCTCGTGGGCCGGCTGGCAGTCCCGCTCGACGACACCCAACTCGCCCTCCTTGTGGAGCGGAGTCATCCACAGTTTCGCGACAGTCTTTCCACGGCCGTCGAGCTTTCTCGCGGGCCTCGGGATGACGTGAGCGACGCTCTGTTGGCCCGCACTGCGGCAGTGGCTGTCAGTCGGCTGGACGCTGTCGATCCGGCGGCCATTTTTCGCCGCCGCAGCCTCAGTGGCTTGGCGGCTGCATCGACGTTGGCCGTGGCCAGCCTCGTCGGCCTGGTGATCGGCCAGCCTCAGGCTGCCACCTTGTGGGCCCGCCGCATGGTCTGGCTGGCCGATGAGCCGTGGCCGCGGCGGGTGAGTCTGGAGGCCGATGGTTTTGTCAACGGCGTGCGGGTGGTCGCCCGTGGCACCGATGTGGAGGTGCTCGTGCGGGCATCGTCGAGAGACCTGATCCCCGCGGTCGTGGATCTGCGTTCACGAGCAGTCGGACCACAGGCCCGCTCCTGGCGAACCGACCGCATGGGCACCCGCGGTGCGAAGACCGCTGATGGCCAGGCATTCGGCCACGTGATCAAGGGGGTGAGTGAATCGTTGGATCTTGAAGTTCGCGGGGGTGATGCCCGGCTGCGACCGCTCCGGCTCGAGGTGGTCGACGCACCGGGTCTGGAATCGCTCTCGATCGTGACGACGCTGCCTGAGTATCTCGGTGGAGGGAGCCGGCCGGCGGCAACAGCGCGGGTCGTGCCCGTGCCACGAGGCTCTGCCGTCGACATCACCTGCACGGCGACAGCGCCGCTCAAGGCGGCTCAGTTGGCCGTGGTGGAGGAGGGGACCGAGACGGTGGTGAGCGAACTGGCGATTGGAACTGGTGAGCCATTCCCCCGGTCGATTGCTGCTCGGCTCGAGAGCGTGATGAGCGACCGGACCGTCGTTGTGCGCCTAACCGACTCGCACGGGCTCACCAATCGTGATCCGATCACATTCGTGATTTCGGCGGTGCCGGACGAGCCGCCGCAGGTCTCCCTGAAACTCCGCGGCATCTCCACGTCCGTCACGCCTACCGCGCGAATCCCATGGGTCGGGACCATCGCTGACGACCATGGCCTGACGGCGGCGACCGTATCGCTGAGTGCGGCGGGTCCGGCCGCAGAGGCTGGCGATTCCCCCCGCCAGACAGAGCAGACGATCGAGCGGGTGCGGCCCGGGATGGCCGTGGCCGAGTTTCCGACCGATGCCCCGGAAACACTCCTCCTGGGGCCACTCGCGCTGTCGGTCGGCAGCCGGCTGACGATCACGGTCGTGGCCACCGACGGCTGCGGTCTCGAAGGAGGACCTCAGCGCGGCCAGGGAGACACGTGGACGCTCGATGTCGTCACGCCGGAGTCACTCCAGGCCATGCTCGAGGCTAGGGAAGTGATTCTTCGCCGCCGATTTGAGAGCGTGATTGCCGATTGCAGTCAGGCCCGCGATCGTCTGGCTGCGGCCGAGCCGCTTGGAGATGAAATGGCCGTGGCGGTTGCTCGGGTGGGTGAGTCGATCGGCCGGGCGGCAGGCGAAACCGCCGAGATTGCGCTGGCCTTTCGGGACATCCGCCTCGAACTCGACAACAATGGCCTGCTGACGCCGGAGGTCGATGTCCGGCTGATCAGCCAGATCGCCGACCCGCTTGCCGGCCTGGCAGACAAAGAACTGCTGCCGTTGGCCACCGCCTGTCGGGGTGTCTCCGATCCGCCGTCTGCCCGGGATGGACTTGTGCGGCAGGCCGACGACGTGCTGGCGCGGATGCGGGCCCTCCTGGCTATGATGATGGAGTTGGAATCATTCAACGAAGTGATCGAGCGGCTGCGGGGCGTGATCCGCACCCAAGAGGAGATTCGCGTCGACACGCTCGAGCAGCAGAAAAAGCGTGCCCGCGAGGCACTGGAGGGGTTATGAACCCGGGGTCGTTCCGGTGGATGATCATCGCCGTCAGCACGGCCAACTGCCTCATGCAGGGGGCAGCGTTGACCGCCGACCCCGCGGTCGACAGCCCTCCTTCGTTGGCGGTCCGTGAGCAGCAGTTGCTGCAGCAATTCCG
Organism: Candidatus Kuenenia stuttgartensis; assembly: GCA_945883745.1. Taxonomy (GTDB): domain Bacteria; phylum Planctomycetota; class Planctomycetia; order Pirellulales; family UBA1268; genus CACORA01. The sequence continues at coordinate 19,223 of CAMCYH010000032.1, forward strand.
CGATCTTGAGCGTTCTTTTCTTCGACTGGCCGATCTCCTCGCCGGCAGCGACCCGCGGCGGGCGGCTGTTCTTCGCAGCGTGTTTGCCCAGGCCCGCGAGGCGGAGGTGGGTGACCGGCTCGACACGATCGTGTCGCTGCTGGAGAAGAATCAACTGCTGAAGGCGGGCAGTGGTCAGTCCGATGCCATCGATCGGATGAAGGAACTGTTGGCGTTGCTCGAATCGGGTGATACCGACGAGAACCTTGCCAGCACAAAGGAGGAAGTGCGGCAGTTCATTGCCCGTGTGTCGAAGTTGATCGCCAAGCAGCGGGGCCTCGAGGGCGCTACGGAGTTCGGGAGTGACGGCGAGGAGCGGCTCGCCGCCCGACAAGAGATGCTGGCTGAGGAGACCCGCGACCTGGCCGGTGACATCGGCGGCTTCGCGAAACGCATGGAGCCACCGGAGACGGGTGGCAAAGAACAGGGCGACGCCGGCAAGGAAGGTCAGGGCCAGGAAAGTCAGGGCCAGGAAGGGCAGGGCCAGGAAGGGCAGGGCCAGGAAGGGCAGGGCCAGGAAGGGCAGGGCCAGGAAGGGCAGGAGGGGCAGAGTCAGCCAGCCGGGGCGCCGCAGGAGCAAGACGAGGAGGCTGATGACGGAGATGACGAAGCGTCACGAGCCCGCCGCACTCGCTCGCGCCTGCAGGCAGCGGAGCAGCGGATGCGCGAGGCCCAGGAACGACTTGACGAGGCCAATCGTCGCGATGCGCGGGCCGAACAGCAAAAGGCGCTCGAGGACCTGGAGACAGCACGGGCCGAACTCGAGGAGATTCTCCGGCAGATGAGGGAAGAGGAGGTGGAGCGACTGTTGGTACAGCTCGAGACCCGTATCCGTTCGATGCTGCGGGCGGAACGTGGGGTGCTCACCGGAACGGAAAAAATCGCTGCAGGAGAAGCGGCCAATCGCGAACGGCAGCTCGAGGCGGCCCGGCTGGGCCGTGAGCAGACAAAGATTGCCGGGGAGGCGACGAAAGCCTTGACGCTTGTTCGTGATGATGGATCGGCCGTCGCAATTCCGCAGGCCTTGGAGCAGATTCGGGACGACTCCCTCCAGGCCGCCGCTCGGCTTTCTCGTGGCGATGTGGGGGGGGCAACGAGGAGTGTCATTCAAGACATCGTCACGGGACTCGAGGAATTGCTGGCCGCTCTCGAGCAGGCGCAGCGCGAGCAGCAAGAGCAGCGGCAGAGTCCGGCCGGTGGTCGGCCAGCCGAGCCGGGCGAGCAGCCACTCGTCGACAAGTTGGCCGAACTCAAAATGATCCGTTCACTTCAGATGCGGGTGAACACCCGGACAGAGCGATTTTCCCAACTCTTGGACGACGGGGTCGAGCAGGCCGATGAACCGGAGTTGATTGAAGCTCTCGAGCGGCTGGCTGAGCGGCAGCGGTCGATCCAGCAGGCCGCCCACGGCATCGTATCGGGCCGCACGGAGTGAACGGGGATTCAACGTGCCGAACCAACCTCCGCCGGGTATGATGGCAAGGAAGGCGATGGCATCCCCGTGTCCTGGAGCCCAAACGATGGATGTGCAACAGTCGACGCGGAGGCGGGGAGGATGGCCTGCCTCGAGGGTCGCCATCCATCTGATGGCTGTCGTGTGCCATGCGATCGTGTGGCCGGCGGTCCTTGGGGCGGCTCCCGTGGCCGGCGTCGCGGCCGAACTGGACGCCGACGCTGACCTTTCCCGACAGGCATCCTGGGCGATTCCCGCACCGACGGCCGTGCGGAAAAAAATGCTTGCCTGGGTTGAAAGCCAGTCAACCGACCCGGCGACCGTTGCGAAAGCCCGCGGTGTCTGGGAGGCCCCTGATGCCCAGCGAGTCGACCTGCTCGACACCGCCATCGAAACGTTTGCCGCGCTCGATCCGCGGTGTGGACCGATTCGCGATCTTGCTCTCCGGCCGGCCGAATCTGCCTCCGTCGCCACCGAGTGGCTGTTTTCTCTGGCTCCTGCCGACGCCGATCCGCAGACTCTCTTCCAGCGAGATACGGTTCGCCTCTGGCTCGGGCGGCACTTGGTACGGCACGACCGGTTTGACGAGGGGCTGAGGCTGCTCGATGGCCTCGTCGCGGAAGATGCCATCGATCCGGCGGCGTTGTTGTTTCATCAGGCCGCCTGCCACTTTTGGCTCTTGCGTTCCGACACGGCCATTGACCTACTCGATCGGCTCCTCGAACGCTCCGATGAGATCCCTGTTCGCTACGACCGAACCGCCCGTCTTATGAGGGCCGATATCGAGTCGCTCGAAGATGACTCGCTCGATCACATCGCGCGGCGGATGAGGGACGTCACTCGGCGGCTCGACCTTGGTCATGCCGGCCCGAAGACTCGGAATGTGCAGGATGGCGTGATCGCGTCGCTCGACAAATTGATCGAGAAAATTGAGCAGCAGCAGCAACAAAGCCAGGCGTCGAGCGGTGCTGGCGGCTCGGGTAATGGCGGGAACGGAACGCCCATGGACGACAGCCGCATCGCGGGTGGCAAAGGGCCTGGGGAGGTTCAGAGCCGTGATCTCGGCGAGGGCGAGGGCTGGGGCGACCTGCCTCCGCACCAACGCGAGGAGGCGTTGCAGCAGATCGGCCGTGAGTTTCCTCCGCATTATCGGGATGCGATCGAGCAATACTTCAAGCGGCTCGCCTCCGGCGGCGAGAATCGCTAACGGATTGGAGTCCTGTTGATGCAGCCATCGTCGTCATCGCTGCTGCGGGCCGTCGTCATGGTCGGGGCGATCGTGGGCGTCCCGGGCACCGGCAACGCTGCCGAGGGGGACGCGACGGCCGTAATGGTCGCGCTGAGCAATGGCGACACCGAGACGGGCGGGCTTGAGGGAATCGATTCGAAGGGTGTTCGTCTGGCAACCGAGTCAGGCCGCCGAGCGATTGAATTAGACGCCGTGCGGAGGGTCGAATGCCAGCGGGGTGGGCCTGCGGCGGTGGCTGGAGTCAGCGTCGTTGGCACCGACGGTGCCCGTCTCACCGGGACGGACGTGACGTGGGAGGGTGAAACCGTCAGGCTCGAGACGAGCGCGGGGGTCGTCACGCTCCCGGTGGCCCGTGTGCAGACGATCGACTGGCTGCGGGCGGACCGTCAGGAAGGCAACGACGTGGGACCGGCCTGGCAGCAGTCGCTGCCTGACGAACTGGAATCGGATGTGGTCGTGGTGGCCAAGGGGGAAGAGACGCAGTGTGTGCCCTGCGCGATCGTCGGCATCACGGCCGACGCGGTGCGGGTGGTGCTCGACGGCGAAACGATCCCGGTGAAACGGGATCGTGTTATCGGGCTGCAGTGGCTCCGCGAGCCGGCGGCCGCTGGCGGGATCGTCGTGGAGGTCTCCGGCGGTGTGCTACCAGCGTCCCAGGTGGAATGGTCCCCCGAGGGGCTCGTCATCGATGACGTAGTGCGGCTGCCGGCCGGCTCCCTGCAGAGCATCGATTTTGCAGCTGGACGCACGACTCGCCTGGCCGGACTGGCCACGGAACAGCTCGAACTAGAGCCCTTTTTTGGCAGCCTCACCGGAATCGACGAACTGATTCCCGCCTTTCGACCGCGAGTTGTTGCGGCCGACGATGGATCACCTCGGAAGGATCTCATGATCCGTCCCCGCACGGTCGCCGTGTGGCGGGTGCCCGCGGGCAGCCGCACCTTTACAACAGCGATTTCCCGTGGGGCGGCTGTCGGTGGCGGGGCTTTGGTGGTGATCGCCGTTGACGGTCGCGAGGTCTTCCGCGGGTCGGTCGACGACGCCTCGGCCGCCAACGCGGCCGGTATCTCCATCGGTGAGATTTCGCTCGATGGAGCGCGGCGGCTCTCCATTACCGTCGATTACGGCCGGGCCGGCCCCGTCGGTGGCGTCGTGATCCTGCGCGACCCTCTCTTTACAAAGTAGGACTTCTTGTTCACGCCACTTCGGATCTATCGCCGCTTCCCCGACCTGCCAGTCTTGATGCTCGTGACGGTGATCGCGAGTCTGGTGGTGCTTCCTGAACGGTCGCTCAGGGCAGATGAAACCGTCGCTCCTGCGGTGCTGGAAGCCGAGCAGCGCCGGATCGATGCCATTCAGCGCGGCCTGCCTGCCGCCGTGTCGATCTTTGCCGGCGAGGCCGGCGGTGGGGCCGGTGTACTGATCTCGGCCGATGGCTATGCCCTCACCAACTACCATGTGGTCCAGCCTGCCGGCGTAGCCATGCAGTGTGGTCTGCCCGATGGCCGCCTCTACAACGCGGTGCTTGTGGGGCTCGATCCCACCGGTGACGTGGCTCTCATCCGGCTGCTGGGCCGGACCGACTTTCCGCACGCGGAGTTGGCGGATAGCGACCTCGTCGAAGTGGGCGATTTCTGCTTCGCGGTGGGCAACCCGTTTCTGCTGGCCACCGATCTCCAGCCCTCGGTCAGCGCCGGGATCGTATCGGGGGTGCACCGCTACCAGTTTCCGGCCGGTACGATCCTGGAATACACCGACTGTTTGCAGGTGGACGCGGCCATCAATCCCGGCAATTCCGGGGGCGGTTTGTTCGATGCAGCAGGGCAAGTCATCGGAGTCAACGGCCGCGCCTCGTTCGAGAAGCGGGGGCGGGTCAACGTGGGTGTGGGCTACGCCATTTCAGCGAATCAACTCCGCAACTTTCTCGGCTTCTTGAAGGGGGGACGGCTGGTCGACCATGCGACACTCGGGGCGACCGTGGCCACCAGCGCTGATGGCCGCGTGGTCGTCTCCGACATTCTGGAGCGGTCCGATGCCTTTCGTCGCGGGCTCCGCTACGACGATGAAATCGTGGCCTTGATGGGCCGCCCGGTGCGAACCGTCAACGCCTTTAAAAACATCCTCGGTACGCTCCCGGCTGGCTGGCAGGTTCCGCTCACGTACCGCCGCTCGGGCCGGCGTGTTGACACGCTCGTGCGACTGGCTGGCGTGCATGCACCTTCCCAGTTGGCCCGACTGGTCGCGGCCGCCGGCGACGCAGAATCCCCGCAGCCGGGGCGGGAGGGACGACCGACAAAGCCACCGGCAGAGCTCCCGGCCGACGTGCGGCCGCTCTACGAGCCACGGACTGGCTTCACCAACCATCACTTCAACACCGTGGAGCGGGATCGGGTGGCGGCCGCCGTGGCGGCGAATGCTCCTCAGGGTGGCTCCGATGCGTGGGTGATCGAGGGGCGTTTGTCTGTCGGAGGTACGTTCCGCATTTCCTTGACTGACCGCGAAGGAGTGATCGACCTGCCGACCGGAACGACGCGGGTCGATGCCACTCGTGACCTCGACGCGGCGCCCAATCCGCCCGGTAGCGGTGGACTACTCGGAGCCCTGCTGATCTGGCGCCGGCTCCTCCGCGACGGACCAGTCGCTGTCGGCCGTACCGAATACTGGGGGACGATGCCCATCTTTCCCCGAGGGGCGCTGTCCAAAGCAGAGGGCAGCCCGCCGGAGTTGATGGATGTGCTCAACACGGCGGTGGCGGCGATCGAGGCGCGGTTCGTCGTCGACGGATCTGGCCGCGTGGTCGCGATCGACTTCTGGCATCAGCCCGATGCCGATCCCTGCGAGGTGCGGTTTTCGGGCAGTCTTCCCGACGGAGCGGCCGCTGGCATGCCGGCCGTCATGGACGTCTGGAGGGGCAGCGAACAATTTGCCACGTTCGAGATCGAGGTGGTTCGGTTTGATGGAGAGGGAGGCCGCTGACATGAGTGGGGCTACAGGCTGGCCGAGGCAGGTCGGTGGTGTGGTTGTTCTGGTGGCGACCCTCGTGATGGCGGAGGGGGTGGCCGATACGCCACGTCAGACGATCGCCGACGCTGCGCGCAAAGTTGTCAAGATTCATGGTGCCGGTGGGTTGCGGGGGCTCGAGTCGTATCAGACCGGAATCCTCGTTTCGCCCCAGGGGCATGTGCTCACCGTGATGAGCACGGTGCTGGATGCCGACGAGATCGACTGCGTGCTCGACGACGGCGTGCGATATCGAGGCACGCTGCTTGGCGCCGATCCCTCCCGACAGCTGGCCGTAATTGCCATCGATGCTGCGGACTTGCCCTTTTTTGCGATTGCTGACAACGATCCGGTCACCGTAGGAACGAGGGTGCTCGCGCTTTCGAATCTGTTTGGAGTGGCCGTCGGTGATGAGCGGGTCAGCGTGCAGCACGGTGTTGTGACGGCGCGGGTGCCGCTGGAGGCGCGGCGAGGTGGATACGAGGTGCCCTTTCCCGGCGACGTGTACATCATCGACTGTACGACCAACAACCCGGGCTCTCCGGGTGGAGGGCTGATTGATTGGGAAGGCCGGCTCGTCGGCATGCTTGGCAAGGAACTCCGCGCGAGTGCGTCGGGGATCTGGCTGAGCTATGCCATTCCGGCCGCGGAGTTGGCGCGGGGCTACCGCGACATTCTTTCCGGGACCGTTTCGGCTCCTCCTGCGCGAGATGCCGCATCCTTTGATCCGCTGGGCCTCGGCATCGTGCTCGTGCCTGACCTGCTCGACCGAACACCCCCGTTCATTGAGTCGGTGGTGTCCGGCTCTCTTGCGGAGCGGGCGGGCCTCTCCCCAGACGATCTCGTGGTCGCGGTTGATGGGCGGTCTGTCCCGTCACGGGATGCGGTTCAGCGGGCTTTGGGCATGCTCGCCGACGGCGACCCGGTACGGATCGCGGTGGTCCGGGAGGGCCGCGTCGTGGATGTCGAACTCGGGCCGCGGCCGCCGCTGCCGGCAGGAAAACGATCCAATACTCCCGGGGTGGAGCAGGACCAATGAGACTTTCCGGGAAACCGGTGGCCGCCGGGGGCCGCGTGATCGCGGCCCTACGAGCCGCCGCGGCCATCGTCGCGATTGTGCTTTCACTGGGCCAGCCGCGACATGGTCGTGCCGGTGGGGAGATCGGCCTGGCGGAAGAGCGGGCTTTTCAAGCTGCCGCCGCCGGTGTGGCCGCCGCCGTTGTGCGGATTGAATCGTCCGGAGTCTCGGCATCAGCCGTTGAGGGACCAGCCGAGGCGGCGCCGGCCAGCGGCCCGTCCACTGGGCTGGTGGTCGATCCGGCCGGATGGGTCATCACCACGGCGTTTGCCGTTCCCGATGACGTCAAACAGGCGATCGTGGTGCTGCCCGGTGCCACGACCGGGGCTGCGTCGCGGTTCGCCGCCCGCGTGGTTGGAAGGGACACATCGCGGGGCGTGGTGCTCCTGAAAGTCGATCCGCCAGCCGCGCTGCCGAGCGTGGGCAGTGGTGTTCCACGTGCGAGCCTGAGTGTGGGCCAGTGGACGATTGCCGTGGCCCGTGGCTGGGACCTGGCCACGCCGAACATCGCCGTGGGTGTGGTCTCGGCGATCAACCGCGCCTGGGGCAGAGCGGTGCAGACCGACGCGGCTGTATCGCCCGCCAACTACGGCGGCGCTCTGGTCGACATCCGCGGCGGCGTGATCGGGATGCTTGCACCGCTTCCGGCCGACACCGCTGGCATGATGCTCGGCACGGAACTGTATGACTCGGGGATCGGCTTCGCCGTGCCGCTGGAAGACATCCGCCGCGTGCTCCCACGGCTTCAGTCCGGTGAGACGCTCGTTCCGGGCGTGCTCGGCGTCTCGTATCGTTCGCGCGACGTCTTTACCGGCGTGCCGACGATCGCGACCAGCCGGCCGGGATCGCCCGCTGCCGAAGTCGGGATCCAGCCGGGCGACACACTCATCTCCGTTCATGGCCGACCGGTCACTCGCATCGCCGAGGTGCGGCACGCCCTCTCTCCGCTGTATGCCGGGGATGAATTGGAAATCGTGGTCGAGCGGAGGGAGTCGGCAGCGCAGGCCCCTCGTCGAGTCACGATGAAACCGAGGCTCGTGGCCAACTTGCCGCCGTGGCGCCGTGCCGTAATCGGCATCGTGCCGAAGCGGGTCGCCGTGAAAAAAGAAGACGATCGAGAGGGTGCAGCGCAGCCTGTCGTGGTCGACTGGGTGTGGCCGGAGAGTCCTGCATCAACTGCCGGTATCGTCGCGGGAATGACCGTGCGAGCGATCACACCACCAGGCGAGGCTGCCGAGACGGTGCCGGTGACGTCCAGCGCGGCGCTGGCGGGAGTGCTTGGTGGCGTGGAAGCGGGAGATACGGTGACGCTCGTGGTGCGGGATGCTGACGGAAAGGAACAGACCCAAGCGGTCACGACCATCCCGATGCCCACCGATATCCCGGCTCAGACGCCGACTCGGCCGGAGTCCCCCGACGCAGCGGAGGTCGTGAAACTGGAGGCAGCGGAAGTGGCAACGCCTCCAATCGCCGTCATCCCGGCTGGCAACGAGGACGACCCGGTGGGCGTACTCGTCTATTTTGGGCGGCCTCATGGACCTGTTGCGGTCGACGAGGCGGCGGTCTGGCGGGACGCTGCCAATCGCTATGGTGTGGCCGTGATTCTGCCGGGATCGACCGACCCCCAGCGCTGGAGTCGTGACGACATCCGCGGCGTAGCGCGAAGCCTCGATTCGCTCCGCGGCCGTCGTGCCATCGACCCGTCACGGCTGGCTGTGGCCGGGTCGGGCGCCGGAGGTGCTTTTGCATGGCTCGCGGCCGATGCCCTCGGTCCTGCGATCCGTGGGGTCGCGCTCCTCGATGCGGCCCTGCCACGGCAGGCCAGAGTCGAGCCGGCGGAACCGGGCCGATCTCGCTGGATCTTGTTCGACCCGCCACGGACGGATGGCAGCCTGCCGCCGCGGGTTGAGGCCGATCGGGAGCGGCTCGTACGGGCTGGCTATGACGTGGGAGTGCTTCCCGAACGAGACACGGAAACACTGCCGGTCGAGACCCTCTGCAGCTTTGTTGAAGCGATCGGACTCCTGTAGCGATCGCTAGCGCTGTCGATCGGGGGTCGGGGCGAGGGCCGAACGACTGACCTTCGACCAGTAGCGGGAGAATCGTCCCAGGTCGGTCACTCGCGATCGATCACAGAATGGCGGCTCGTCGATCACGTGCACGGGCAGATGCATGGCGATTCTTGCCGCAGCGTCACGGGTGGCGGGGCAGGGTGTCGACGTGACCGCGACGAAGCCACAGCCGAGTCTGGAGGCCACGAGCGGCACTGCCTCTGCAGGTGCGGCGTGCACCACCTCGAGGTCGTCGATCTCAGCAAGACAGTCGAAGATGAATGCCAGCCGCTTGAGCGACGGCTGCTCCTCGCTGAGCCAGGCCGGGTCGACGACGAACAGCCGTGGCGCGGTCGAATAACGACGGGCTGCCGGGCTTGTAGCAGCCAGGGAATCGAGGGTCAGCCAGACGAGCGGCCCGCCCGTAGGCGGGGCATCTCCCAGTCGCCAGTGCGGGGCAGGGGGGATGCGGAGTGGATCGCGCTGCTGCGGCCCTGCCGCGAACAACCGACCTTCGAGATCGTCGTACGATCCCTCCATCGCACACTCCCCCATCAGGCCGCAGTCGCGGCAGTGCGCACCGTCGGTAAAGCGTTCGAGATTTTCACGATTGAAGAGATAGGGCTTGGCCGAGAACGTGCCGGCCACCCATTGCCACGAAAGATGGTTGCTGGCCGGGTCGCCATCGAGCAGGTGCGACAGGAACCAGTCGGCTCCCACTTGCCAGCGGACGCCACGGATGTGGACGAGCCATGATGCCAGCCACATCCGTTCATGATTGTGGAGCCATCCGGTGTCGTGCAGGCGGCGGACGAAGTCGTCGACGCAGGCCAGCCCGGTCTGGGCGGCAAGCACGTCAGCGGGCATGGTTTCCAGGCGGCTGGTCGTCCGCCAGCGGGCGGCCGGGGGCTCGATGTCGCGGCGAATCAGCGGACCGAGCGCCGCCTGCACCTGCCGCCAATAATCTCGCCAGCCGAGCTCGGATATGAATTTCTCGGCATCGGCGGGCTGCGAGACGCGGTCGAGCGCGGCGTCACGCACCTCGGCCAGCGACAAGACGCCATGCCGCAGCCATGGTGAGAGACGAGACACCGCCCCCCCAGTGAAATTCCGGGTGCGGGCGTACGCCACGGGATCAATCGCAGTCAGCCTTCGCAGGGCCGCGTCTCGGCCTCCGCGGATGCCCCCTGGCGGGATGGAGGTCGCGGCGGCGGTGGGGCCGATGGGCACCAACTCGGCCAACCTGGCCATCCGTGAATCGCGGTCCAGCGAGAGCAGGGGAGTGAGCGTTTGCATTGCGATCAGCTGTGTGTGGGGAAGGGGGGCGGAGGTCTACACCGTCAATGGTGATCGCCATCAGTCAGTATCGGCATGTTGCCAGATTGGTGGGCAATCTGGTGCGCGAAAAGAATGCGACGGGCGGAATGGCACGGATGACAAACGCTTTATTCAGCGCAAAAGACGCTGAGTTTCGCGGTGGTGTTTTTTGGCACATCGTTTGCTCTTTGGTGCGGAAAATCTTTTGGTCGCACGCCTTTGACGGAACTGTCGTGCTGACCGCTGCAAGCCTTTAGGGATGCCCCAACGGCTTGGGTGGGCACTCCGCCTAGCTCGCCCAGGCCGGGGCATCCCTGTCTCGTACGGCACGTCTCCGGGCCGATTGTTGTTCCCGAGTTGGCTCTGACGCAGCTTGATCCTAGACTTCGGTCTGTTCGTTGCTCCACGGGAGAGGCGGTTCCGTGAAACTCATCATCGCGATCATCCAGCCGAATAAGCTGGAGAGCGTCAAACAGGCCCTGTCGGAGGTCGAAGTGTTTCGGCTGACCGTGCTTGATGTGCAGGGGTTCGGCCGACAGCGTGGCCATGCCGAGACGTACCGAGGCCATGAGATAGGCGTCAATCTGCTTCGCAAGGTGCAACTCCAGATCGCCGTCAACGATGATTTCGTCGAGCCGACGATCACGGCGATCGTGAAGGGAGGACGCTCGGGAGAGCAGGGTGAGATTGGCGATGGCAAGATCTTCGTGTTGCCGATGGATGAGTGCGTCCGCATCCGGACCGGCGAACGTGGCTCCGAGGCCATCTAGCAGACTGTGGAAAGAGTCTGCCGCCGCAGGATGCGGCGTCCCGCAACTCCGAAAACCCTGGGTGTTTTCAGGTGTTGCCCCACGTGGAAAAAGGCCATGGAGTGCTTTTCCACGGAACGTTAGGGCAACTGCGGGTGGAGCCGTTGCTGGGGGCGGCCCAGGGCGAAGCGGTTGATGGCGGCCAGGAAGGCTTTCGCCGCCGCTTCAAGCGAATCGGTGGAGACGCCACGGCCTCGTTGCTGTTGTCCGTCGCACTCCAGTTCAACGGTCACTTCAGCCTGGGCATCCTTGCCGACCGTCACGGCCTGCACGCGGAAGTCGCGGCACACCGTCGTGATGCCGGTCAGCCTCTCGATCGCCAGGAAGATGCCGTCAATCGGGCCATCGCCTGCGGTGATCGACACCGACTCGGCGGCTCCATCATGGAGGATTCGCAGCGTGACGGTGGGGGGCGAGCTGCTGCTGCTGACGAGATCGTAGCCGGCGTACACGAAGTGTTCCGGGAGCGTGGCGAATTGCTGCTCGCAGAGGGCGGCAATGTCACCGTCGTAGATCTCCTTCTTCCGGTCGGCCAGGAGCTTGAACCGCTCAAACACGGTCTGGAGCTGATCCGCCGAGAGCTGATACCCAAGCGCCTTGGCCCGATCGGCGAGCGCGGCCCGGCCACTGTGCTTGCCGAGCACGAGGTCGGTTCGCTCGAGCCCGACGTCTTCCGGCCGCATGATTTCGTACGTGCTGCGCTCCTTGAGCATGCCGTCCTGATGGATGCCGGCCTCGTGGGCAAATGCATTGCGGCCGACGATTGCCTTGTTCCGTGGCACCTGGATGCCGGTGATCGTTGCCACAAGCCGACTCGTGGGCACGAGCTTCTGGGTCACGATCGCGGTGTCGACGTTGAAATAGTCCCGCCGGGTACGGAGGGCCATCACCACCTCCTCGAGTGAGCAGTTGCCCGCCCGTTCTCCGATGCCGTTGATCGTGCATTCCACCTGGCCGGCACCGGCCTC
>CAMCYH010000033.1 GCA_945883745.1 Candidatus Kuenenia stuttgartensis
CTGCCCAACTCAACTTCCACCTCTCGGAGCTTGGGGATGATGACCTCCGCTTGCTCCGCCTTTCCTCGTGGCATTTCTTGCCCTCCCTCGGTTACGGCCACCCAGGATTATCGCTCCCGGAGTGGCCTCGTTTAAGGGGGGCAGGTCACAATAGAGTTGACAAAATAGGAACCTGTCACGCGCGAACATTCCAGGTCCTCCTCGTGTTGTTGCGCGCAGAAAAAAGTACGCTTAGAGGCTTTGGTTGAGCAATACCCTCACGGCAAGCGAGGAACATTAACTGCCTCAGGCGGTCTGCATAATCCCGGTCCCAGTCGGCCGTCGGCTGGCTTGGGATCACCGGGCCGCGGTGGTCACCGCCCGCTGGAGGGTGCTTTCGCGGGCATGCTGAGCCGGGCATGTCCTCAGCGAGGCGGCCAGGTCGGGTTTCAGGCACTGCGGAACCACGCGAACTCCAACCTTATTGCTCTTCGCCTCCCAGACGACGATCCCTCAACGCTCGAGATCAAGATCGTTCGCCCGCAAACGAAGCGATTCCATGAGTTGTAGGCCGGGTCCGTAGAGAAGCGTTGCAATCGTTTCCGGCTGGCCGTTTAGACCGGCAAACAATCGGTGCACCTAGGACGGCGTCGGAGAGGAAGAGCAGGGCGACCAAAGCTCGGTCCTGCGTGGATGCCGCCATCGTGCGATCGATGGCCAGGCTCGTCAGAAAAGCATTCACCGCGGGCTTGCAATGCACGCACCGTTTCCGGAGACGGCGGACGCACGGTAGCCTCGGGGCATGACGAGCCCGGCTTCTTCAGCGATGAGTCACTCCCGCGTTGCCATCCTTGGCGCCGGCTTCGGCGGGCTCGGCATGGCGATCCGTCTGCTTGAGACCGGCCGCGGCGACTTCACGATCTTCGAGAAGGCCAGCGGTGTCGGCGGCACCTGGCGGGAAAACACCTACCCCGGGTGTGCCTGCGATATCGCCTCGCACCTCTACTCATTTTCGTTCGAACAGGATTCGAGCTGGTCGCGGACCTACGCCCCGCAGCCGGAGATCTTGCGGTATCTGGAGCGGGTGGCCGCGAAGCATGGCCTTGCCGATCGCATCCGTTTCAACACCGAGATCGTGCAGCTCGACTGGGACGAGATCCGACGACGCTGGCAGCTGACGGCCGCCGACGGCCGCACGTACACGGCCGATGTCGTCGTGGCCGGTGTGGGTGGCCTGCATGTGCCACGGATTCCGGAGCTACCGGGGCTCGAGACGTTTGCAGGCCCGGCCTTTCACTCAGCCCGCTGGCGGCACGATGTCGATCTCGCCGGCAAACGTGTGGCAGTAATCGGCACCGGCGCGAGTGCGATCCAGATCATCCCTGCGATCGTATCGCGGGTATCGCGGCTGCTCGTCTTTCAGCGGACGCCTCCGTGGGTGCTGCCGCGGCGCGACCGGCCGGTCTCCCGCTGGGCGAAGTGGGCCTTCGACCATGTTCCCGGCGTGCAGCGGCTGTGGCGATTGCTCCTCTATATAGAGTCGGAGACGATCGCGATCGGCTTCACCCTCTGGCCATGGCTGCTGGGGAGCTGGCAGCGGGAATCTCTGGCACTCCTGGCCCGGCACATCAAGGATCCAGCTCTTCGGGCAGCCATCACGCCACAGTACACCATGGGCTGCAAGAGGGTACTGCTCTCCGACGAGTACTATCCGGCGCTCGCCCGCGACAACGTCGAGGTATCAACCGAGAAGATCATCACGATCCGCCCGCACTCGATCGTGACGGCTGATGGCATGGAGCGGCCGGTCGACGTGCTCGTGCTTGCCACCGGATTTCGCCCGTTCAATCCGGCCACCAAGATCGACATCCGTGGCCGGGGCGGTCGCCGCCTCGCCGACGACTGGGCCGCGGGGCCCGAGGCCTACAACGGCCTGCTGGTGGCGGGCTATCCGAACCTGTTCCTGCTGATGGGCCCCAACTCCGGCCTGGGACACAATTCGATCGTGTTTATGCTCGAAGCGCAGGTGCGGTACGTGCTCTCCTGCCTCGACCTCCTCGAGACCGGCCTGCTGCCGGAGATCGATGTGCGGCCTGATGTCCAGCAGTCCTTCAACGAATGGATCGAACGGCGGTTTCTGCGGACAGTGTGGGGCTCCACCGCCGGTTCCGCCGCGACAGCCTGGTCGTGGCGACGGCCCTGCACCACTTGGTATCGTGACCCGGCCGGCCGACTCTCCGCGCTCTGGCCTGGATTTTCTGCGTCGTACTGGTGGCGGCTGCGACGTGCCGATCCGCGCGACTTTACCGACCCAACGCCCCTGTTGCCGGCGACTGCTCACACCATTGCTTGATAAGGAAGCCCGTGGAATTTCCCGCTGTTCACCCCGTGCCACGGCCCTTGCCGGCGGCGACGCTCGACGAGCCGCCGCGGCTGACGGCGCGAACGCTCGAGGGACTCGAGTGGCTGCTGGCCAAGGAACTCGAGGCACTCGGCGGACTGGATCTGCGTGTCGGCAGAAGGACGATCGAGTTTTCGGCTCCTCCCGGCCGGGAACAGGAAACGCTTTACCGCGCCGTCCTCGAGAGCCGTACCGCGATTCGGGTGCTCGAACCGCTCGGGCGGTTTCGGGTCGATTCGCCGGAGTCGCTCTACCGCGCGATTCAGGAGCTTGACTGGACCGAGCAGCTGAAGACATCGGACACGCTCCGGGTCGACGCCGCCATCCACGACACGTTTCTCACCCACTCGCTCTACGCGGCGCAGGTCGTCAAGGATGCGGTCGTCGATCAGCTCCGGACGCCCAGCGGAAAGCGGCCGAGCGTGCAATTGCGCGGGGCGACGCTGCGGCTGGCCCTCCATCTGGTGGGCAACGTGGCGACGATTTTCCGCGATGCCGCCGGGCGATCACTCCACCAACGAGGCTGGCGGATGGGAGACGTGGAGGCGCCGCTCTCGGAGGTGCTCGCCGCCGGCATCCTTGGGATCGCCGGCTGGTGGCGGCCCGGCCATCCAGACGGCGACTGCTCAGCTGAACCGCTACTCGATCCCTTGTGTGGATCCGGCACGCTCGTGATCGAGGCGGCCACGATCGCGGCGGGCATGGCCCCTGGGCTGTGGCGGGCTCGTCGCAGGGGCCATGGATTTTTCCGGTTTCGCGACTGCGACAAAACACTGACCGCTCACCTGGTTACGGAACTCGAGGCCCGCGTTCGACCTCCGGCTAGCTCGTTTGCTGCAAGCGACCTCGACCTGCAGGCCGTCGTTGCCGCACGGGCCAATGCCGAAGCGGCGGGTGTGGCGGCACACCTGGTCATCGAGCAGCGTCACTTCGAAGAGGTTCGGCCCACGGGGAAGGCAGGCCTTGTCGTCACCAATCCCCCCTACGGCGAACGGTTGGCATTGCCGCGGGCGGCAGCGCTCTATCGACGCATCGGCGACTGGCTCGTGCAGCGCTGCGGTGGCTGGCGGGCGGCGATCCTTGCCCCCGACACACCCGCCATCAAACACCTGGGCCTCCGCCCCACCCACCGTGTGCCGCTCGCGAACGGCCCCATCGCCTGCCGCCTGCTCGAAGTCGACATCCGGCCGCGACATTCAAACGCACCATCTGTGGTTGCGGGCCAGGGGCAGGAAGAAGTGGTCCTGGCCGATGGCCCGAGAGAGGTCGCGTCGGCTCCCGGCCGGCAGCGTGCCCGCGCGACCGACGAACAGATCGGCGACTTTCGCCGTCGCCTTGCCAAGCGGTTCAAGCATCTCTCCAAGTGGGCCCGCCGCCAGGGGATCGAGGCTTTTCGCATCTATGATCGTGACATTCCGGAGGTGCCGCTCGTCATCGATTGGTATGCCGGCTGGCTCCATGCGGCCGAATATGAACGGCCGCATGAACGCACCGAGATCGAGCACGAGGTGTGGCTGTCGCGAATGATCGAGGCCGCAGCAGCCGAACTGGGCGTGCCGCCGAATCAGGCGTTTCTCAAGGCTCGCCGGCGGCAGCGGGCAGGCGGGCAGTATGAGAAGGTCGGCCAACAGCAGACGCTGCTCACAGTGCGGGAAGGGGGGCTCGCCTTCGAGGTGAATCTCTCCGACTATCTCGACACCGGCCTCTTTCTCGATCACCGGCAGACGCGGGCCATCGTCCGCGATGAAGCCCGTGGCAAGCGGTTCCTGAACCTCTTCTGTTACACGGGCAGCTTTTCGGTCTATGCCGCGGCGGGTGGGGCCACCGAGACGACGAGTGTCGATCTCTCCAACACCTACCTCGACTGGACACGGACGAACCTCGCCGCCAACGGCTTCAAGGACGCCGGTCGCCATCGCACGGTTCGCGACGAGGCCCGCGAGTTTCTGGAGCACCGTGCGCGCCGCGGCGAGCCACCGTTTGATCTCGTCGTCGTCGACCCGCCCACCTTCTCGCGGTCGGCGAAGAGCGACGCGCCGTGGGACGTCGAACGTGACCACGCGGAACTGCTGGAACTGGTCGCGAAGAATCTCGCCCCCGGCGGCATCGTCTACTTCTCGACGAATTTCCGGCGGTTTCACTTCGCGGAAGAACGGGCCGCCGCGTCCTACACGATTCGTGAGATCACCCGCCAAACGATTCCCGAGGACTTCCGCAATGAGCGGATTCATCGTGCCTGGCGGCTTGTGGTGCGGTGACTGCCGTTTGACGCGTCTGAATCACAGCCCCTACATTCCGGTCATGAATTCATGGAACCGCGGCTTCGCCCTGCTCGTCGCGTGCATGGTGTATGCCGGTTGCCGACCAGCTGATCCGGGCCTTGTGAGAATCGTATCGAGCCTGCCGCGGACCGGCTCCGCCAAGCAGCAGACCGATTCGATCGTGCGCGGGATCCGGATGGCGATCGACGAGGCTGGGGGCAGGGTTGGCCCCTTCCGCATCGAATATCTCGACCTCGACGATGCGACGGCTGCAGCCGGGCAGTGGACGAGCGAAGCCGAGGCCGCCAATGCCCGGCGGGCACTGCAGGACCCAGACGTCGTCGCCTACATCGGCACCTACAACTCCGGTGCGGCGAAGGTGTCGATGCCGATCCTCAATCTCGGTGACCTGCTCATGGTGTCGCCGGCGAATACCGCCGTCGGTCTGACAAAGCCCGACATGGGTGAGCCGGGTGAGCCGGAGGTCTATCGTCCGACCGGTCGGCTCAACTACCTCAGGGTCGTGCCTGCCGACGACCTGCAGGGGCCGCTCTCCGCCGACTGGGCGAAACAGCGTGGTGTCAAGAAGGTTTACATCCTCGATGACAACGAGGTGTACGGAAAGGGCATCGCCGACCTCTTCGACGAGCGATGCCGCGAACTCGAAATCGAAGTGCTGGGGCACGACTCGATCGACGCAAAGGCCCAGGAGTTCAAATCGTTGATGGCTCGGATCAAGGCTGCCGGCCCCGACCTCGTCTATTTCGGGGGCACGACCCAAAGCAAGGGCGGGCAGTTGGCGAAGGACATGGTCAGCGCAGGAATCACGGCGCGGCTGATGGTGCCCGATGGCTGCATGGAGCAGGTGTTCATCGATGCGGCCGGTGCCGCCAATCTGGAGGGACGCTGTTTCGTGACGTTCGGCGGCCTGCCCGCCGAGAAGCTCACGGGGAAGGGGAGCGAGTTTGTCGCCCGCTACCAGAAACAGTTCGGCGAGCCGCCCGAGGGGTATGCGGTGTATGGCTACGAGGCGGCGCAGGTGGTGCTTCGGGCCATCCGCGATGCCGGGATGAAGGACCGGCGGGCGATCACGGATGCCGCCCGGACAATCCGCGACTTCGACGGGGCACTCGGCCGCTGGGGGTTCGATGAAAACGGCGACACCACGCTCGACGCCCTGACGGTGAGCGTGGTGCGGGGCGGCAGGTTTGTGTTCGAAGAGGTCATCGATGCAACCGACGTGGCCGGCACGCAGCCTTCCGAGTAGAACCAGTGCCCCGGAGCCGCGGTCGTGTCTGCCCTCTTTTTTCTCCAACAGTGTCTGATCGGCCTGACCAACGGGGCGCTCGTTGCACTCATGGCGCTCGGCTACACGATGGTCTACGGCATCATCCGCTTGATCAATTTCGCCCACGGCGACTTGATCATGCTCGGCGCCTGCCTCGCGCTGACGCTCGTCGGGGCCTTCGGGCTTGAGGCCGCCGGCACGGCGACGGCCGGCGTGGCGACTTGGCTCGGCATCGCACTGCTGGTGGGGCTGTGCGGGCTGTTCTGCGGACTGGTCAATGTCGCCGTGGATCGGCTCGTCTACCGTCCGCTGCGTGATGCGCCCAAGCTCGCCCCGCTCGTCTCGGCGATCGGCGTGTCGTTCATCTTCATGAACATCGGCCTCTTCTGGCTCGGGCCGGCCGACCGCTCGTTTCCGCAGCTGCTCCCCACGGCGAATCTCCTGCCGGGCGAGGGCCTGCAGTTTGGCTGGAAGGACCTGCTCGTGCTGGTCGTGGTCGTGCCGCTCATGGCGGCTCTCATGGTGCTGGTCAAGTCGACTCGGCTCGGCAAGGCGATGCGGGCGGTGTCGCAGGACGAGACGGCGGCGGCGCTCGTGGGCGTCGACGTCGATCGGGTGATTGCGGCCACGTTTTTTCTCGGTGGCTTCCTCGGCGGGGCGGCGAGCGTGATCTACGGGCTCTACATCAATACGATCGGCTTTCAGATGGGATTCCAGAACGGCCTCTATGCCTTCACGGCGGCCGTTCTCGGCGGGATCGGCAGCATCCCGGGCGCCGTCATCGGTGGACTCGTGATCGGGTTGGTGAGGGCTCTCTCCACGGCCTACGTCGGCGAACGGTGGGCCGGGGCGATGGTGTTCGCGATTCTCATCGTGATCCTCGTCTTTCGTCCGGAGGGATTGCTCGGCCGTCGTACGAAGGAGAAGGTCTGATGGGTACGGTGTGGGGCTGGGTCAGCGACCGCTGGGAGGTGGTGGTGCTGGCCGTTCTGGCAGTCGCGCCCCTTGTCATTCCCGCTCTCGGTGGCGCGCTTGGCGGGCAGGTGACCACGCTCTTCATCTACTGCATCCTGGCCTTGGGCTTGAACGTGATGGTGGGCTACACAGGCCTGCTCCACCTCGGGATCGCAGCCTTTTTCGGCATCGGTGCCTACGTCTTGGCGATCCTCACCGTGCCCACCTTTCCGTTTCAGATCGGCTGGCTGGCGGCTGCCGCTGTGAGTATCGCCGTGACGGCTGGCATCGGGCTGGCGCTGGGTGCGCCAACGCTGCGGCTGCGGGGAGATTATCTGGCGATCGTTACGCTCGGCTTCGGCGAGGTGGCGAAGGTCACGCTCCGAAATCTGGAGCAGGTCACCGGCGGCATGAAAGGGCTCAATCCGGTGCCGCCTCCGGGAGCCGGCGTGACCGTGGCCGGCACCGACTTGGGCTTGGCGTTTGCCGTCGATCCGCGGTGGTTTTACTACCTGACGCTCGCCTCGCTGGCGGGTGTGGTCTGGGCGATGCGGAGGCTCGAGAACTCCCGCTTGGGGCGGGCGTGGGTGGCCGTTCGGGAGGATGAACTGGCGGCCTCGGCCATGGGGATCTCTGCCACCCGCGTGAAGCTGTCGGCCTTCGCGATGTCGTCGGCGGTCGCGGCGCTCGCCGGTTGCCTCTACGCCGCCAGCCTGTCGACCACGGCCGATCCGAATGCCTATGACTTCAACCGGTCGATTCTCGTTCTCTGTGCCGTGATTCTTGGCGGCCTCGGCAGCATTCCCGGCACGCTCCTCGGCGTGGCGATCCTCGTCGGCTTCGATACGGTGCTCGCACCCTGGGCCGACTCGTTGATTCAGCAGCTCAACATCAATCCTTCAGGGTCGAGCCTGCTCTCCTTCAGCGGCTGGCGGCTGGCGATTTTCGGCATCGCCCTTGTGCTCGTGATGCGCTACCGACCGGAAGGCTTGATTCCATCACGGCGGCTGGCAGCCGAACTCCACGGAGACCAGCGATGAAGAGGGACCGGCCCGCCTCGGCCACCGACATCCCGCTGCTTGACATCGACCGCATGTCGATGCGGTTCGGTGGTCTCATTGCGGTATCGGATCTTGACCTCGACGTGCCCGAGGGAAACATCGTCTCGCTCATCGGCCCGAATGGTGCCGGCAAGACCACGGCCTTCAACTGCGTCAGCGGCATCTACTCCCCCACGAGTGGATCGGTACGGTTCGAGGGGCACCGGCTCACGCAGTCGTTCGGGCCGGGGGTATTCTGGACCGCGCTGGCCATCGGCCTTGTCGTCGGGCTGTTCACGGCGGCCGCCGCGGTGGATGTCGATCGTCTCTGGCTGGCGGTTGTCAAACGCGGCATGGCGATCGACGAGCCGTTCACGCTCGAGACGGTGCGGCGACGACTGCGGGGCTATTTCCGCGCCGAGTTGGCGATCGACCAGATGGCCGGCAAGTGGCGGGTGGTGAGCGCCGACGGACGCGACGTGCTGGCGATCCGCCGTGACCTTGCCGACGCGCGGTCCCTCCGCAACCAACTCCAGGCGGCGGTCACCGCGCGGCGGGCCGGCCCGGGCACGATCCCGGATGCCACGGACATGGCCGGGGCGGCAAGCCCGTCGCAGCCCCAGGCCTTGATCAGCGACGACCTGCTCGACCGCCTGGCGGCGGGCAAGGCGCGGGTCCGCTTCCGCGGCTGGGCGGGCCTGTTGGCCGGCGGGCTTCTCGGTGCCGCCGGCACGATCGCCATCTGGAGGCGCGGTCGGCGGTCACCGCACGTCGTCGCCCGCGCCGGCATCTCGAGAACCTTCCAGAACATCCGTCTCTTTTCCAACATGACGGTGCTGGAAAATGTCCTCGTGGGGCTCGACCGCGCCATCCCCGGCGGCGCGCTGGCGATGCTTTTTCGCACGCCGGCCAATCGTCGCGGCGAGGAGGAGGCTCGGGCCCGTGCCGTTGAGGCCCTCCAGTTTGTTGGTCTTGCCGAGGCAGCCAATCGCATTGCCGGCCAACTGCCCTACGGTGACCAGCGGCGGCTCGAGATCGCCCGTGCCTTGGCCACCGGCGCGAGGCTCATCCTCCTCGATGAGCCGGCCGCTGGCATGAACCCGACGGAGACGACCGAACTGGCCCAGCTCATCCGCAGCATCCGCGATCGCGGTGTGACGGTGCTCCTCATCGAACACCACATGAACATGGTGATGAGGATCAGCGATCGCGTGGCGGTGCTCGACCACGGTGTAAAAATCGCCGATGGGACGCCGGCCGACGTGAAGCGCAACCGGCGGGTCATCGAGGCCTATCTCGGCGGAGAGGCATGAGGAACAGACGATGCCGATACTCGAGGTAAACGACCTGCAGGCCGGCTACGGACCGATCACGGCGCTCCACGGCGTGTCGTTCGATGTCGAGGAGGGAGAACTCGTGGCCATCATCGGTGCCAACGGCGCCGGCAAGACAACGCTCCTGATGGCGATCTCGGGAATCGTGCCAGCCCTCAGTGGCGCGGTGCTCTATCGCCGCCGTTCGATCACCGGGCTCGCGGCCCACGTGATCATGCGACAGGGCATCGGCCATTGCCCCGAAGGGCGGCGAATCTTTTCGCGGCTGACTGTTCAGGAGAATCTCGAACTCGGCGGCTTCACGCAACGGGATCGGTGGCAGCTGAGGCGGGATATCGCCGAGGCGTGCGAACTCTTTCCGGTGCTCGGCACGCGGATGACGCAGGTGGCGGGAACGCTCTCCGGCGGTGAGCAGCAGATGCTGGCGGTCGCGCGGGCCCTCGTCGGGCGGCCGAAGGTGCTGCTCCTCGACGAGCCGTCGCTGGGGCTCGCTCCGCTGGTGGTGCGGCAGATGTTCGACGTGGTGGGATCACTCACCGCGCGGGGCATCACGATCGTGCTCGTGGAGCAGAATGCGCGGGCCGCGCTGGCCCTCGCGGCGCGGGCGTGGGTGCTCGAGGCCGGCCGCGTGACGCTGGCTGGGACCGGCAAGGAACTCGCCGCCGATCCGCGGGTTCGGGCCGCCTACCTCGGCGAGTGAGGGTATCGCCTCAGGACGGCTCTTTGCCGGCGATGAGGTCGAGGATTGCTGCGCCAAAGTCGGCGAGCCGCTTCTCGCCGATCCCTTTGCAGCGGAGCAGGGCGGCAGGGGAGCCAGGCTTTTCACGGGCGATCGCGCGGAGCGACTTGTCGTCGAAGATCGTCCACGCCGGCTTGCCCCGGGCGTCGGCCACGCGGCGCCGCCAGGTCCGCAGTCGTTCGAAGAGGTCGCGATCCACACCGCTCCAATCATCGGCATCGGCCTTCGCCGTCTTGGCGCGACCGGCCCGCGGCTGGAGCAGCACCACCTGCCGCTCTCCCCGCAGCACCTCCCACGATCGCGCATTGAGCGTCACGACCGGCCGATCGCCGCCGCTGCGGGAAAGCAGTTCCTGGTCGAGCAACTGATGCACGAGGTTTTCCGCAGCCCGCTGATCGAGCAGCGGGAGCAGGCCGTACGTGGAGAGCCGTTCGTGGCCATGCCGGGTGATCCCCTCGGTCTTTGCCCCCCGCAGCACTTCGCACACATGCCGCACGCCAAACCGCTCCTCGACCCGAGCCACGCAGGAGATGATCTTCTGCGCCGTGATCATCGAATCGGGCAGGCTTTCGGTCTCGCCAAGGCAGACGTCGCAGGCATCACAGGTCGCGTGCGGATAGGGCTGCCCGAAATACTCCGAGAGCGTGGCATGTCGGCAGCGGGCGGCTTGGGCGTAGCGGCGCATCGCATGCAGGTGCTCCACCGTCGAGGCCAGCAGTCGCGCGGCTTCATCCGGCTCGAGGTCCGATTCGTCAACGCTCTTGCGAACAAGAGACTCCCAGCTGAAGACATCGGCCGATGAATAGAGCAGCACGCACTCGGCGGCGAGCCCATCACGGCCGGCGCGGCCAGTCTCCTGCTGGTAGGCTTCGAGGCTCTTGGGGAGCGAGGTGTGAAGCACGAGGCGGACGTTCGACCGGTCGATCCCCATGCCGAAGGCGACGGTCGCCACGACCACATCGATCGTCTCACGGGCAAAGGCCTCTTGGGTGGCATGCCTCTGACCGGTGTTGAGGCCGGCATGGTAGGGCCGCGCCAGAATGCCCTCGGCCGCCAGTCGTGAAGCGAGGTCTTCGGTCTCACGCCGCGAGAGGCAGTAGACGATCGATGCTTCTCCGCGGTGGCGGCCGAGGATTTCGAGCGTCTGCCCGATGCGGTCCGTGCGGGGCACCACTCGGTAGACCAGATTTGGCCGGTCGAACGTGCCGACGAGCACCTCGGGGTCACGAAGGTGCAACTGGGCGGCGATGTCTTTCCGCACCCGGGGCGTGGCCGTGGCGGTGAAGGCATGGAAACTGGCCGTGGGAAACCGCTCCCGCAGCATCGCCAGTTGACGGTATTCCGGGCGGAAGTCGTGGCCCCAATGGCTGATACAGTGGGCCTCGTCGATGGCAAACCGCTTCACGCCCACCTGCGCCAGCATGTCAAGCAGCCCGGTGTTCACAAGTCGCTCCGGCGCTGCGAAGAGCAGCCGCAGTTCACCCGCCACGAGTCGGTCGCGGATCCGTTGCCGTTCCTCCTGCTCCATGCCGGCATAGAGGGCTGCCGCCGGGTAGCCGATCGCCTCCAGCGAATCGACCTGATCCTTCATCAAAGCCACGAGCGGCGAGATGACGACGTCGGTCGTGTCGCCCACCAGCGGCGGCAGTTGGTAACAGAGGCTCTTGCCTCCACCGGTCGGCATCACCACCACCGAATCACGGCCGGCAAGGGCCGCGGCGATCGCTTCCGACTGGAGCGGGCGGAGCGTGTCGAAGCCCCACCAGCGGGAGAGAATGTCGGCGACGTCCATGGGAGGGAGAAGATAGCAAACTTCACGGAAACCTTTCGATTGATGGGGTGTCCTCGCGGTTGGGAATCTGGCGGCGGTTCGGGGCTGCCCATGCCCCGTCGCCGGACGTTCGCGGAGGGCATCCTGCCCTCCGCTCTCTCCCTGCCAGCTGCGCTCTCGGCATCCATGCCTCCGCTTGCTGCCAAGGCCGGCTCCCGGGGCATGGGCAGCCCCTCACGGATCCTGCGGTCGCTTACGGAGGAGATGCGAGGCAGAAGGTGGGCAGGGAGAACTCGATTTGGCTGAGTTCCGTGGTATGGAGAGCTTGTTTCGATTTGCGGTAAACTGACCGGGCATGTTCTGGATCGCTTGGAAGATGCTGATCGGGAATCGGGCGAAGTACCTGGGGATCGTCTTTGGGGTCGTGTTCGCCGCGCTGTTGATCGCCCAGCAGGCGTCGATCTTTTGTGGGCTGATGTCCCTCACGATCAGCCAGATTTACGACACCGCCGGGCCCGATATCTGGGTGATGGATGAAAACGTCCAGTTCGTCGACGACATCAAGCCACTTTCCGATACGGAACTGTTTCGCGTGAAAGGGGTGCCCGGTGTCGACTGGGCGGTGCGGTTTTACAAAGGAATCGCCCGAGCGCGGCTTGAGGAGGGGACGTATGAGCAGATGATCCTGCTCGGCCTCGACGACGCGACGCTCGTCGGCGCACCGCAGCAGGTGTTTCTGGGATCGATCGCCGATCTGCGGCGGCCCGATGCCGTGATCATCGACGATGCGGGCTACAAGCGGATCTGGCCGGGAGAGCCGTTCCAACTCGGTCGCACCTTCGAGATGAACGACCGCCGCGCCGTGATCGTCGGCGTCACGAAAGCCAGCCGGACGTTCCAGAGCTTCCCGATTATCTACACGCGGTACAGCCAGGCCGTGCTCTTCGCGCCACCGGAGCGGAAGGTGCTCTCGTTCGTGTTGGCCGATGCCCAGCCGGGTCTGGATCCCGAGGAGGTCTGCCGGCGGATCGAAGAGCGGACGGGGCTTCAGGCGGTGACACAGGAGCAGTTCACCTGGAAAACGATCTGGTACTACCTCAAGAAGACCGGCATTCCGGTGAACTTCGGGATCACGGTGTTTCTCGGGTTTCTCGTCGGCACTGCCATCGCCGGCCAGACGTTCTACCTCTTCACGGTGGAAAACATCCGCCAATTCGGCGCACTCAAGGCGATGGGCACGAGCAACTGGATGATCCTTTTCATGGTGCTCTCGCAGGCGATCCAGGTTGGAGTGGTGGGCTATGGCGTGGGTGTGGGGATGGCGGCGCTGTTTGGCTTTTGGTCGCGCACGGCGACACGGCTTTCGTTTTTCATGCCCTGGCAGGTGCTGGCGATCACGGGTGCGGCGGTGTTCGTGATCGTGCTTTTGGCGAGCCTGCTCTCGGTGCGGAAGGTGCTGGTCGTCGATCCGGCGATCGTCTTCCGAGGAGGCTGAGCCATGGCCAGACTGCATGTCTATGACGACCGTCATGCTGACGAGATGGCCGTTCGCGTCCGTGGCGTGACGAAAGAGTTTGGCAGCGGCGGATCGCTCACCCAGGCGCTGCGGGGTGTCGATCTCGACGTGCCGTACGGCGAGATGCTGATGCTCGTCGGCCCCAGCGGCTGCGGCAAGACGACACTCGTCTCGATCGTGGCCGGCACGCTCGAGCCGACCGATGGCGAGGTGCAGGTGCTCGGCCACGATCTCGTCGCCATGAGCAACGGCCGCAAGGTGCGCTTCCGACGTGACAACGTCGGCTTTATCTTCCAGGCCTACAACCTGCTGCCGGCGCTCACGGCCGTCGAAAATGCTGCCGTGCCGCTCTTGATCGCGGGCTGGCGCCGCGGCCATGCCGTTGAGGTCGCGGCCGACGTACTCGAGAGGCTGGGGCTGGGCGATCGGCTCGCGAGCCTGCCGAGCGAACTCTCGGGCGGCCAGCAGCAGCGGGTGGCGATCGCCCGGGCGCTCGTCCACGAGCCGCGGCTGCTGGTCTGCGACGAGCCGACCAGCGCCCTCGATGCCGCCAACGGCCGGATCACGATGGAGCTGATCCAGCAGGTGGCGGTGCAGCCCGATCGAGCTGTGATCGTTGTCACGCACGACTCGCGGGTGTATTCCTTCGCCGATCGGATCGCGGCCATGGAGGATGGCCGAATCGAGTCGGTCGGAAGCGGGCCGCACGAACCGACGCCTGCCTGAGCGATGTTGAAGGGGCGTCCTTGACGGTCGCGTTTTCTGAAAAAGAATGGGACGCATGCAAAGCGTCTCTCCCCCGTCTCGGCTTGGAGTCTGGCTCATTGGCGCCAAGGGGGGCGTGGCCACGACGGTGATGACGGGGCTGGCGGCCCTGCAGCACGGGGCGATCGATCCGGTGGGGTTGATCACGGCCACCGAGCCGTTTGCCGCTCTTGGGCTCATCGATTTTTCCGACATCGTCGTGGGCGGTCACGATATCCGTGCTGGTAGCCTCGCGGACGAGGCGCGGCGGATGTGGACGGAGAGCCGGGCCATCACGCCCGACCTGCTCGACGGCGCGGCCGCTTTCTTTGCCGAGACAGAGCGACGGCTGCGGCCCGGCACGCTCGTCGCGGCGGGCGATCGCATTCGGAGCCTGGCTGACACGGCCACGGCGAACGTCGTCGAGACGCCGCGGCAGGCAATCGACCGAGTGCGGGCCGACATCGAGGCCTTTCGGCAGGCCGAGGGGATCGAGCATGTCATCGTCGTCAACGTCGCCTCGACGGAGCCACCGCCGTCGCTGCCGATTCCCGACGACTTCGCCGCCGTCGAACCGCTGCTCGACGATGCCGAGCGATGCCCGCTGCCGGCCAGCAGTCTCTACTTTTTGGCCGCCGCCGAGGCCGGGGCGTCATACATCAATTTCACGCCGTCAACCGGCGCCACGCCTGCCTGCCTGCAGCAGGTGGCTCGCGAACGCAAAATCGCCCACGCCGGCTGCGATGGCAAGACGGGCGAAACACTTCTTAAGAGCGTGCTCGCGCCGATGTTCGCCGCCCGCAATCTCGAGGTGATGAGCTGGGTGGGGCACAACATCTTCGGCAACATGGATGGGAAAGTGCTCGACGATCCGCGGAACAAGGCGGCCAAAGTGCGGAGCAAAGATCACCTGTTGGCGGCCATCCTCGGCTACCCACCGCAGACGCACGTGTCGATCGAATACATCGAGAGCCTGGGCGACTGGAAGACGGCCTGGGATCACATCCACTTCCGGGGCTTCCTCGGCACGCCGATGATGATGCAATTCACCTGGCAGGGCTGCGATTCGATCCTCGCGGCGCCGCTGGTGCTCGACCTCGTGCGGCTTGTGGATCGGGCCCACAGGGGAGGCGAGTGCGGGGCCCTCGAATGGCTGGCCTCTTTCTTTAAGAGCCCCCTCAACGTGGCGGAGCAGGATTTTTCCCGGCAGGTTGCCATGCTTCGCGACTGGGTCGTACGCAGCAGTTCGCGGCAGTGATCCGGCATTGGGTTTATTCTCTAGCGGGGTTACGGCGGGCGTCGTACCATCTCGTGCGATGTCCATCGCTTCTGCAGACGCTCCCGCACTCACCACTCCGCCCCGCCGGCGAATGAAGCGGCGCCGCACCGTCGGCGACGTGATCACGCAGTTTCTGCTGCCGTTGGTCGCGTTGTCGCTCCTCGCCTTCGCCGGCTGGTATGTCTGGTCGACGCGGCGGGTACCCCGCAACCCGCCCCCGCCGATCCAACCGGCCCGGAGCCCGTTCGCCGACGCCGTGGCCGCGGCCGGCGTGGTCGAGGCGCAGACTGAGAACATCGCCGTCGGTTCGGCGACGGCGGGCGTCGTCGTACAGCTGCACGTCAGGGTGGGCGACGAGGTGACGCCCGGCACACCGCTCTTCCGCCTCGACGACCGAGACCTCCTGGCAGAACTCGCCGTGCGGCGGGCGGCGTTGGCCACGGCCAAGAGCGAACTGACCCGCCTGGAGGCCGAGCCCCGTAAGGAGAAGGTGCCGGTGCTCGTCGCCCAGGTCAATGAGGCGAAGGCCGCCGTGGTCCGTGAGACCGACGCTCTTAAGCGGGCCGAGGAAACGTTTGCCCGCAAGGTGACCACCGAGCAAGAGTTGATCGCCCGCCGTGAGGCGTTCGCAGCCGCACAGGCCAATCTCGAGAGAACCGAAGCCGACCTCAATCTGCTCAAGGCAGGCTCATGGGAGTATGACCGCGACATTGCCCGGGCCGGCGTGGGTCGAGCGGAGGCGGAGGTGGCAAAAATCGAGATCGAGCTCGACCGGCTCATCGTGCGGGCGCTCGTGGCCGGTCAGGTGCTGCAGGTAAACGTGCGGCCCGGTGAATTCGTGGGCGCCCCGCCCGGGCAGCCGCTCATCGTGCTGGGCAATATCGAGAAGCTGCATGTGCGGGTCGACATCGATGAGTTCGACATTTCGCGGTTTACCGAAACTGCCAAAGCCACTGCAGTGCCCCGCGGCAGCCTGCAGGAGCGGTATCCGCTGGAGTTTGTCCGTGTGGAGCCATTCGTCGTTCCGAAGAAGTCGCTCACCGGCGACAACACCGAGCGGGTCGATACCCGGGTTCTCCAGGTCATCTATTCCTGCGATCCCGCCGGCCGGCCGCCACTCTTCGTGGGCCAACAGGTCGAGGTTTATCTCGAGGCGGCTCAAGCCCCCGTGGCAGGGTCCTGACGTTTTCGCCAAACGCTCGCGAAAATCGCCTTGCCTTGCCCAGCCCATGCTGAAACACTCCCGCCGCTCCAGGCTTTTTCCCGGCGGTGTCGCGCATGCAGCAGGCAGCCCGAAACAGAGTGCACCACGGCCTTGCCGTGATCACGATCATCCTCTGCGCCACCTGCCCTGCGGCAGCTCAGACTGGCGATGCGGGACGCAACGGGAGCCTGTTTCTCGCCGGCCATAATGGCGAGCGGCTCTGGAACAAAACGCTTGCCACCGTGCGAGCGGAGTGGCCCATCGTACGGGCCGACCCGCCTGATTTCTTGAGCACGCCCCCGCGGCCGGGCCTGATCGAATCGGCATGGGTCGAGCCGTCAACGACCGCTGCTGGGGCGCCGCCGTGGCCACCGCAGCGGCAGCGGGTCGTGGTGCGGGTCGTCCCGGCTGCGGATGGTGCTTGGATCGACGCCGCCGTGCAGACGCAGTCGCTGGCAGATCCCGAGGTGACCGGAGGCCTTTCGCTCGCAGGTGGGTGGCAGACCGACACCGCGGCCGCGTCGCAGGACATTACAGTGAAACTCGCTGCTCAGATGGCGCCGGCCGAGAGCCCAGCCTTATCGCTCCCAGTGCCAGTGGCTGAACCGTTTGGCGGTGATCCACTCCCGCTGCCCCCAGTCGATGAGAGGCCCTGGGCGGGGAGCCGACTCCCGCGGGCCTCGCGGGCCTGGCATCAGATCGCACGCGACTATCGGAACTTTTATTCCTGTGAAAGCCTCACCTGTCTTACGGCCGCTTTTGGGGCCGGTGCTCTCATGGCCAACACGGGCTTCGACCAGACGATGCAGGATGCCTGGATCACCGGTGTCGAGCCAACGAGCCTGGGAACATTCTTTTCAGACTGCAAGGACATCGGTGAGGGGCGTTACTCGCTCCCGATTTTCGGGGCTGCCTACGCCACCGGACTCGTTTTCGAGAACTCGCCCGTGGGCGATGCCGTTGGTGAGTGGGGTGGCCGGTCGCTCCGGATGTTCGTCGTGGGAGCCCCGCCGCTGTATGCCCTCCAGTGGGCAACCGGTGCTTCCCGGCCGAGCGATATCGCGGGCAGCAGCTATTGGGCTCCATTTCATGACAACAACGGCGTGAGCGGCCACGCCTTTGTGGGAGCGATTCCGTTTCTGGCAGCCGCCGATATGGTGGAGAGCCCACTGCTCAAGGGCACGCTCTATGTCTGCTCGACGTTCGTCGGCTTCTCACGGATGACCGACGATGCCCACTATCCATCGCAGGTGTTTCTTGGCTGGTATCTCGCCTGGGCCAGTTCGCGGGCTGTCAGCCAGACGGAGATGCAGTTTGCAGGGATGGAGGTGCGAGTCGTGCCGCTGCCAATGGCGGATCAGGGAGGCCTTGCCGTCGAGACTCGCTGGTAGGCCGCCGAGGCCGGGTGAACCCTCCGCTTCGAGGCCAGGATACGCCAACTCGCGTCGGATTCACCCGTCCTCGGCTCGTTCCTACGACACCCTGGCCGGCCGCCGAGGCCGGGTAAACCCTCCGCTTCGGGGCCAGGATACGCCAACTTGCGTCGGATTCACCCGGGCCCGGCTACCTGCTGCGTTATGACTGTCGCCACCAGGCCGGGGTCGATGTCGGCGACGAGTTCGACGTGGCCGATGCGGTCGGGAAGGATGAATCGCAGCCGGCCACCGATTGATTTCTTGTCACGGGCCATGATCGCCAAGAGGTCGTCGGTCGAGGCCGTGAGGGAGGGAATGCTGCGCGGCAATTGGCAGGCGGCCAGCAGGGCGTCTTGGCGGGCCACGATGTCGCTGCCGATGCGGCCAAGCTGCTCAGCGAGTCGCGCGGCGCAGACCATGCCGATCGACACGGCCTCGCCGTGCAGAAGCGTGCCGTAGCCGGCCGCTGTCTCGAAGGCGTGGGCGAAGGTGTGACCGTAGTTGAGGACGGCCCGCAGGCCCGTCTGTTCCCGTTCGTCGGCTGAGACGACATGTGCCTTGAGGGCTGCCGATCGCTCGACGGCATACACCAATGCCTGCGGATCACGGGCCACGAGGGCCGCTGCATGGCCCTCGAGCCAGGCGAAGAACTCGGCATCGAGGATCATGCCGTACTTCACCACCTCGGCCAGGCCGCTGGTGAACTCGCGGTCGGGCAGTGTGGCCAGCGTGCCGATGTCGGCGAAGACACCGCAGGGCTGCCAGAAGCAGCCGACAAGATTTTTGCCGGCCTCGAGATTGATGCCCGTCTTGCCGCCGATCGCGCTGTCGACCTGGGCAACGAGTGTTGTCGGCACCTGCCACACCGGCAGTCCGCGGGCGAACGTCGCGGCGATGAAGCCGGCCAGATCACCCACCACGCCGCCCCCTACGGCGATAACGTGCGTCTGTCGATCGACAGCCTGAGCAGCGAGTGCTGCCCAGAGTCTGCCCGCCACCGCGAGCGACTTCGACGCCTCGCCGGAGGGCACGGCGACGGCGGTCGTGTCGATGCCAGCCCCGGTGAGCGACGCGGTCACCGCGGCTGCATGGGCTGACACGGCGGCATCGCTGATCACCACGGCCCGGCTGCCTGAGCGACGGGCAATGGCGGCGCCGATCTCTCCTACGACACCGGAGCCGATCCGGATCTCATAGGAGCGATCGGCTGAAGCATCACCGGGGAGAAGAACGTTGATCGTGGGCACGGTCAGGCCACGCTCACCCGTTCGAGGTCGGCGGGCGTGACGGTGATCACGCGGGCGAAGCCGGTGTGCTGGCGGACGTAGTCGAGTTCAGCCGCTTCCGCCGGGCTGCCATGCAGCAAGGCTTCAACACGGTTCTTGTCGGCCACAGACCAGTCTTCGTACTCGTCAGGCCAGTGCGTGTGATGCTCGACGACAAGGGCTTCACGATAGGGATCGAGGGCGTTGGGCATCGGTGGAAAGGCTCCAAAGTCATCTGTGGCTCGGGCCGACACGAGCAGCCGGTGCGGTCGGGCCCGCCGGTGGAGTATACATTCCGTATGGTTCATTCACCCGCTACCACCAGGTTTCGCCCCGGGTCCCTGATCGTTGTCGTCATTCTGCTGCTCGGCATCGCGGCGGCGACGGTGGCGGTCTTCTATCAGCGGACGCAGACCCGCCGGTGTCTCGATTTTTACGGTTCGGAGGCGGCCTGGCGGTTGGCAAAGGCACCGCGGGTGGAACTGTGGCAGGTCGCTCCGACCGGCCAGCCGGCGCGGTTGGTGGCCACCAACCGGCACGACGTCACCGATGCCAAGGGAATTGTTCACCTCCGTCGCGGGCTCGTCGAAGATGCCGGGTTTCGGTGGAACGCCAGCGGCGTCGTTGACAGGCTTCCGGATGCGGCTTGGGACTACGCCCTCGTGTTCAGCGATCCCGCCGGTGACGGCCGGACAGCAGTCGTGGTCGACCTTGAGGCCGAGGGGGGCTGGCTTGCGGTGCAGGGCCGGCCAGGGAGGGCGGCGCTCGGTCGCCTCGGCCGAGGGCTTGCAGAATGGATCGCGGCCACGATTCCAGCACGTGAGGGGGCAAAAACGCGTTGAAATCGGCCTATGGCCGGCCGGGTCCACCTCCTATTCTCCGGGCATGCGCGCCATCGCCGTAGCCAATCAGAAGGGCGGGGTCGGCAAGACCACGACCTCCGTCAATCTTGCCGTGGGGCTGGCCCGCGCCGGTCGCCGTGTGCTCCTCGTCGATCTCGACTCCCAGGCCCATGCCACGCTGCACGTGGGCGTGATGCCCGGCTCCCATTCGCTCTCGGCGTACGACGTGCTGGTCGGCGGGGAACCGCTCGCGGCCGCGACAGTCTCCGCACGCGATAACCTGTGGGTCGTGCCGGCCCACATCGATCTCTCTGCCGTCGAAATGGCACTTTCCGCCACGAACGGTCGCGAGTCGATCCTCACGCAGCGGATCGCCGCCGATCCACGCTGCTCAGGCATGGATCCCGAGTGCTACGACTATCTCGTGATCGACTGCCCGCCTTCGCTCGGCCTGCTGTCACTCAACGCGATGGCCGCTGTCGACGATGTCCTCCTGCCGCTGCAGCCCCACTTTTTAGCGCTGCACGGACTCAGCAAGCTGCTCGAGACGATCGAGATGGTTTCTGATCACGTCAATCCGCGGCTGCGGCTCCTCGGCGTGGTGCTGTGCATGTTCGAGGCGGGCACGCGGCTGGCAGCCGAAATCGGCCGTGACGTCGAGGCCTTCTTCTCCTCGGCTGCCAATCGTCATCCCTCATGGGGGCAGGCGCGGCTGTTCAACACACGGATTCGCCGCAACATCCGTCTCGCCGAAGCTCCCAGTTTTGGGCAGGCGATCTTCGATTATGCCGTCGACTCCAACGGCGCTGAAGACTACGCCGCACTGGCGGCAGAGGTCGATCGGCTTGTTGAAGCCGGGCGGGAGCCAACTCGCTGCGCGGCCTGAAGCGAGAAGGGGAGTTGAACGTCGCAGCGCTCTCCTGCGGCGTGCAGCTCAGGCATCCACCAGTACGACGACGCACACGGATCCATGCCAGCCAGGATACCGGTCCCGTCAAAGTCCTCTGCCGAGAGAAACCGACGGTCCGACTCCGTGGTTATCCCCGGTGCGAACGTGGGCGGACAATGCGGCTGGAACTGAAAATGAGACACGGGTGACAGCAGTGCGTTTGCAGAGTATTCGTCGCGGTGGCCCCCAACGCCACAAAGGCATCGCGGATCGCAACGACGACAGAGTCTGCTTCGGAAAACAGCCTGACGGGAGGCCACTTTTGCGAGAACATTCCGGTCGCATAGAGATTGTGCTTTGGACAAGATAGGTAAGCAAATTGGCCGAAAAAACGTCTGATCTGCTCGTCTTCGGCAATTTCCCCGGTTTTCGTATCTTCAGTGGCGGTTTTTGGCCTCCCTATCAGGATCCTGCTTCATGACCACTTTCCCAACGTCCTTGATCCGGACCCTGGTGTTTGTGCTTGCCACTGCCGCCCCCGGCGGGAGTGCCATCGCGGCACCCCCGGCCGGCTATCGGGAGTTGGCCCCCGGTGCCCTCACCGTGATCCCTGCCGACACGGCCGCCGAGGACACGGTGCGGCGGCGTGACCTGCAAGAGGTCACCGTGGGCCGTGCCGACATGGCCTGGACTCCGAAGCAGGCAACACTAGCCACCACGCTCGTGGAGCGGGCCAAGCAACGTGACTTCCAGTTTGACGTGTGGTGTCTCGAGTTTGCCTTCAAGATGCCTCGACTCATCAAGGTGCCTGTGCCCGGAGCCGATGCCGCCGGCCAGCTCGCAATGCAGACCAAGCAATGTTGGTATCTCGTCTACCGAGTCAGGAACGTCGGCTGGCGGCGCACGGTCATCGATCGTGACGAGCGGACCGAGTTGACGGTGGAAACGTTCGAACGACCAATCCGCTTCATGCCCCACTTCGTGCTGGAAAGCCTCGAGGCGCTCTCGCCGGACGAGGGTATCACGGCCTACCGCGGCTACCTCGACCGCCTCATGCCGACGGCCATGCCCATCATTCGCCAACGTGAGGACCAAGCCCGGCGATTTCTCGACAGTGCGGCGATGGCCGAGCAGGAACTGGCTCCTGGCGAAGAGCGGTGGGGCGTCGCGGTGTGGGAAGATGTCGACCCGCGGATCGACTATTTCTCGATCTATGTCCGCGGACTGACCAATGCCATCGATTGGAAAGTTCGTGATGATCGTCGCGGCGACGACCCCACATCGCTCTCGCGTGAGACGCTCAAGTCGCTCCGCCTCGATTTCTGGCGGCCCGGTGATGCTCAAGACGAGGTCGAGGAGGAAATGAGCATCGGCTACGCGGGTATCTTCGAGCGAATGACGCTGGGAACGGAGGTGTTGAATGCGGTGCGTCGCCCACAACTCACCGCCGCGCGGCCGGTCGATGGCCTCGCCATGTTGAAGATCGACTGGACCGATCTGATCGAGCCAGACGACGGGCAGGGGGGAAGACTCGTGCCGCTGTCGAAACTCCTGCGGTCTGCGGCTGCCCTGCCAGTGGCCGAGCAGCCGGCCGCCATCCGTGCGGTGGTCGGGGATCTCGGCGTGGCGTACCTCGACGAGGTGCTCGATCGGGTTTCGAAGCGGGAGAAAACGTCGCCCTTGGTGTCTCTGGCCGATCTGCTCGAAGGTGTCGCCAAACTGCCGGGACGGGATGCCCCGCGACAAAAGTTGGCGGAATTGTTTGGAGATGCCGCCCGCCGTGTCGATTGGCTGGCCCGCGAAACGATCGTGAGCCGGCAAGCCGTCGCCCTGGATGCTGCCGACGTCGATCAGCGGGCCCTGGCCGAGGTGGGCCCGCAGCGGGCCTTCGAAATCGTGCACGAGCGGCTTCTTGAGACTGCCGACGCCGCCGCCCGGGGCCAGCTTGTGGAGGGGCTGTTCGGCCCGCGGGGGGCCGCCCTGTACACCGAGGCCACGAAACAGCACGAGGGCATTGACCATGCCTGGGTTTTCCGATACGAAATTGAGGGTCCGTAGAGCAAAATCGGGTCGCGGCCAGTCCTGGCCCGGCCGGAGCGAGGAGTGAGGCAATGGCTCATAAAAAAGGTCAGGGTTCCAGTCGCAACGGTCGCGATTCGAATGCCCAGCGTCGCGGCGTGAAAAAGTTTGCCGGACAAAAAGTGCTGGCCGGCAACATTCTTGTCCGCCAAGTCGGCACGAAGTTTCATCCCGGCCGCAACGTCGGCATGGGAACTGACTACACCCTGTTTGCCCTCGTCGATGGCGTTGTCGGGTTTGACCGAGAAGGCCGACGTGTCAACGTCATTGCCTGACGTTCGTTTTCCTGAATCCGTTTCCCTGCCACCGATTTGAGCGGATCGCGTGTTCGTCGACCGCGTGCAGATCGATGTGATGGCGGGTAACGGCGGCCGCGGCTGCCTGAGTTTCCGACGGGAAAAATATGTCCCGCTTGGTGGACCGGATGGCGGGGATGGCGGGGATGGCGGCAGTGTGATCATGCGTGCCGAGTCGGGGGTCGATTCGCTCGCGCCGCTCTCTCACCGTCGGCAGTGGCGGGCTCAGTCGGGCACGTCCGGTGGACCGGCCAACTGTCACGGCCGTTCAGCCGAGGATCTCGTGCTGCTCGTGCCCCCGGGGACGATCGTGATCGATCAGGCGACCGGGCTTGTGCTCAAGGATCTTGCCCGCCCCGGCGAACAGATCGTCGCCGCTCAGGGTGGGGCAGGTGGGAAGGGGAACCAGCATTTCAAGACATCGACCAACCGGGCGCCCCGCGAGACGACGCCGGGAGGGCGAGGTGAAGTGCGGTCGCTCACGCTGGAGCTGAAGGTGATCGCCGACGTCGGCCTCGTCGGCAAGCCAAATGCCGGCAAGAGCACGCTCCTCTCGCGGCTCTCACGCGCCCGCCCCGCCATCGCCGACTACGCGTTTACGACCAAATCGCCCATGCTTGGCATGGTGGCAGTGTCGCCCGACCGGAGTTTCGTGCTGGCCGACCTGCCGGGGCTGATCGAAGGGGCGCATGCCGGCATCGGACTGGGGCATGAGTTTCTGCGACATGTCGAGCGGGCGGGGATCCTCGTGCATGTGGTCGAGCCGGCACCAATGGATGGCAGCGACCCGCTCGACAACTACCGGGCGATTCGCGAGGAACTTGTTCGCTATGACGCCGCGCTCGGCACCCGCCCTGAGATCGTGATCGTGAGCAAGGCCGAACTGCCCGAGTCCGAAGAGGCGCGAGAGCGTCTGGCCCTGGCCGTAGGCCACGATGTCATCGCCGTCAGCGCCGTGACGGGGCAGGGGCTTGACCGCCTCCTCAAGGCGGTGGTGGCCCTGCTCGACGCTCCCATCCCATAATTTCTCCATGACCGATCCTGCACTGCCTCGTTCCCCAGTCTGCCTCGGCAACACCGTGCTCGTCGCGGATGTCGGCAACTCGCGGATCAAACTCGGCGTCATCGCGGATCATGGCGACGGCACCAGGCTGCCGGTGATCATCAAGCGGCATGATCTCGAGAGCCGATCGTTTCGGCCTGACACGCTCGAGCAGTGGCTTCATGCTGCCGCGCCCGGACCGGCGATGATCCTTGTGGCGAGCGTGCACGATGCCGCCGCGGCGCGGCTGGAGGCCACGATCGCCGCGGTGTCGGTCACGCAGCATCGACCACTGCGGCAGCGGCGGATCAGCCATGCCGATATGCCGCTGGTCGTCTCGGTCGCGGAGCCGCATCGCGTGGGCATCGATCGGCTCGCCGGGGCTGCCGCGGCGAGGCTCGTAAAGCCGGCGGATCGTCCGGCGATCATCGTCGACTGCGGTACGGCCGCGACGGTCAATCTTGTGTCGGCGGAAGGTGAGTTTCTGGGAGGGGCGATCCTGCCGGGCCCCGCCCTCATGACAAAAGCTTTGGCCGAGGGAACCAGCCGCCTGCCCGAGGTGGCGGCACTCGAGCAGGGGATCGTGCCGGCGATGCCCGGTCGTTCCACGCACGAGGCGATCGCCGCCGGTGTGGGCTGGGGCATGCGGGGAGCGGTGGCCCGACTCGTGGAGGAGGCGAAGAAGGCGTTCGGCGATGGCCCCGCTCCGGAACTGATCCTCACCGGTGGCTGGCGGTCGGCTCTCCGTGAGGCCGTCCCGGGGGCGATCGACGTGCCCGATCTCGTGCTCTGCGGCATCGCTTTGGCGGCGGACCGCGGCTCGTGATACGGAAATGCGGCCATCCATGGCCCGCATTTCCTTGCCGGCCATCCGAGGCTTACCTGGGGCAGGCTTCAGACTGGCGCGTGGTCCGCTACACTTTTGTCTTCCTTCCGCCCCGACCATCCGACCCACGCTTCCCTTCGATGGCAAAAAGCACTGACCCCGCTCACCACCTCGCCCTCACCGCTGCTCGCGTGGTCGAGGAGACTCGGGGCTCCGACATCGTGGTGCTCGACCTGCGGAAGTTGACCGATGTGTTCGACTACTTCGTGATCGCCAGCGGGTCGAGCCGTCGCCAGATGCATGCCATGGCCGACGAGGTGAAGCACACTGTTCGCCGAGAGTTGGCAGACGAACCGCGGGGTGTCCAGGGGTATGACGACAGCCACTGGATCGTGATGGATTACGGCGACGTAGTCGTGCACCTGTTCGACGCCGAGTCGCGGGCCTATTGGGACCTCGAGAACCTGTGGGCCGACGCGAGCCGTGTTGCGATCCCGGCCGCCGGAGTGACGGCCGGATGAGCGACGACGACAGTCCTGGCGAGGCCGATCCTCAGGCGTTGGCTCGCGTCAATTTTCGCTCGGCACTGCGCCGCATGTTTGCGGCAGCGCTCGAGCGACTTTCCGCAGACGGGATCGTGGCGATCGCGGCCGACGAACTGCCTGGGCTTGTTGAACAGGTGCGTGAGACGGCCGACGCCAAGTTTGGGGATTACTCAGGCACGATGGCGATGGCCCTGGCCAAGCGGGCTGGCCGCAAGCCGCGGGATGTGGCGACGGCGATCATCGAGCGGCTCGATGTCGGCGACCTGTTCGAGAAGCCGACCGAGCCGGTGGGCCCGGGATTCATCAACCTCCGCGTCCGTGATGAGGCGCTGGCCCGTGCGGTCGTGACCGCCTGCCGCGATCCACGGATTGGCGTGGCAACGGTCGAGTCTCCCGAGACGATCGTGGTCGACTTTTCCTCTCCAAACGTCGCCAAGCCGATGCACGTGGGGCATATCCGCTCGACCGTGATCGGCGCTGCCTTGGCCCGGATCC
This sequence comes from Candidatus Kuenenia stuttgartensis, assembly GCA_945883745.1. Lineage (GTDB taxonomy): Bacteria > Planctomycetota > Planctomycetia > Pirellulales > UBA1268 > CACORA01. The sequence goes on from CAMCYH010000033.1 coordinate 26,205, forward strand.
TCCGGTTCCGCGGCCATCACGTGATCACCGACAACCATCTTGGCGACTGGGGCACGCAGTTCGGCATGATCCTCTGGGGATGGAAGCACCTCCGCGACGAGGAAGCCTTTGCTGCCGATCCCACCGCCGAACTCGGCCGGCTCTACCGTCTTGTTCGCAAGCTTGCCGACGCCAAGCCCGAGGAGCTCGCGGCAGATGTCGAGGCGGCCGAACTTGTAAAAAGGTTCCCGGACGTCGGCCGCGAGGTGCTGCTGGAGACCGCAAAGCTCCACGAGGGGGATCCTGAGAATCGCTCGCTGTGGGAGCAGTTCATGCCCGTCTGCCGGGCTGAGATCGACCGTCTCTACGCCCGGCTGCATGTGACGTTTGACCACTGGCTGGGCGAGAGCTTCTTTCAGCCGCTGTTGGCGGGCGTGGTCGACGATCTGCTCGCCAAGGGGCTGGCCCAGGAGAGCCGTGGGGCGATCGGCGTGTTCCTGCATGGCGAGGACAAGCCACCGTTTCTGATCCGTAAGGCGGACGGGGCCTTTCTGTACGCGACGACCGATCTGGCCACGCTCCAGTGGCGGGTGGAGCATTGGAAGCCCGATCGCATCCTCTACGTGGTCGACCACCGGCAGGGGCAGCATTTCGAACAATTGTTCGAGACCGCCCGCCGTTGGGGATTGCCCGGGCTCGACCGGGTCGATCTCGTGCATGTGGCCTTTGGCACGGTGCTGGGTGAAGACGGCCGGCCGTTCAAGACCCGGGCCGGCGACACCGTCGGCCTCGAGGCCCTGCTCGATGAGGGCATCGATCGGGCATTTGGCGTGGTGACGGCAGCCGATGAGGAACGGGGCACGGCCATGCCGGTGGAGGAGCGGCAGCGGATCGCCGAGGCGGTCGGGATCGGAGCCATCAAATACGCCGACCTCTCGCAGAACCGCACCACCGACTACGTCTTCAGCTTCGACAAGATGCTCGAACTCAAGGGCAACACGGCCGCGTACATGCAGTATGCGGTGGCCCGTGTGGAGGGCATCTTCGCCAGGGGGGGCATCGACCGCGAGGCGGTGCGGCGCGAGGCGGCCGTCACGTTCACCGATCCACGGGAGCGGGCCCTCGCCCTCGAGCTTGTCCGCTTTGGCGAGACGCTCGAAGATGTCGAGGTCGACGACCGCCCCAACCTCCTCACGAGCTGGCTCTTTGACGTCGCGGGCGCGTACTCGACCTTCTACGACGCCCTCTCGGTGCTCAAGGCTGAGGGGGAGGAGCGGACGACGCGGCTGGCACTGTGCGATCTGACCGGCCGCTCCCTTCGCGCCGGGCTCGAACTCCTCGGCATCCAGGTTCCGGAGCGGATGTGATGGGAATCAAGCGAACCCTCGAGAGCATCCGCAACATCGGCATCGTCGCCCACATCGATGCGGGCAAGACCACGCTCACCGAGCGGATGCTCTTTTACACGAAGGCCAGCCACCGCCTCGGCGAGGTTGACCGCGGCACCACGATCACCGACTTCGATCCCGAGGAGCAGGAGCGAGGGATCACGATCTACTCGGCAGCGGTGTCGTTTCAGTGGCGGGATGTCGCGGTCAACCTGATCGACACGCCAGGGCATGTCGACTTCACGGCCGAGGTGGAGCGGAGCCTGCGGGTGCTCGACGGGGCGGTCGTCGTGTTCAGTGCCCGTGAGGGCGTCGAGGCGCAGAGCGAGACGGTCTGGCGGCAGGCCGACAGGTATGGCGTGCCACGGATCGCGCTGGTCAACAAGCTCGATCGTGAGGGAGCCGATTTCTTCGGCACGATCGACCAGATCGAGAAGCGGCTGGCGGCCAAGCCACTGGTGCTGCACGTGCCTTTGGGCATGGGACCGCCGCACGTGAAGGATCCGTTTCGCGGGATCGTCGATCTTGTCGAGATGCAGCTGCTCACGTTTCCGCCGAAAGACGAGGCGCTGGCCGGCGGTGCGGCCCTCACGGAGATCACGCGGTCGCCGATTCCCGAGGAGCTTACCGATACCGTCGCCGAGTGGCGGGAGCAGCTCGTCTCCACGCTCTTCGACTTTTCCGACGAGATCGCGGAGTTGGCGATGGGCGAGGCCCCGATTCCGCCGGAACTCATGCGGAAGGCGATTCGCGAGGCGACGATTCGACGCAAGGTTGTGCCGGTGCTGGCCGGCTCGGCGCTCGACTGCATCGGCGTCCAGCCGGTGCTCGACGCGGTAGCCTGGTATCTGCCGAGCCCGGCCGACGTGCCGCCGGTGGAGGGTCTCGATCCGGCGAAGAAGGAGCCGACCACGATCACGCGGAAGCCCGATCCGGCCGCGCCGTTCTGCGGGCTCGTCTTCAAGATCATCGCGGAAAAGCATGGCGACCTCTATTTCGTGCGGGTCTATTCCGGCACGCTCAAGGCCGGCAGTCGGGCCTGGAATCCGCTGAAGCAGAAAAAAGAAAACATTGCCCAGCTCTGGCACGTCCAGGCCGACCGTCGCGAGCAGATCCAAGAGGCGTTTGCCGGCGATATCGTGGGCGTGATCGGGCCGCGGGCGAGCGTCACGGGAGACACGCTCTGCGATGCGACCGCACCGATTCTGCTGGAGAGTATCCAGTTCCCGGAGACGGTGATTTCGATGGCGATCGAGCCGGAGACGAGCCTCGAGCGGAAGAAGCTCGCCGAGACGCTCGAGATGATGAAGCGGCAGGATCCCACCTTCCGCGCTGTGGAGAGCGAGGAGACGGGGCAGACGCTGATTTCGGGAATGGGTGAACTCCACCTGGAGGTGATCCGCCATCGCCTGGAGCGGGATTTCAACCTTCACTGCCGCGTCCACAAGCCACGGGTGAGCTACAAGGAGACGCTCGCCAAGGCGGTCGGTGTGAAGGGAGAGATTGACCGGCTTGTGGGTGGTCAACAGTTCATTGCCACGGTGTCGCTGCGGGCCGAGCCGACGGCGGAGCAGGGGGGGCCGGTCGTTGAGCAGGGCTGGTTTCCGGAGAGCGAATCGCTGGCCGCGCTGGCGGCGGTCATGACCCAGTCGGTTCGCGAGAGTGCGGAGCGGGGTGGTCTCAAGGGCTGCCCGCTGTGGGGTGTGAAGATCAGGGTGCTGGAGAGCCCGATCCCCGACCCACCGCCGAGCGACGTGGCCATTCGGATGGCGGCCGCTGAGGCGGTGGACCAGATGCTCGAGACGGCCGGCACGGTGCTCTTGGAGCCGGTGATGCGAGTGGAGGTGAGTGTGCCGGAGAATCACCTCGGCGACGTGATCAACGACCTTCAGCAGCGGCGGGCGATCATCACGGCCACGGAGATTCGGGGCGGCGTGACCGTGCTCACCGCCGAGGCGCCGCTGGCGAGCATGTTTGGCTACTCGGCGGCGGTGCGAAGTGTGAGTCAGGGCCGCGCCAGTTTCACGATGGCCCCGCTCAAGTACGGCCCGGCACCGCCGGAGACGGCCGACGCGTTTGTGTGACCGGCTGCGGTGCCCCAGGGCAGTGCGTGGCAGTTCACTCGAGCGCTGCGACGGCCGCCAGCACTTCTTGGTCGTGTCCCTTCGGCTTCACGGCTTCGAACACCTTGGCGATCTTGCCACCGGCGTCGATCACGAACGTGGTCCGCGCAATGCCCATATAGACTCGACCGTACATGCTCTTCTCCCGCCACACGCCATACTTCTCCGCCACCTCGTGCTGCGGGTCGGCGATCAGCGTGAAGGGCAGCTTGAACTTGGCCCGAAACTTCTCGTGGCTCGCGGGTGAGTCGGGGCTGACGCCAAGTACGACGGCCTTGCAGCGGCTGAGCTGTGCATGAAGATCCCGGAACCCGCAGGCTTGCACGGTGCAGCCGGGCGTGTCGTCCTTGGGATAAAAGTAGAGCACGATCGGCCGGCCCTTAAAGTCGGAGAGCCGCACTGGCGACCCGTCATGGGCGACGGCCTTGAAGTCGGGTGCCTTGCTCCCCTGCTTCGGTACGGACTCGCGGGTCGATGATGGTGCTCGTGCTGCGGGCTTGTTACTCGCCGATTTTTTCATGACCAGCTTTTTCTTGGACGAAGCCTGATCTACTCGTAGATCGGGAAAAACGTTCCGAACGCCCGTTCGCAGAAGTCGCCCGGATCGTTAAACCTGCGGCCGCGATCAAGCATTGAGATGGCCTGCATCTGCTCTGCGGAGAGCGTGACGTCGCATGCGGCGAGATTTTCACGCAACCGCTCCGGGCGGGACGTTTTGGGAATCACGGCCGTGCCCCGCTGCATGCCCCACCGCAGCACGACCTGCGCCGGCGTGCAGCCTGTCGCCGTGGCGATACCCGTCACCACCGGATGATCAAGCACCGACTCCGCCACGGTCGCCATGCCGAGCGGCACGTAGGACGGCGCCCCGAGCGGTGAAAACGCCGTCACCGCGACCGCTGATTCCCGACAGAACCTGAGCAGTTTGTCCTGCGTGAGCAAGGGGTGGAGTTCCACCTGCAAAACGGCCGGACGAATCCGGGATACCGCCAGCAGGTCGCGGATCAAGGCGATGCCACAGTTACAGAGGCCGATCCGCCGGACAAGGCCTGCCGACACCAGGTCCTCCATGGCTCTCCAGGTGTCAGCCAGCGGTACGGGGATGGGCTCCATGCGGGGCTCACTGGCAACGGGATCGTGAACCCATTCGGGCGGATAGCGAGTCTCGAAGGGCACGTACTTGAGCGCGATTGGAAAGTGCACGAGATAGAGATCAAGTTCGTCGAGCCCGAGATCGCGGAGCGACCGTTCGACCGCCGGCCTGACATGCTGCGGCTCGTGGTAGGTGTTCCAGAGTTTCGACGTGACCCAAAGGTCTTCCCGGTGGCAGAGCCCCTGTTCGAGCGCGGCGCGGATGCCCTGCCCCACCTCCACCTCGTTGCCGTAGTCGCACGCCGAGTCAATGTGCCGGTAGCCGACGCGAATCGCCTCCTCCACGAGCGCGGCGGCGTCGGGGCGGGCGACCTTCCACAGACCCAG
>CAMCYH010000034.1 GCA_945883745.1 Candidatus Kuenenia stuttgartensis
AATTTCCAGCCGATCACCGCCGCGTAGGAGGCGGCCAGGGCAGCGGGCACCACGATCCCACAGAGCAGATGCGAGACGACCCTTCGGCCGGGAAAAAGCACCAGCACGATCCAGGCCAGCAGGGCAACGGTGTTGGTGATCTCGAAAAAACGATCTGCCATGTTTGCCATGAGTGTGTTCGTAGAGAGGGGCATCACCACGATGATCTGAACCGGATAGCGGACGATGGCGAGATCAGCGGTGACGTATTTTGGCAGGTTTTTGCCGCATCCGCGTCGGTGACGGGTCGTAGACTAAAATTGGTTTCTTCTCCAAGCCACGCGACCTCCCGAGCTGCAAAGCATGCCCCTCATCGGAGTTTACCCGATCGTCAATACGCCGTTTCACCCGGACGGCTCCATCGACTACGCGAGCCAGGATCGGCTCGTCGATTACCTGCTCGAACAAGGGGCCCACGGCCTCGGCCTCTTTGGCAACGCGAGCGAGGGCTACACGCTCGCTGCCGGTGGCCCGCAGGTCGTAACTCACCCGCGGCGGCTGGGCTTTGAGGCCCTCAAGCGTGATCCCGGAGACGTTCACCAATGGGCAGCCCACACCGAGCAGCGCCTTCGCGACCGTGGGCGTCGAGATCCGCGCGATGATGCCGTCTCCCTTCCAGCCATGCGGCAGTGGCTGCCGCTCACCTTCAGGCTCGACATACAGATGCCAGGGGCCGTGGCGATTGGCGTAGGCCGCTACGCCGCTGATGATGCTGCGGCCCCAGCCGGTGCTCGCAGGCACGAGCACGGCGACAAGCGGATGCAATGCGAGGGTAGGGGACGACCTCATAGCTGAGACGAGTTGTACAACAGGGCCGTCACAGTGACGCTTTTGCAAAGGTTTTTCGCGGGTTTGCGTGGTGCCCTTTGCGACAGCCAGAATGGTAACTGTCTTTTTCCCAGGAGCCTGAATTCATGTCACGGTTGATCAAGCCTTTTCTGACTGCCATCAGTTTTTTGGCTGTGGCCAACGCGTGCGTTGCTCCGTGCCAGGCCACAACGGTTCTGGTCGAGGCAGAGAGTTTCGCTGACCACGGTGGCTGGAGCCTCGATACCCAGTTCATCCGCGAGATGGGGTCGCCCTACCTGCTCGCGCACGGTCTCGGCACACCGGTGGCCGACGCCACGACGACGGTCAGGTTTCCCGCGGGCGGCACGTATCGCGTGTTCGTGCGGACGAAAGACTGGGTCGCCCGCTGGCAGGCGCCCGGCACTCCCGGTCGGTTTCAGGTGCTTGTGAACGGCGCATCGCTTCCCGCGACCTTCGGCACCGAGGGAGCCACGTGGGGCTGGCAGGATGGCGGCACGGTAAAGGTCGCTGCCGGCGACGCGACGATCACCCTGCATGACCTCACCGGCTTCGATGGCCGCTGCGACTGCATCGCGTTTACGACCGACGACAAGCCACCTCCCAACGATTCGGCGATCCTCGCCGCCTGGCGCCGCGACGCCCTCGGCCTGCCGGCCGAGGCCGAGACGAAGGGGCCCTATGATCTCGTCGTGGTCGGCGGCGGCTACTCAGGCATGGGTGCGGCGATCTCGGCCGCTCGCCTGGGGCTCAAGGTCGCACTCATCCAGGATCGGCCGGTGCTCGGCGGCAACGGCTCGAGCGAGGTTCGCGTGTGGGCGATGGGGCTGATTCGCCGCGGCAAATATCCGCGAATCGGCGAGATCATCGAGGAGTTTGCCGACAAGGCGAAAAAGAGCCCCGGCACCTACGAGGAGTTCGAGGATGCTAAGAAGGAAGCGGTTGTCCGGGCCGAACCCACCATCGACCTCTTCTTGAACACGCATGCCTTTGCCGTCGACCGCGACGGCCCGCGGATCACGAGCGTCACCTGCCTCGACACGCGGACGAGTCGCGAACTGCGGTTCAGCGGCACATTTTTCTGCGATGCCACCGGGCACGCCACGATCGGCCATCTGGCCGGCGCCGAGACCGTGATGGAGCCGAAAGGCCGGATGGGGATGAGCAACATGTGGGCCTGGGCGGAACGCGAGTCGCCCCAGACCTTCCCGGAAACACCGTGGGCCCTGCCGCTTACGATGGCCGATTTTCCCTACCCGCGGGATTTCCACGGCCAATGGTTTTGGGAGAGTGGCTTCGACAAGGATCCGCTCGCTGACGCCGAAGGCATTCGCGACTGGAACCTGCGGGCGGTCTTCGGCGCCTTCAACGCCATGAAGAATGGCGACGGTGCCGACAAGCATCGCAGCGCCGTGCTCACCTGGGTGGCCTCGATCGGCGGCCCGCGGGAGAGCCGTCGGATCCTCGGCGACGTCGTGCTCACCCAGGACGACATCGTGGCGAAGCGGGAGTTTCCTGACGGCTGTGTGCCGAGCACGTGGTCGATCGACCTCCACTATCCCAAGGAGGAATACGCCCAGAAGTTCCCTGACAACCCGTTCATCTCGATCGCGGTGCACGACCGCCGGGTCGACCGCACCTACGGCTACCCGGTGCCCTACCGCTGTTTCTATTCCAAGGATGTCGACAACCTCTTCATGGCCGGCCGCTGCATCTCGGTGACGCACGAGGCCCTCGGCACCGTGCGTGTGATGAAGACCTGCGGCATGATGGGCGAGGTGGTGGGCAAGGCGGCAAGCGTGGCGGTCAAGCACGGCACGACGCCGCGGGGCGTTTACGAACACCACTGGGGCGAGATGGACGAACTCTTGAAGCTGCCTGGCAAGGCTCGGCGGGCCACGCTCGCCGCGCCGATCGTGATCCCCGCCGATGCGTTGCCCTTGGCTGATGCGACCGGGCCGATGCCGGGCGTCGACCCTGTGAAGCTTGCCCGTGACAAAGGTGCGGTCGTTCGCGACGATCGGGAGGCGTCACGCGAAGGGACGTGGACCGAGGGGCAGAATCTCAAGGGCTTCATCGCTCATGGCTACCACTATGCCGGAGCCAATAGCGGCGCGACGGCGACCTATGAACTTCGCGCCCCGGCTGCGGGGACATACGACGTGCTGGTGTCGTGGCAGCCGCATGAGAACCGCGGCAAAGCCGTGCCCGTGCTTGTCGAGACGGCAGCCGGGCGGGCGAGCGTGCGGTTTGATATGCAGCAGCCGCCGCCCCTGGAGGCGAGCTTTGGATCGGCCGGCCGAATCAGACTCGACAAGGGCGAACGCTGCGTCGTGGTGATCAGCACCGACGGTGCCCAGGGCTTCGCCCATGCCGACGCCGTCTTGCTGGTGCCGGTGCCCTAGGATGGGCGTTGGCACTGCCGTCAGAGCAGTACTCAAAACAGAAAAATCACGGCAAGGGCAGAGAGACCGACGAGCACGAGTGCCAGCCCCATGTAGCGGGCGATCGGCGGCCGGTCGGCATAGCGGTAGTCGCTGTCCTTGATCGCCTTCAGCATGTGGCGATGCTCCCACATGCCGGCTAGCGTGGCGGCGATACCCAGCAGAATGAGGGCCGCGCCGAAGATTCGGGACTTCAGCGGTGAGAAGCCGACCAGCGGCCCATCGAAGCCGAGAGCCGCCTGGCCCAACCGCTCGATGCCGAAGCCGAGGCTGATCATCGCCAGGCTCGTGCGCACCCAGGCCAGGAGCGTGCGGTCGGCCGCCTCACGGTTCCGCTCGCGGGCGAGTTCATTCGTTAGGGAGGAATCGGGATTGGGCATGGGTTAGCGAATGGTAACGGGGATGCTGGCCGAGTGGGCGGAGAACTCGGGGGCATAGCGGCTCTGGATCGTGGCGAAGCCGCTCGAGGCTGCGCCCCGGTGGGCCGCCCGAAGCGAATACTCGAACACGTGCGTGCCCCGCGGCAGTCGCTCGAAAAACATCCGTGTCGAGGCGTCGCGAATCGCGAGATACCAGGCCGCCCCATCGCCGAACCGCCAGCCGGAGAGCACGTCGACCGGCTCGGTGAGGCTCGGCCGGTGGTCGGAGAGTTCGAGGAACTCGTAGTCGCGGTCGCTCGTCACCACGAGCCGCACGACGAGTTCCTCGCCCAGTTCGATCTGGGCCGCACCAGCGGCCGCTGCGTCGCCGGCTGTGGCAAGCGGCTCGAGCACCGGCCCGGCCTTCGTCTGCCGCTTCACAAACAGCTTTTTCTCGATGGCGAGTTCCTCGCGGCCGGCCGCCGGCACGTTGGCAATGTCGTCGAGATACTGCCAGTGCACACCACCCCAGGCGAGACCTGCATCGGGCTTCTTCATCACGATCTCGCCCATCGCCGGCGTGATCTCTCTACGGACCAGCCGCTGCTCGAAGAAGCCGGTGCCCGCCTCGACCGTCTCTGGCTGTACCACTTCGCCACCGATCGTCACGGTGACAAGTTGCTGCGAGGCGAGCAGATCCTGGCCGCGGCCGAAGAGGGCGGCCACGGCGTCGGCCGTCGCCCGGCTGCCCGGCCACCGGCTTGTCCGCTTTTGCGACAGCAGCCACGCCTTCAGCGCCTCGACCGCATCGGCATCGCCCGCCACCTCATCGAAGGCCTCGATCATGATCGACTGTGTTTCGATCGGGGCATGGGCCCAGCTCCACCAGCCGGGATGCCGATCTCGCCACCACATGCCCTGCCAGTTGTCCGTCTCCTCACCAGCGTGAGCGTCTCCACTTGGCTTGACGTCGGCATCGACGGCCCGCTGCCTGAGGCTTTCGATGATCGAGAGCGCGGTCTGCCGCTCGCCAGCCCGCTTGAGCGCGATCGCCAGATGGCCCTGACTCCGCCGCGGGTCAAGCTTCATCCAGGTCTTTGTGCCGACGTCGAGCCCCCAGCGGTGGGCCGCGGCCGCCTCGCCCTCGGGCGGCGCGTCTTTTGCGAAGAAGCTGCGGGCGTAGAGGGCGAAGGCACCGATCGGCGTGAGCACCATTTCTTCAGGCTTGTCACCCCAGAGCTTGAGCGCCCGTGCGCGTTCCTCGATCAGTCGGCCGTCGAGCCAGGGCAGCGCGGCCAGCGCTGGCTGCACGTCGATCCCCACGCCCGCCGCCCGGAGCCGCCCAAACCCGGCGATGATGCCGAGCGACACCGAGTCGCAGGTGCGTCCGCCGGGAAACCACGGCCAGCCCCCGTCGCCATTGCGGAGCGTTTCCAACCGTGCCAGTGCCGCCTTCACCTCGTTGTCGGTGCGGGTGGCGTCGAAGAGGACCGCGATCCGAGCCCGGGCTTCTTTCTCGTCGACGGCATCGCGAACCCACGGCGTCTCGGCGAGCAGCGTCTGCATGAGGTCCGTGTTCTTTTCAAGTGGGCTTTCCAAAGCGTCGGTGCCCTTCCACTGGGCGAAGACCCGCTCGATCCGCGGATCCCGCGTGGCAATGTGCCGGGCCAGCGAATTCGCATAGAGCCGCGTGAAGAGCGTCTCGGTACTCTCGTCAGCCTGCTCCATGATCGATGGCAGCGCGAGCACGCCATACCAGGCCGGGTTCGACGCGGCCTGCACGACAAGCGACTGGCTTTCGATATCCGTGCCCGCGCTCTTCACGAGCCGCTCGAGCGAAACCTTCCGCTCGCCGGGTCCCCGGATCGTGATCGGAATTGTTTCGGTGACGGGCACCCGCCGCCGCAGGACCGGCAGGAGCGATTCCTCGCCGTCGCTCGCCGGCTTGGCAGAATTCGTCGCCGTGCCGACGGCGAGCACCCGAAGCACGTCGGCGCCATCGGCCACCCGCACCGTGAACACTGCCGGCTTCGACTCACCGGCGGCGAGATCGAAGGCCTGTTCCCGCGGCCCGTCGATCAGCGTGTCGCGGGCATCACCCGTGCGGGCGTCGGCTACCGAGAACCGCACCGCACCGGCGAGCCGCCCGGTGGAGCTGTTGCTCACCTTGACGGGGATTTGCACGACGTCTCCCTCACGAAGAAACCGCGGCAGGAGCGGCTCCACCATAAGGTCTTTGGCCGTGATGCACGAGTCGGTGATGGTCCCACTGCGGAGCAGCGCATCGTGGGCGAGGCCCTTGAACTGCCAGGTGGTAAGCGTATCGGGTAGGGTGAACTCGATCGTCACAATGCCCTCCTTGTCGCTCACCAGCGACGGCAGAAAAAAGGCGGTCTCAGCAAGATTTTTTCGCGGCGGTGGAGCGGATGCCGTCGCAGGCGAGGATGGACCGGCTTCACCAGACTGTTTGTCACTGTCGGTCACCGGGGCGGCATTTCGCCTCATCTCAGCCTCCACCGGTGCCGCATCGGCTGCCAGTGCGGCAGCGGGTGGAGCCGCCATCGCGACCATGCCCCCCTTGCGATTCATCGCCCTTCCCCTCCCGCCGCCGAAGCCACCGCGAGTCGGTGGCCCAAACCATTCGCGAAACTCTCGGTACGAGATGGCCACGCCTTCGTACGGAGTCCGCCACGAGCCGAGGATCGAGTTGAGCGACGCTTGCCCATTGGTGAAGGTCACCTGTGGTCCGCCCCATTCCCGTCGGAAGAGAGTCTGCAGCCCGTTGCCCGGCCACTGGTGCGGGGCGAGGGCGTCGAGCGACTGGTCGTAGAGCATCGCCAGCATTTCGGCGACCGCAGGAGACGCAGGCCCGGCAAGCGGATCGGCCACACTCTTGATCCGCGCCCGCCAGACTTCCTGTGCCGCCGGCTCGAGCCGGCGAGTGAACCGCTCCCACTCGACCGAGAGCTGCTTGTCGGTCCACGGCACGTCGATCACACGTTGCTCACGGTGAAGCCGGCCGTCGCGAACGAGCCATACCGACACGGTGAATCCGCCACGGTTGTCAGCAGTGGGTGTAAACTCGACCGGCCACTGGGTCTTGCCTGGCGCGGTCCAAAACCGCTTCAAGCGTTTCCCGGCCTGCGTGATCTCGATGCACGCTCGACCGGCCGCATAGCCGGTGCCGACGATCGCCGAGAATTCCTCGGTCGGGCCGACGCTCGTCTGCTTCGCCTTCATCGTGAAGGGCCGTTTCACGAGGTAGCGATCGGCGGCGGGGTCGATCACCTCGACGATGGTCTGGCTCGTAACGGCCGGCGCTTCGTCCACGGCGGGAAGCGTGATCGTGGCCCGGTAGATGCCTGCCGGCAGGCTGGCCGTGGTGGTCGCCTTGCCGGTTGCCTTGTCCGTCGTGGTCTGCGATGCAAAGACCTCTTCACCATCGGCCCAGGTCCGCGGATCAGCTGGGTCGGTCTCGCGGTCAGGGCTCGGCAGGCGGCCCGGCTTCGCCCCCCTGCCCCGCATCGGCCGTGGCATCGGGTGTGGGCCGTCATGGAGAAGATCACCGCGGAGAATCTCTGCCGGCTGCACGAGCCGGCGGATCGTGAGCATGCCGGCAGCCCTGCGAGGCTCGCCATCGAGCGACGTCGTGGAGACTGAGACGGTGACCGCCGCCTTGCCATCGTCACCGACCGCCTGCCAATCACCGACAGTAATGGTCGCCTCGGTGTCGTTGTAGCCCGCGGAGACTCGTCGCTCGTCAGAACGCGTCTCGCCACCGGAGTCGGTCACATCGGCCACGATGCGATAGGTGAAGACAGGAAGGCTGTCGCGGGGCACGCTGCGGTCGGGCGCCGCGGGAAATCGGATCGTGAAGCTGCCAGTTTCATCGGTAACCACCGTGCCACGAGCGATCTTGCGGGTCTGGCTGTCAAACGGCAGCCACGGAAAGATCCAGCGGCACCAGATCGGAAACCGCATCTCACGTTCGACCCGCCACTTCACCTTCGCCCCGGCCACGGCCAGGCCCGTGTAGGTCGTGGCCTTGCCGGGCACGGCCACCTCCGCCCCGAGTCGCACGGCCTCGCTCGGTGCGGCCAGCTCGACCAGGAACTTGGGCCGTTTGTATTCCTCCACCTGCACGCCGATGCCGCCGGTGTGGCCGGCCGTCTCGGCCGTGAGCATCCAGCGGCCGGGCAACGCCCCGGTGGGAATCGGCAAGGTGCCCTGGAAGGAGCCGACGGCATTGGTCGTGTGCTGACCGCGGGCCACTTCGCGGCCATTGGCATCGCGGAGCGCAACGGTGATGCCACGGTCGGCGAGGGCCCGATAGTCGCGGCTGGCCTGGTCGGCCGAGCAGACGATCCCCTTGTAGAAGACGATCTGGCCGGGGCGGTGGATGCCACGGTCGGTGACCAGCACGACCGAGGTGCTAGGGCCGGCTTCATGCTGCGGCCAGACATGCGTCGAGTCGGTCGGGATCGTATGCCGCTTGCCGTCGAGCGTGGCAGTGCCGACGAGCACGATTTCGCGGCCCTGCTCCGCCTTGAGTTCATAGCGACCCTCCGCATCGGTGGTGGCCGAGGCCTGCTCGGCGAACGCCTGCGGGTTGCCTCGTTGCTCGCGAACCCAGGCCATCACACTGGCTCCCGCGACGGGCGCTCCGGAGGCGAGATCGACGACATGGCCGGCAAGCGTTCCGCCGGTCTCCGCGACGATCGCCAGCCGCGACACCCACACGAGCGTAGCGCTCACCACGTTGTCGTCGCCACCGAAGTCGGGCTTGTGGCTGGCGATCAGCCAGTAGGCCCCCGGCTCGAGCCCCTGCGGATCGCAGGCCTGGGTGACCGGGAGATCGTGGCTGCGGGACTGGAAATCGTCGGTGGCGGGCAGATCGGCAGCGAACGTTTTGACCGGCGGCAGGGCGAGAATCGTCGCCCGGTCGTTGTCGTCGAGCCATGCGGAATGCGGCTTTCCCGCCTTCAGCCGCGCGAGCCAGTCGGCCTTCGCAAGCCGGAGATGCACCTTTGCCAAATTTCGGTACGAGACCCGGATCGTGGGCCATGGCGCGGCCCAAGCCCGTTCGGTGGCGAGCGACAGTTCCTTGGCTTCGATTGTTGTGATGAGATTTTTGCACTGCCTTCCGCCCACGCTTGTGGGATGCGATTCCATGCCGGCGACGGCGATCGCCCGCGCCGCGACACGATCTCCCTGCCCGTTGAGCGTTTCGGCGAGGGCATGGCGGGCCAGTGAAGAGAGCTCATGTTTCTCCGCCTGCGTGATGAAGGCCTCGAGTGCCTCGATCTTGCGGTCGGCTACCGTCACGTCGCCGGCATCGACCGCGGCACCGGCCGCCCACAGGATGCGATCGAGATCGGTGGCGAGAAAAGCGGTGCGGTCAGCATCAGCGGCATGGAAGGCAAGGAGCTTTTGGAACAGCTGCCACGTCTGGAGAAGAGGCGAGTCGGCGTCTGTCGTGATTTGGGTCGGATCGGCCTGGCGAAAGGCGTCGACCGAGTCGAGGGCGGGGCTTGTCGCCCCGATCTCGAATGTATCTTCAGGGTCGGCGAGCCCCCGTTCCCCTGAGGCGGCGAAGGCGAGGGCGTCGTGGGCTACGACATCCCACACTGTCGGTCGATACGAATCGGGCATTGAGCCTGGCTGGATCAGCATCGACCAGTCGCCCACGGGGAGTTTCTGGAGATTCGCCTCGGCGGCGAGCGCCTCCGCAAACCGTGCTCTGGTCTCGCCGACGATCGCAGGCAGATCCCAGGAGTCGATGTCGGCCAGACTGTGGATGGGGGCAGCACCGGCGGTTCGCTGGGCGAATCGCCAGCGGTTCATGAGAAAGTAGTGCCAGGTCCAGTTGGCCCGGATGGCCTGCAAGACACCGCGGGTCTCAGGCGGCGCTGTTTCGACCGCTGCGGCCAGACGGATCAGTCGCTCAGGCTCGTCCGGGGCGCGGTCACCTGTTTCGGCAAGCACCCTGGTGGCGATCGCCCGGGCCGCTTCCGCCCAAGCGTCGTCTGCGGCGGCCGCCTGCTCGACGTCGTTCAAGAGGCCTGCCGCCGTCTTCGGCTTGCCCTCCTGCAAGGCTTTTTCAATCGACATCCATGTTGCGGCACGCGGGCCCTGGGGTTCTTCAGCCATTCCGGTGGTGTGCATCGTGAGGGTGGCTCCAAGGACGGCAATAAGGACCCGAGCAAAACAGCCGCGCGAAGCGTTTTGAAAAATTCTGGTCATCGGTAGTTCCTCATGCGGGTTGTGCGGACAGGTAGCCGCAGGTCGCAGGTCCCCGGGCTCGCGGCCGGGGCTGGGCGGGGGTGAAACATGCGTGGACCTGTTCCACATAGCCGCAGGGCGCAAGCCCGCGGGCTGGGGTGCCAGCCGGCGTCGCCACAATCGCCCGGGTGACGGAAATCGCTGTTTATCCTCATTTTCATCATCGTACGAGCCCCGCACCCGGACTTTGACCCGCCCGAATGATGCGTAATAATAGGATGGTGATGTTTCTCCCGCCGATCGACCCTTCTCAAGGGTCCGCGTCTGCGAGCATCAGGCTCCGTAGGACGGCGACGCGGGTGTTCCGACAAAACTCAGGAGTGAGTGTATGGAACCCTCGTCAAAGCGGCTGCGCCGCTGCGTATCCGGATTGGTCCTTGGTGTCGTAACGCTCGCGTGCGGCGAGCGGCAGGCGCCTGCCGCTGAGGCTCCCCAAGACAACGGGCCCGCCGAGAAGGCGTTACAAGCCCCGGCGGACACCCTTTCCTATAACGAGCACATTCGCTCAATCCTCGTCGAAAACTGCTTCGGCTGTCACGGAGCCGACAGTGCCGGCCGGAAGGCCGATCTCCGCCTCGACCAGCGCGATGCCGCCGTGGAAAGTGGCGCGATCGCTCCCGGTGACCCCGACTCGAGCGTGATGCTTGACCGCATCTTCTCCGACGATCCCGAGGAGGTGATGCCACCGCCGTCCATAAAGAAGACGCTCACTACGGAGCAAAAGGAACTGCTCAAGCGCTGGATCGCCGAGGGGGCGGAGTATGAGCCGCACTGGTCGTTTATTCCCCCGGAGCGGCCCGAACTCCCGACGGTGAAGAACGAGGGCTGGGTGCGGAATCCAATCGACCGCTTCATTCTCGCCCGACTGGAGCGGGAGGGACTCACGCCCGCCGCCGAGGCAGATCGTCAGACGCTCGCCCGTCGCGTCTCACTCGACCTCACCGGGCTGCCTCCCGAGCCGGCGCTTGTCGACGCCTTCGTGCATGACCCCCACCCGGATGCCTATGAGCGACTCGTCGACACGCTCCTCGCGAGCCTCGAGTGGGGTGAGCACCGTGGCCGCCACTGGCTCGACTACGCCCGCTATGCCGACACCCACGGCATCCACTTCGACAACTTCCGCGAGATGTGGACCTATCGCCAGTGGGTGATCAACGCCTTCAATCGCAACATGCCGTTCGACCAGTTCACGATCCTGCAGCTGGCCGGCGACCTCGTTCAGGACCACGGGCCTGCCGCCACGCCCGCCCAGATCCTCGACAACCAGATTGCCAGCGGCTTCAACCGCTGCAACATGACGACGAATGAGGGGGGAGTCATCGCCGAGGAGTACCTCGTGCTCTATACCCGTGACCGCACGGAGACGACGTCGGCCGTGTGGATGGGGCTGACCACGGGATGTGCCGTCTGCCACAACCACAAATTCGATCCGCTGTCTCAAAAAGAGTTCTACGAGCTGGCGGCCTTCTTCAATAACACGACACAGGGGGCGATGGATGGCAACATCCACGATACGCCGCCGATCCTGCCGGTGCCCAAGCCGGAGGATCGGCCGCGATTTGCCGAACTGGAGCGGCAACTGCCTCCCGCGAAGGCTGCTGTCGATGCCCGCAAGGCCGCGGCGAAGGCCGAGTTTGCCGACTTTCTGAAGGCAGCCACTCCCGACCTCGCCGCCAAGTCGCTCCCGCAGGACACGCCTCTTGTCGATGTGGCCTTCGCCGAAGGCCAGGGCAACGCCGTGCGGGCGCGGCTCATCGGCAAGGATACGGAGCTGCCGCTCACGGCGTCGACAACATGGCAGAGCGGTCCCAACGGGGCGTCTGCCGCGCTGCTCGACGGCAAGGCGGCGGAGCTCTCTACGAGCGGTGACTTCGAGCACGACCAGCCCTTCAGCGTATCGATGTGGGTGCGGGTGCCCGCCATCGACACGGCGTATGCGCTCGTGGCCCGTATGGACGAGGCCAATGCTCACCGCGGCTGGGATGTGTGGGTGCAGGGGCGGCGGATCGCGCTGCACCTCGTTCACGCCTGGCCCGATGACGCCCTCAAGGTCACGGCCAAGGACCAGCTCAAGCCCGACACCTGGACGCTCGTCACCGTCTCCTACGATGGGTCGGGCAAGGCTGAGGGCGTAAAGATCTATTACGACGGCAAACTCCAGGCCAAGCCAAGCGTCGAAAACAACAAGTTCAAGAAGGGCACGATCCGCACCGAGGTGCCGCTGGTGATCGGCGGCCGGTCAAAGGGAGCGACGGCTCACTCGGTCGGTCTGGCTAATCTCGCCATCTGGGGGCGGACCCTCACTGCCGGCGAGGTCGAGGGCCTTTCTCGAGCCCAGCTCATCGCCGACATCGTGAAGATGCCGTCGGAGGAGCGGGTAAAGGCGGGTGACAAGATCTACGACTGGTGGCTGGAGACCTTCGACGAAGCCTTCCAGAAAGCCAGGAGCGGCTTGAGCACGCTCGAGCAGGAGCATGCGGCGATCCGCAAGCGGGGCACCGTGGCCCACGTCATGAACGAAAAGAACGAGATGGCCAAGGCCCATGTGCTGAATCGTGGTGAGTACGACCAGCGTGGCGAAGAGGTGATGCCCAGCACGCCCGACATGCTGCCGGCCTTTCCGGAAGACCTGCCAAAAAACCGACTCGGATTGGCCAAGTGGCTCCTGCTCCAGGAGCATCCGCTCACCAGTCGCGTGACGGTGAATCGTTTCTGGCAGGAGGTGTTTGGCACGGGGCTCGTGGCCACGACCGGCGACTTTGGAATTACGGGCGAACTGCCGAGCCACCCCGACCTGCTCGACTGGCTGGCGATCGAGTTTCGGGAGAGTGGCTGGGACGTGAAGGACCTGTTTCGTCTCATGGTGACCAGCGCCGCCTACCGGCAAACCGCTGCGACGACGCCCGAGAAGCTCAAGAAAGACAACGCCAATCGGCTGGTGTCGCGGGGCCCCCGCTTCCGAATGGATGCGGAGATGGTCCGTGACCACGCCCTCGCCGCCAGCGGCCTGCTGGTCAAGAAGATCGGGGGCCCGAGCGTGAAGCCCTACCAGCCTGAGGGTGTGTGGGAGGCAGTGTCGATGGGAGGCAATACGAGTCGCTACCAGCCCGACTCCGGTGAGAGCCTCTATCGCCGCAGCATGTACTGGTTTTGGAAGAGGTCGGCACCGCCGGCCTCGATGGAAATTCTCAACGCCCCGTCGCGCGAGAACTGCACGGTGAAGCGGGAGCGGACCAATACCCCCCTGCAGGCACTCGTCACGCTCAACGACCCACAGTTTATCGAGGCAGCGCGGATGCTCGCCGAACGCTCGCTGCAGATCGGCGGCGGCACCGACGACGATCGAATTGATTTTCTCACCGAGCGGCTCATTGCCCGGCCCTTCTCGGCCGAGGAGAAGACGATCGCGAAGAAGTCACTCGCCGAACTGGCGGCCTTCTACAAAGATCATCCCGACGACGCCAAGCAGTTGATCACGGTCGGCGCATCGAAGCCGGGGGCGTATGACCCAACGGCGTTGGCCGCCTGGACGATGCTCACCAACCAGCTCATGAACCTCGACGAAGTGCTCTGCAAGTAAGGAAAGGCGTTACGCCCATGAATCTCCCCATTCGCTCGCCCCTCGACGAACTCGGTCTCAACCTCACGCGGCGTCGCTTCTTCGAGCGGGGCAGCCATCTGCTCGGTGGTGCGGCCCTTGCCACGCTCGCCGGTCAGTCCATGGCCCTCGGCAATGCCTCCACGGCTCCGGCGGCCGGCATCGACCAGGTGGCGGGGGCCATCGGGCCCCACTTCGCACCGAAGGCCAAGCACGTGATCTACCTGCACATGGTCGGGGGGCCGCCTCAGCAGGATCTCTTCGACTACAAGCCCGTCATGAACGATTGGTACGACAAGGACCTGCCGGAGAGCGTCCGCAACGGTCAACGGCTCACCACGATGACGAGCGGGCAGTCACGGTTTCCGATCGCGCCGTCGAAGTTCAAGTTTGCCCAGCATGGCGAATCGGGCATGTGGGTGAGCGAACTCCTCCCGTGGACGGCCAAGATGGTCGACGAGATGTGCTTCATCAGGAGCATGCACACGGAAGCGATCAACCACGAGCCGGCGATCACCTACATGCAGACGGGCAACCAGATCTCTGGCCGCCCCTGCCTCGGCTCCTGGACAAGCTACGGCCTCGGTAGTCTGAATCACGACCTGCCGACGTTCGTGGTGCTCGTGGCACGTTCGAGCAAGCCGGCCCAGCCGCAGGCGATCGGCGCCCGACTCTGGTCGAGCGGCTTCCTGCCCGGCGAGTATTCCGGTGTGAGTTTTCGTAGCGCCGGCGACCCGATTCTCTACATCAACAACCCTCCGGGCGTGCCGAAGGAAGTGCGGCGCAAGACGCTGGACGGCCTGCAGGCCCTCAATCAGCGAACACTCGAGCAGATCGGCGACCCCGAGACCCGCACCCGGATCGCTCAGTACGAGATGGCCTACCGCATGCAGGCCAGCGTGCCGGAGCTCACCGACCTCTCCGGCGAGGCCGAAACCACGCTGGCGATGTACGGGGATCAGGTGAAGACGCCCGGCTCATTCGCCAACTCGGTGCTCATGGCCCGGCGCATGGTGGAGCGGGGCGTGCGGTTTGTGCAGCTCTATCTGAATCATTGGGATACCCACGCCGACGTTGGCGGCCGGTTGCCCAACCAGTGTCGCGACATCGACCAGGCCTGCTACGGTCTCGTGAGCGACCTCAAGGCCCGCGGCCTGCTCGACGAGACGCTCATCGTCTGGGGGGGTGAGTTCGGCCGCACGATCTACTCGCAGGGCGGCCTCTCTAAGGAAAATTATGGTCGCGACCACCATCCTCGCTGCTTCACGATGTGGATGGCCGGCGGGGGAGCCAAGGGGGGCACGATCCACGGAGAGACCGACGACTTCTCCTACAACATCGTGAAGGATCCGGTGCATATTCGCGATTTCCACGCCACGGTCATGCATCTGCTCGGTTTCGATCACGAGCGGTTTACCTATCGGTATCTCGGGCTCGATCAACGGCTGACAGGCGTGGAACACGCTCGCGTGGTCCACGACCTGCTGGCGTAGCAGCCAGCGGCAGAAGAACGCCCGGTTGGTGTGTATCCTGACATACCGTCGCCTGCCTTCGGGTGACGGTGATTTCCTCATGGAGAGTGCATCATGCGATGTGCGCAGTGGACTGCGGCTGCCGTTGTGACGGTTGGTCTGACGGGGCTGACGCTGACCTCGTTCGGCAACGAAAAAAAGCCTGAGCCGGCAGCGACCGATCCGCTGAAGACTGCCCGCGAGATGCTCGCCATTCCGCCGCGGCCCGTCCGACCGTCGTTGCCCGCCAGCCGGCTGCCGCTGGAATTCATCGACGGCGAACGGATCGCCTTGCTCGGCAACTCGACGGCTGAGCGGATGAGCCTCTTCGGCCACTTCGAGTCGCTGCTTCATCAGCGGTTTCCAGGCAAGAAGCTCGTGTTTCGCAACTTTGCCCGTCCGGCGGACGAGGTGGCCAACCGGCAACGCGCCAGCGATTACACGAAGCTCGATGATCCGGTCGCCGCCTTCGGAGCCGACACGTATCTGCTGTTTTTCGGATTCAATGAGTCGTTCGCCGGGCCAGCCGGTGTGGCGAAGTTCAAGGCCGACTACAGCAAACTTCTTGATGATCTGGCCAAGGCCTATCCTCGCGACGACACGAAGGCGGCGCCGCGGTTTGTGATCGTGTCGCCGATCGCCGTGGAGTCGACGGGTGATCCCCTCTTGCCGGATGCCGACGCGCAGAACGCGAACCTCGCGGCCTATCGCGACGCTGCTCGTGAGGTCGCGGCTGCGCGAGGGATCGCGTTCGTCGACCTGTTCGACGCCACGCGCGAGGCATTTTCCGCCCAGCCCGGCATGCAGCACACGATCAACGGCTGCCACGTGAACGAGGCGGGGGACCGCGTCGTTGGCGAGGTGCTCGACCGGGCACTGTTTGGCTCACCGTCGAGCCAGTTGAACGAGCAGGCGTTTGCCAGGCTCAAGGCGGCGGTGAACGACAAGTCGTGGGTACACCTCCAGGACTACCGGATGGTTAACGGCTGGTATGTCTATGGCGGCCGCCGCACCTGGGACACGGAAACCTTTCCCCGCGAGTACGTGAAGATCCGCAAGATGGCGGCAGTCCGCGACGGACGGATTTGGGACCTCGCGGCCGGGAAGCCCGTGTCGGCGACGCCCGACGACTCCGCCACCGGCGACCTCTTCAAGCCGGAGACCCGATTTGGTGAGCCAAGGCAGGCCTACAGTGAAAATCCCGAGGGCGGGCCTGCGATTCTGCCGCCCGAGCAACTCATCAAGACCTGCACCGTGCCGGAGGGCTTCGAGATCCGGCTCTTCGCCGATGAATCGAAGTTTCCCGAGATCGCGAATCCGGTACAGATGGCGTTTGATTCCCAGGGACGATTGTGGGTCTCCACGATGCCGAGTTACCCGCAGTGGCTGCCTGGTGACCCGCCGCCGCAGGACAAACTCGTGATCCTCGAAGACACTGACGGCGACGAGAAGGCCGACAAAAGTACGGTCTTCTATGACAAACTCCACTGCCCGACGGGCTTTCAATTCTTCAACGGCGGCGTGCTGGTGATGGACCAGCCGCGGATGCTGTGGCTCAAAGACACCGATGGCGACGACAAGGCCGATCTCGTCGTGCATGTGCTCGACGGGTTCGCCACGGAAGATACGCACCACACGGCTGGGGCGTTCGAGGCGAGCCCTGCGGGCCTGCTGCACATGCTTGAGGGCGTGGCGATGAGCACGGCGCTCGAGACGCCGTGGGGGCCGTTCCGCAACTTCGGCGCCTCCGGCGCTTATGTGCTCGATCCGCGGACCTGGAAGATCCGCCACTTCAAGACGCCCGGCTATGGCAACGGCTGGTGTTATGTCTTCAACGAATGGGGGCAGGGCATCAGTGGCGACGGCACCGGCGCCAGCCAGCACTGGGACACGCCCCTCTCCGGCGCCCAGTACGGCGGTCGCAAGGGCATGAACCCGGTCTTCGATACCGAGCGGATGCGGCCCGTGGTCGGCAGCGAATACCTGCGGACCCGTCAGTTCCCC
Source organism: Candidatus Kuenenia stuttgartensis (assembly GCA_945883745.1). Lineage (GTDB taxonomy): Bacteria > Planctomycetota > Planctomycetia > Pirellulales > UBA1268 > CACORA01. Next base: position 17,045 of record CAMCYH010000034.1, read on the forward strand.
GACGAGGTGCAGGATGACTTCATCTACGCCTGCGTGATCAACACCAACGGCATGCCCCGCTGGAAGATTTCCGACGACGGCGCTGGCTACAAGGGGGTGCGGGTGCGACACGATCCCGCCAACAAAGACACGCCCTTCGATCTCATCAAGAGCACCGACAAGCATTTTCGGCCGGTCGATCCGCAGATCGGTCCGGATGGGGCGCTCTGGTTTGGCGACTGGGCAAATCCACTCATCGGCCATATGCAGTACAGCCAGCGGGATCCCAATCGTGACAAGAGGCATGGGCGGATCTATCGGCTCGTCTACACGAAGAAGCCGCTGCTGGAGCCACAGACACAGGCCGGCAGGTCGACGGCCGAGGTGCTCGAGCAGCTGAAGGCACCGGAGTGGCGGACCCGCTACCGGGTCCGCGCCGATCTCCAGTCGCGACCACCGGCGGAGGTGCTGGCGGAGGCGAAGGCCTGGGTGGCCCGCAACGGGTCGGATCCTGCCATCGACCGGCTGAAGACAGAGCAACTCTGGCTACAGCAGTCCTTTCATGCCGTCGACGAATCGCTGCTTGTGGAGCTGCTCGCCGCCAAGACGCCGGACGCACGGGCGGCTGCCACCCGCGTGCTCGCCGATGAGCGGGAACGGATCACCGGAGCCGAGCAGAAGCTCATCGCCCAGGCGAAGGATCCTCATCCGCGGGTGCGGACCGAGGCGGTGCGAGGACTGAGTTTCTTTGGCACGTCCGACTCGATGGGCGCCGTCGTGGCGGCCGCCAACATCGAGCCAGAGGATCGCTACGTGGCCTACACGTGTGACGCGGCGCTGGGCGCCCAGATCCCCGTCTGGAAGGCGGCTTACGAGGCGGGATCATTCGTTACCAAGGGATCCCCCGCGGCGAAGATCCTCGACAGTGTGCTCGGCCTCGACAAGAAGGCGGCGGAGATTCAGCCACACCTGGCCGTGCTCATCAGCAAGGATCCCCGCTCGGATGAGGAGCGGAACAAGGCGATGACGGCGCTGGCCGACGTCAAGGGGGGCAGCCCGGAAAGTGGCAGGCAGGTGTTTCGTCGCGTCTGCATCAATTGCCACAAGGTGGGGAGTGAAGGGGCGGATTTCGGGCCTGACATGACCCAGGTAGGCAAGCGGATGACTCCCTACAAGATCATCGAGTCGATCATCGACCCGAATGCCGAGATCGACGAAAAGTATCTCTCCACCGTCATTGTCACCGATGATGGCCGTAGCATCACGGGACTCCTCGTGAAGGAGACGCCCGAAGAAGTGGTCATCTTCGACGGCAAGACGACCAAGGCGATCCCCGTGGCCGAGATCGATGAGCGGGCGAAATTGCGGCAGAGCAGCATGCCGGAGGGATTGGCGGCGACCCTGTCGCCCAACGAGTTCCTCGATGTCGTGGCCTACCTCAAGCAGCTCAAGTAAGGGCCCTGACCGGATCGCTGCGGGATCATATCCGTCGCCACGTCGGCGACGGATATGAAAGGGCATGCTAGACTCCCCGGGGGGAGCAGGCTCGCGATCACAAGTGATCATGGGTCTGACTCATGCTGCGGATAACCATTCTGCAAATGGTCATCGATTCTCTCGCCCGAGCCCTATGAAAGACTCTCGCTTCGCGCACCTGCCGCTGGCAGCGGTGATCGCGGTTTTGATCATGTTCGGCATGCCGATGCTGGCCCGCTTGCAGCCGAAGCAAGAGGACGACTACTGGCGGCGGGTACGGCCCGTGACCTATCCCGCCAGCGGTCGTGTGCTGTACGAGGAGGAGCCGGTGGTGGATGCGATCGTGGTGTTTCACACGACGGTCGAGGCCACGGGGTATTCCTACTCGGCCGTGGGAACCACCGACGTGGAAGGCCGCTTCTGGCTGCGGACGTTCAATGACGGCTATGGGGCGGCGGCGGGGAGGCATCAGATTACCGTGCAGAAGATGGTGCCCACGGGTCGCATCATCGAGGGAACGGCATACGAGGGCGGCCCAGAATTTCCCGGCTTCCCCGGGGAGCCGGAAATGGTCAGCGCCCTGCCCGAACGATTTGCCGACACGACCACCTCGGGGCTTTTTACGACCGTGAAGAACGATGTGGAGAACTCCTTCGTCATTCGCCTGACGAAGGAGTCCCCGCCTGAGGCTCGTTCTGCAGGCATTTCCCGGTAACCGCAGGACGCAAGCCCATTTACCATTCAGCCGCTGGGCGCAAGCCCGCGGGATGACGCACGGACCGGCATTGCGTCCCCGCTGCTCCCCGCAGCCGTTGTGCCTTGTTTGCTGCAATGCCGGAGGTGGGACTTGAACCCACACGCCCTTGCGGGCAACGGATTTTGAGTCCGCCGCGTCTGCCATTCCGCCACTCCGGCTCATGAGAAGGGGTAGGCCTTCGAGAGACTACGCCCCCCGGCGACGTTTTGCCAGCACTGGCCTCCACGCCGGGCAATCACTCATGGTAGGGTTTTGCCTACCACCTCTGGCGAGGACCTTCTGCATGCAGGTGATCGTTTTCGAAGATACCGGCGTTGAACGACTCTGGCCCCTTACGACCCTCCGTCCCGCCTGCGACATCACGATCGGGGCCCAAACCCTCTGCCAGACGCTCGGTCACATCGGAAGCGTCCATCGCGTCGTGCGGCCCCCGCTTGCCCGACACCTGGCCGCCATCGCTGACAGCCGTGTGACGCTCTGGGGCGGTCTCGCCGCGCCCCCAGTCGACGAGCCACTCATGTCGCGTCACGGGGCCCTCACCGTCATCGTCAATGCCCGCGTGGTCCCGAGTCGGGCAACCATCGTGGCCATCCGCAGCCTCGTGGAGGCCGGCCACCGTGGCATCGTGCGCGACGGCGACACGATCGCCGCCGCCATTGTCCATCGCACGGCCGACGGAGCCGGCGCTGATGACGCCGCCCTGCGTCATCTCATCGATACCGGTTCTCCCGAGGGCGTTGCGGCGCTAGGACTCGGCACGCTCGACTGCGGCCTGGAGTTGCTGCACGAACCACACGACATCGTGACCGCCCATGAATGGGCTATGCCCGGCCTCCTGGCGATGGTGATCGACAGCGGTCGCTACGATGAGGTGCAGCCGGGGCTTTTCGTTGCCGCCGACGTAACGCTGCACGAACCGATCGTCATCCGCCGCGGGCCGGTCGTCGTGGAATCTGGCGCCACCATCGGCCCCTTCGTCTGCCTCGATGGCCCGGTGTTCATCGGCCCCGGGGTTCGTGTCAATCCGCATGCATGGATCCGCGAGGCGGCCGCGATTGCCGCTCACTGTCGGGTGGGGGGCGAGATCGAGGCCAGCGTGATGGAACCCTTTTCCAACAAGCCCCACGACGGCTACCTGGGCCACAGCCACCTCGGCAGCTGGGTGAATCTCGCGGCCGGTACGATCACCGGCAACCTGAAGGTGAGCTACGGCACCGTCCGATTGAAGCACCCGACGGGGACCGTCGACACCGGCCGCCAGTTCCTGGGGGCGCAGATCGGCGATCTTGCCAAGACGGCCATCAACACATCGTTGCCGTGCGGGAGCCGCATCGGCGTGGCCGCAACGGTCGGCGGTGCCGTGCCGGATGTCGTGCCGGCGTTTCATAACCAGCTCATGGGTGGGGTGCAGGGCAGTGCGACGACGGCGGCCCAGGCAGCCACCGTGCTGGAGCGAATGATGGCACGCCGCGGCCTCAGCATCTTGCCGGCCGACCGCGACCTGCTCGAGGCAGTGTGTCCGGCCTGATTGACCGTGACAGGATGAAGACCGCTCCTACAATACGGTCATGTCCATTCAAGATGCCTATCTCACCGGCCGCTTCGGCCTGTCGTTCGAGCTCTTCCCGCCCAAGAATCCGGAGTCGGAGGCGGCGATGTGGCGGACGGTCGACGACCTGATGGCCTTCGAGCCAGCACTGATAACCTGCACGTACGGCGCTGGCGGATCGACTCGGGGCACCACGCTCGATGTGCTCAAGGGACTGCGGGCCCGCCATGACGTCCCCGTGGCCAGCCACCTCACCTGCGTGGGGAGCTCCGTGGATGAACTCCGCGACTACCTCCACGATGCTGGCAGCGCGGGCGTGGCGGCGATCGTCGCCCTGCGCGGGGATCCACCCAAGGGCGAGTCGTCCTTCACGCCGGTAGCCGGCGGCTTTCGCTATGCATCCGAACTGGTGGCACTTATCCGCGACGAGTTCCCCGAGTTCGGCCTCCTGGTAGCGGGCTATCCTGAAACCCATCAGGAGGCCATGAGCCCTGCGGCCGACCTCGACAATCTGAAGCGGAAATGTGACGCCGGCGGCGAAGTGGTGATCACGCAACTTTTTTATGACAACGACGATCTCTTTCGGTTTCGTGATCGCTGCACAGCCCTGGGGATCACGGCCCCGATCGTGCCGGGCGTGATGCCCGTCACCAACTACGCGCAGATTCGTCGCATTGCGAGCCTCTGCAAGGCTCGCCTGCCCGAGGCGTTTACGCAGGCCTTCGAGGCGGCCGGCGATGACGAGGCGGCTCAGTTCGAGGCGGGCGTCACCTTTGCCGCCCGACAGGTGGAGGAACTGATCGCCGGCGGCGTGCCGGGAATTCACCTCTACGTGCTCAACAAGTCACCGGCCACCGTCCGCGTGCTCGAGCACGTCGGCTTGCGAAAGTGATCGCTACCGCGGCGGCTGGTCGTCGTCCATCGTGCTGATGTAGCTTCGCAGCCGCTCCAGTTCGTCGCTGACGTGCCGAAGCTTGAGCATGTTTTCCACCCGCTTGACCAGTTCCACGCGGTTCACGGGCTTGGAGAGAAAGTCGTCGGTGCCGGCCTCCACAGCTCGTTCGATGTCGCCGAGTTCGCCGAGGGCCGTCACCATCAGGATCATGATCGGGCTGCTGCTCGGATCGCCCTTGAGCCGCTGGCAGACCTCGAAGCCAGAGAGCTTCGGCATCATCACGTCGAGGAGGATCACGTCGGGCTGAAATGAGGCCACTTGGTCGAGTGTGTCGGCACCGTCGACCGCGGTGGCGATCTCACAATCGAGATCGGCCAAATAGGCTTCGAGGAGTTCACGATTCGGCTCGTTGTCATCGGCGATCAGCACGCGACTCCGCCGGGCGGCAGACGGCGAGGTGGCGGCGGGCTGCGGTCGGGGCATGGGCGGCATCCTCTGCTGCGGAAAGCGGGTGCGTCGGGAGCGTTTCCGTCGCCGTCCTTCAGGCCGCCTCGGTGGACGAGGGGCATTCAAAGATCGACTGGGTCTTCACTACCGACATGTCATCGGGAAACGTATGAAAGCATTGTATGAGCAGGCTCCGGGCCCGTGTCTCGAGCGTGATCAGGCTCACCGCGCCCAGAGCCATGCGGCCGCCCGACTCGAAGCGGTGCAGCAGCCCCTGCTTCGATCCCTCCACGACCAACTCCTGCTGAAATCCCCAAAACGCGTCGGGGGCGATCGACTCGAGTTGGAAGCAGGTCTGGTACGTGATGCCGCCGCGACATTCCATCCGATCGGAGTGGTCGCCGGCCAGGCGATGGGAGATGAGCCGCCGCTTCTGAGGCAAGGGTTCACTGGCTGCGGTCGCGATCTCCGTCAGTGTAAGCCCGTCTTTTCGCCAGGTGATCACGTGGCCCGTCGTCGTGATTGAAACCACCACCGAATAGCCGCCGCGGTCAATGCTGCGGCTGGCATGAATCTCGAAGAGCTCGGGGTGGAGCGCCCGTCCGTAGAGCTGAAAAACCAGATCAGTGACTTTGGGTCGAACCGAGAGCAAAACAACACTCCACACCACTCGTGAACGGCATCAGCCGTTGAATTGTGCACCATCTCGAATGGTCCAAGTATAAAAATCTTCAACGAAACGGACAAAAGCCGCGAACCACACGGGCATTCTACGCGAGTCCCACCAGCAGGTCGTAGGCAGCGTGTGCGCCGGCGGCGATCCCAAAGCCGCGGGTCAGGAAGACGAGTGAAAAAAACAGGCCTGCCAGCGTGCGAAAGGTGAAACTGTAGAGAGCGAATGTGTCGCCCAGCGGGCCGACATAGTGCGCGGCGCTGAACACAAGGCTGGTGAGCAGAACGCCCCATGAGGCGGCCGAAAGTCGCGTGTGCCCCCACCGCTCCAACAGCCAGATCACCGCCGGCAGCAACAGGAGCCGGAACAGCACTTCCTCGTAGAGCCCAGCCCCGCAAAAGCCCACGAAACGGGCGAGGAGGCCAGCCACGGGGCCTTGGTCGACGGCCAGCGGCCAGAGGCTCTCCTGCAGGCGGGCAATCCCAATCAGCAGAAACGCCCACAGCAGGCTTTCAGCCACCATTCCCAGCAGTACGCCCGCGCTGAAGTGCCACCGGTCGTGGGCCACATGATGCCAGGCCAGCAGGCCCACGACAGTGAGGAGTGGAAGTAGAAAGTAGGCACCGAACCCGAGCAGATCGAGCAGGTGCCGCAGCCACACGTCCGCGCCGTTTCGCGGGGTGCCGTGGCCCAACAGCAACACACCTCCCTCGTAGGCAAGCACCAGCGGCAACGAGAAAACAAGGCTCGTGAGGGGTGTCCTTGAAATGGACCAATACGTGTCGTCGGCCAACGCATCGGCGGGCGAGTCAACCGCCTCGGGGACTGCTGCCGAAAGCCCTTCGTCACCAGCGTCAAGACCCGTCGATGAATCAACGGAAAAATCAGGATCTTCATCCGGACGGGAAAAAAATTCGTTCATATCCGAAAGCCGTGGAGATCATGCGCGGTGCACGTGGCCGTACAGCAGTCTGCCAGAGGCCGGTGATTTGTGCTCGGATTCGCGGGCTTTTTGGCGGGCTCCTCATCGCATCGCAGTGATGGCTTCGTCAGGAAGGTTCGTCTCGCGGACTGCATGCGCTGCTGGCAAAAAATTTTTCCGGGGATGCGATGGCGGGTTTTAACGGGAAAGAACGATCGCGCGTGCCGCGCGTTGCTGGTCCCATCGCCCGCGTCCTTGACAACATTGGCAACGATCACAGAATGACGCCACAGCATTGATGAACCGCGAATGAGTTGTGGGTCGCGATCATATCCGTGAACGCATGCACGGATGACTCGCGTGGGATTCGTCAGTCTGTCTTGTGAAGGAGCATCTGCAACACACCCGCGATTTCGAAACAGAGGTTTTGAAATCACGGATTCGCTGAACTCATTTCGAAGATCTTGGGGGGCGACGACTGGAGGGATCGACAGTCGGCGACTTTGGTCGTGGCCTGGATGTCCCCCCCAGCTTTCGAATGCCTGGAGGGCTCAGTTTTTCGAGGGTCGCTTGCCGGATCGGCCCTCAGGACGGGTACAATTCCGCATCGGCAATGCTGCCGCGCGGAAATGGTCATGGCACGATGCCTCATCGGATGTGGTTCGAATCTCGGTCGCCGGCGGCAGCAACTCGATCGCGCAATCGAATTGATGCGATTCATGCCGGGAGTCACGCTGGTCGGCGTGAGTCGGTTTCGTGAGACGGTGCCTGTCGGTGGGCCATCCGGCCAAGAGGCCTTTCTCAACGGGGCCTGTCTCATCGAGACCGACCTGCCACCGCAGGAAGTGCTCTCCATGCTCACCGCCGTGGAAAACACGCTCCACCGCAACCGTGAGGAGCGGTGGGGCCCGCGGACCGTCGATCTCGATCTCCTGCTCTACGATGACATCGTGCTCGATACCGACTGCCTCACGCTGCCTCACCCGCGGATGTCGACCCGCCGATTTGTACTCGAGCCCTGCGTGGAGATCGCGGGTAAAGCGGTCCACCCGCTGGCTGCCTGCACGCTCGACGAAATGCTGGCGAGCATCTCCGCGCCGCGGCCACACGTGGCTGTTGTCGGGGTGCCGGCCAGCGGTGTGGCTGATGTGGCTCGCGCGGTGAGCGAATCATCTCTGGGCTGCTTTGTGGCCGCCCCGCGGCCGCTGCCGGCAGCCGCTGCCTCCGCCCCTGAGTGGTGCGGCACGCTCTCAGCATGGCGGGCGGCGATGGACGAGATTGATTGTGACGCTTCGGCTCACGGCATCGTCTCCGACTTTTGGATGGAAACGCTCATGATTGCAGCGCGACAGTCACTTCCAGAAGAACCACTGTCCCGCCTGGAAACACAGTTTGTGCGGGCGGTGGCCGAGTTGCCCGCTCCGCACGCGCTACTCGTCTTGGTGGCACCCGTCACGAAGCTCGCCGCCGATGCCTGGCAGGCGCGGCTGCAGGAGAGCCTGATCACTGCGGTCCGAGACCCGGAGTATCGGTCACCTCTCAAGGCGAAGGCCATTGTCTTCATCGATGCCACTGATCCGCGCCGGGCGGCGACCGACGCCTTGGCAGCCGTGGAAGCGATGGTGTGAGTGATGGCCGAACTCATTCGGGACCCGGTGGTGATGCGGGAGCGGGTGCTGGCTGCGCGTGGAGCTGGCCGGCGGGTCGGGTTTGTTCCCACGATGGGCGCCCTGCATGCCGGGCATGTCAGCCTGGTGGAGCGGGCTGGCACGGATTGCGACGACGTCGCGGTGTCGATTTTCGTGAACCCGACCCAGTTTGGGCCGCACGAGGATTTTGACCGCTACCCACGGCCACTGCAGGCCGACTGCCGCCTCCTCGAACCGCATCGGGTCGCCTGGGTGTTCGCCCCTGATGCGGCGGCCATGTATCCGCCTGGGAATGCGACGCAGGTGGTGGTCTCCGGGCCGGCTGCGCCGTTCGAGGGCGTCATCCGGCCCGGCCACTTTGCCGGTGTCGCCACGGTTGTCCTCACACTGTTTCAGATGGTGCCGTCTCAGGCCGCCTACTTCGGGGCCAAGGATTGGCAGCAGACGCGGGTCGTCATGCGCATGGTGCGTGACCTCGCGGTACCGATCGAGATCGTGGTCTGCCCAACCGTCCGCGAGCCGGATGGACTGGCGATGAGTTCCCGCAATGCGTACCTCTCAGACACCGAGCGGACTCGCGCGGTGGCGGTCTCTGAATCCTTGATCCGAGCCGAGGAAGGCTGGCGATCTGGCCGGTCGGTCGCCGAGATCGAGGCAGCCATGCGCGAGACGTTGGAGCGGCGGGGCATCGCGATCGACTACGCAGCGGTCGTCGACGCGGAGTCGCTTGCTCCCCCCACACCAGATGCCGACTCGATCGCCCTCGTGGCCGGTCGCCTGGGATCGACGCGCCTGATTGACAACCGACTGTTGCCCGCCCGGGCGGCTCGCTGATGCTCACCACGCTCTTCCACATTCCGTCGCGGATCTCCTTCGGTTCAGAATCCCTGCCTCTTTTCGGATTTGGCATCCTGTTGGCGGTGGTCGTGGCTCTCGGGACGGTGCTCTTCGTGACGACTGCTGCACGACAGGGCTGGCAGGCCGCGGTGTCGCTGCTCGGCGGACCGCTGCTCGTGGCGGCGGTGCTCGTCGCGATCGTGCTTCCGACGCTCGACGACGGGCAGGGGGTGCCGATCCGCGGATATGGCGTGATGCTCCTCCTGGCCGCGGCTGCCGGAATCTGGCTCTCGATCACCCGTGGTCGCGGAATGGGCTTCGATGCCGACACAATCCTTGCCCTGGGGATGGAAATCTTCCTGGCGGGTATCGTCGGGGCGCGGCTCTTCTACGTGATCGAATATCACGCGACGTTTTTTCCGCCGGGCCGTCCGCTTCGCGATGGACTTCTCGACGCGATCAATATCCCGGCCGGTGGACTCGTGGTTTTTGGATCGCTGCCTGCCGCGGGCATCGCCGCCTGGTGGTTTGCGAAGCGGCGAGGGCTGCCGCTGTTGCGGATGGCCGACTGTATCGTCCCCGGGATGCTTGTCGGCCTGGCGGTGGGCCGGATCGGCTGCTTTCTCAACGGTTGCTGCTATGGCGGTCCCTGTGACTTGCCGTGGGCCGTGCGGTTTCCGCCGGAGAGTCCTCCATGGATCGATCAGCTGCAGCGGGGCCTGCTGCCGCCACCGGTGGCCAACGAGCCGGTCTCGTGGAGCCTACCGGTGCATCCTGCGCAGCTGTACGCCGCGATCGATGCGGCGCTGCTTGCCTGGCTCGCCGTGGCCTTCACACCGTTTGCACGGCGGCAGGGGGAAGTGTTTGCCCTGGTCCTGACCCTCCATCCTCTGTCACGGATTCTGCTGGAGCAGATTCGTGTCGACGAACCGCCAGCGCTTGGCACACCGCTGTCGATCTCGCAACTGATCTCAGTGGGTCTGCTCCTGCTGGCCACGGCCTTGTGGTGGTGGATTGCACGACACGGTCGAATGTGTTCCGCTGACGTTTCTTTGTGAGGCGTCATGAGCGATTCCAACGACCGCAAGCAAACCCCGGATCTCGACCCGGCCCTCGAGGCTGAGTGGCAGCGACTGGAGACGGAACGGCTCGCCGAGGAGCGAGCCGAGGCCCGTGTCGATGCCGAAGAGGCGTCGCACCATCCGCTGCCGAAGCCCTTCGGTCGGCCCGCGCTCGCGCAGGCGTTTGTCATCGCGTTGGCGGCGGGCGGTGTGCTCGCATTTCTGGTCAATCGTCCGCAGCCCCAGCCAAGTCGCGATGCCGAACAGGTGGCAGCCGTGCGGCGCGCAGTCGATGTGTGGGCTGAGGCAAATCGGATTGACGATGCCGTCGCGGGATCGGCCGGAGTGCGGCGGATCACATCGACAGCCACCGTGCCGAGCGACCAGCTCTCGATCCGGGTGGTGATTCGCGATCAGCAGGGCCGCGACCGCCTCGAATCTTTGCTGGCGGCCAGCGGTCTCCGTATCGAGAGTGATCGCGACGGCGCGACAGAATCGGATGCCGTGATCGACAGTCTGGCCGTCTCCGGCCCACCGGCGGACGTCGATGCCCTTCTCGATCGGCTCATCGCATCGCCAGCGATGCTTGAGGTCAACGCCCCGGCCCTCCTGGCGGGCGTGTCCCAGGGAACACCGGCAGCTGAGGCGGCTGCGCGGGTGCCGGCAGCTGCCGAGGTCCCTGGGGCACCGGCGCGGGTGCGGCTGCGTGTCGAGGTGGCGGAGGCCGCGGCGAAGCCAGCCTCAGGAGAGCAGCCCTAGGGCGGATGAGAGGGCGTGACGACGTGAAAGATCTTGCTGACACACCACGGACGCCGCCGGGGGTCGTGACGATTCGTTGCCGCGAGCATGGCCCGCTCGTGGTGGAGATGCCCGCGGAGGCGGCGGGTGAGCAGTTACAGATCCGTGTGACCGATCATCTCGGGCAGGCCTTTCCTCTGCCGGAGCACAAGCGGGCGGTGGCGTTGTGCCGCTGCGGCCACAGTGGGAGTCGCCCGTTCTGCGACGGTTCGCACAAAATCTGCGGTTTTGAGGCTGCCGAAACTGCCCCACCCGCATGATTTGACGCGTCACGGGCCGGGTCGTATCGGTCGCGACATCTCCGTGATCGACGGAAAGTGTTCCAGGGAAACCACTTGTGGCGAGCAGCTCAGCCAAAAAAATGCCCTACGGGCCGGTGATCCGTATGGACTGGCTCCGGAATGACCTGTACCGTTGTAGGTCTCGAGAGGCTGACCTAAGGCGGGTCGGCCCCCTTCCTGCTCCCCTGGGTTCCAGCTTTCTGACATGACGTCACCCCACGGCTCGAACCACGGCCCCAATTTTTACCAGCGATACAGCGTCTGGATTATGGCGGTCCTGGTCTTCCTGCTGCCCATGGTGGTGGTTGGGGCGATCAAGGCGAAGGGGAACAATCGAAACGACGTCAAGGGATGGCTGCCGCTGGAGTATCCCGAGACCCAGACCTACCGCTTTTTCCGCCGCAATTTTCAGGGTGAGGAATTCATTCTCGTCAGCTGGGAAGGCTGCACGATGGCGGATCCGCGACTGGAACTCCTCGCCCGCAAGCTTCTGCCCCCCCCCGAGGAGGCGTCCCGGATCGAGCGGCCACTCTTCTTTAAGACGGCTCAGACCGGCCCGCGGGCCGTCGCCCAGATGACCTCCCCGCCGCTCAACCTCGAGCGGGAAGAGGCGGTGCAGAGGCTTACCGGCGCCATCATCGGGGCGGCACCGGCAGACGAGCCCGACGACATCGACCAGCGGCAGACCTGCCTGGTCCTCACGCTCTCCGACGCGGCCCGGGCCAACCTGCACAAAACGATCGACACCATCAAGGACGTGGCGGTCGCGGAATGCGGTGTCCCCGAAAAGGACATTCACATGGGCGGGCCACCGGTCGACAACGTGTCGATCGACCGGGCAGGCCAGACGAGCGTCACGATCCTGTTTGGCCTGTCGCTCGTCGTTGGCTTCTTCGTGAGCTGGTGGAGCCTCAAGAGCAAGGCGTTGGTGTTGCTGGTGCTCGCCTCCGGCGTCTACAGCATGTTCGCCAGTCTGGCGATCGTCTGGTACTCGGGCTATCCCGTCGACGCAATCCTGCTCACGATGCCGTCGCTCGTATACGTGGCGACCACCAGCGGCGCGATCCACCTGGCCAACTATTATCGCGACCAGCTCGCCGAGACGGGTGTGCAGGAAGGGGCGGCCGGCCGTTCCGTCCACCACGCTCTGCTGCCCCTGTCGTTGGCCACCGGCACCACGGCCATCGGTCTTGCCACACTGGCTGTAAGTGAGCTCGTTCCGATCAAGATGTTCGGCATCTTCTCGGCGATCGGTGTGGCGGTGAGCTTCGTGATCCTGATCACGTTCATGCCGGCAGCCCTGGAGCTGTTTCCGCCGCGGCTGCGGCTCGGCAAGCTGGCCGACGGCGAGGAAGACTCCGGCTGGAAGCCGATCGAGGAGAGCCCCTGGTGGCGGGTCGGCCAGTGGATCACCCGCTACAACGGTCTGGTGGCTACGGCCTGTCTGCTGGTGATGGCGGGCTTCGCCTACGGCATGACCCGGGTGGAGAGCAGCGTGCAGCTCATGCGGCTCTTCTCACCCCAGGCAAGGATTCGCCTCGACTATGCCTGGCTCGAAGACAAGCTCGGGCCCTTGGTGCCGATGGAGATCCTGATCCGCATCGATCAGCAGACCTGCGATCTCAACTTTCTCGAGCGGATGGAACTGGTCGGTGAAATTCAGCGGGAGATCGGCGGCTTGGAAGAGGTGGGAAGCTCGCTCTCCACCGTCACTTTCGGCCGCAGCCTCGACACGGGGGGCGGCGGTGAAGGCATGGGCGGCGCGGCGGCACGGGCCTTCGGTCTCGGGGCCCGCACCCGCCGCAGCGTGCTCAACAAACGGCTCATCGCCCACCGCCACGAGTTCCTGGCCGGCGACTACCTCCGGGAGGCGAAGCAGACACCCGATGGCGACCCGATCGACCAAGAACTCTGGCGGATCAGTGCTCGCGTGAGTGCCACCAAGGAGGTCGACTACGCCCTCTTCAAGGCCGACCTCCAAAAGAAGATCGACCCAATCCTCGCCGCCTTGAAGGCCGAAGGCGTGGAGGGCGTGTCGGTCGATTACACGGGGCTCGTGCCGCTGGTCTACAAGGCGCAGCACTCGCTCCTCGACGGCCTCAAGATCGGTTTCATTTGGGACTTCGCGATCATCGTGGCGGTGATGATCGTGCTCTGTCGGGCGGCCTCGGCCGGCCTCGTGCTCCTTCTGCCGGCGGCGTTTCCGGCGGTCGTCGTCTTTGGAGGCATGGGCTGGGGCAACTCGCTGCTCAAGACCTACGATATCGGCACGCTGCTGATCGACATCGGCACGGTGATGGCGCCGAGCGTGGCGCTGGGCGTGACGGTCGATGACGTCGTCCACTTCATGCTCTGGTTTCGTCGGGGCATCGCCGACGGCCTCGACCGCAAGCAGGCCACAATGCTCGCCTACAAGGGTTGCGCTCGGGCGATGTACCAGAGCTGGGGCGTGATCGGCATCGGGCTGGCCGTCTTCTCGCTCTCTCCGTTCGGGCCGACGCAGCGGTTCGGCTACATGATGCTCTCGATGCTGACCGTCGCCCTGGTGGGCAACCTCGTGCTCCTGCCGGCGTTGCTTTCCGGTCCGCTGGGGGCCGTCTTCAGTTGGAGCATCCTGAGGATCGAGAAGAAGAAGGCGCTCCGCCAGGATCGTCGCACC
>CAMCYH010000035.1 GCA_945883745.1 Candidatus Kuenenia stuttgartensis
ATCCAGCAGCCCGAATTCCTTTTCACGACCGTCACGACGACGGTGAGTGTGCCCGACGGCGGCACGGTGCTGCTCGGCGGCATCAAGCGGCTCCGCGAGGGCCGCAACGAGTTTGGCGTGCCGATCCTCAGCAAGATTCCCTACATCAACCGCCTCTTCAAAAACGTCGGCATCGGTCGTACGACCGACTCGCTGATGCTGATGGTGACACCGCGGATCATCATCCAGGAAGAGGAAGAAGAGAAACTCCTCGGCGCGGACAAGCCATGACAGCTATGAAACTCTGGCTTGTTGCCGGCGCGGTGCTCGGCGGAATCGGTGTCGCGGCCGGGTCTTTTGGAGCTCATGGCCTCAAAGACACGCTCGATGCCACCGGGCAGGCGGCCAACTGGGAGACCGCCGTTCGCTACTGCCTCTTCCACACCCTGGCAATGCTCGTTGTGGCCGTTGCCTGTGGTCTGCCACAGACGGCAGGCTGCCGTGGCGTGCTCAACGCCGCCGGCGGGTGTTTTCTGCTCGGCACCCTGATCTTCAGCGGGTTTCTGGCAACGCTCGCCCTCACCGGAATCCGCATTCTCGGGGCGATCGTGCCGATCGGCGGAGTGCTCATGCTCGTCGGCTGGGCCTGCTTGGCCGCGGCCGGGTTGCTGGCACGTGATTAGGCTGACTGAGGCCCGCCCGCCACCGCGACGGTCTCAAAACGGGTCGTCGCCGAAGGGGTCGTCGCCCTTCCCCGGCTTCGGCGTCGGGGCGGCCGGCTTTTCGTCAGCCGCATCGTCTTCCTCCGCCATCGGTCCTACTCGCGGTCCAGTCGGACTGGTGCCTGTCTCCTCGGCCGGGGCCGCCGTGGGCTGCTCAACGGGCCTGGGGCTGCCGGGGAGATTCTCCGGACGACGACGACGCTGGGCGTCGGGATCGGCCTCCAGATCGGAGTAGTGGCGGATGATTGCCTCGCGCCGCTGCTGGAGCGCCGCCATTCTGGCCCGCACGCGATGCTTTTCGAGTTGCAGCCGCGGCTCGCCTTGGATCCTCTCCAGGGATCGGCCCACAGGCCAATTTCCCCGCCCTGCCGCTTCGGCATTGGCTCCCAGGGCAAAGTCTGCCTCAGCCTCGTCGAGTCGGCCGAGTTTCAGGGCGGCCAGCCCACGAAAATAGAAGGCTCGTGGATCCTGGGTACCGCCTTCGATGGTTGTCGAGAGTTCCTCGTAGCTCCGCTGGTAGTCGCCGGCGTAGTAGGCATGCACTCCATTGCCATAGGCGACGGCGAGGATCCCATCCTCACGGGCCGCCGCGGATGGCGTGATCAACGCGGCAACCACGCATGCCCCGAATGTCGCGACCGTCACAATCGTGCTTGTTCGCATAGCCTCGCCTCCACCTCTTCGAACATCGTTGCTTTCGTTATCGGCACAGGATACTGCCTGTGCGGGAGAGCCAAGGCCGAGCCCGTACAGCCTGCCGCATCGTGGCGGCTCACGGCCGCACATCTTGCCCAGGCCGGATTGCCCCCCGCGCTGCGGCATGGCGGCGAAAAGCCGATTCTTCAAGAAAAACCGCTGGCCGCACGAGTTGGAAGAGGAGCGGTTCGCCCGGCCACCCGAAGCAGGCGAGAAGCCGGTCGAATTCCTCGGGCGGGCAACTGCCCTTCGTGTCGACGAGCACGACGCGGCCGTCGCGATCAAATACGTTGCCATCGACCTGCCAGGAGAGGCCCTCACGGGCACTCACCCACACGAACGACCCGTCGGGCTCCGCATACATCCGTTCCAGTTGGCTGAGACGGTCGATGACCTCGTCGAATGTGACCATGAGTGGCACAGCCAGCAATTCGTGCAGAACCGTGACCGTGGGCCACGTTCCCCACGCGTCGGCGTGCGGTCTGTCCGGTGTGAGGCCGTCGCCGGGGTGCCGATGGAGTGAACTCTCGAAGGCGTAGAGAACTGAACTGCTCATCGATGAGACTCCGAGGTGGCTACCACGTTTTCTCGCACCCACGCTGCATAGCCGGTCGAGCCACAAGAGAACGTCAGGAGGATTTCCGGGGTGGTGTAGGGATGAAGCGACATGATCGCCGCCTCACAAGCGGCCGCGGCGGTCGGCGTTGTTTTGCAGCGGCAGCCAAACTCCTCGACGGTCTCCAGGGTGCCCTGCCAGCGGTAGATGCTGGTCAGCGGCCCCTCGATCTGCACGCATGCCGCCAGCCCTCGCTCGATCAGGTGGTTTCCACAGGCAACGGCGTCGTGTCGCGACGAGAACGTCGTCCGGATCTCGGCGATGACCTGCTCTGCAGGCCAGGCGGCATCAGGCCGCGTCAACAATTCCCGGCTCATCACTCTTGCCTCCACATGGGGCCACATGGATGGTTCGGGGGCGATCGACCGTCGACGTGTCATAGGCGAGCCAGATGCCTCGCTGCGATCCGGACACCGGAAACGCAACGGCAGCCGGCACCGACAGTGCACCAGCCATGGCCGGCCCCAGGCAGAAGCCGCCGGGGGCGGCCTCGGCACCCTGTTGCATCCTACCGGCAGGATGGCCGAGCACGAACACCCGTGAGTCAGACCAGCGGCGGGGCGGCCGTGGATGGAGGCTGTCGATGGCGGCGGCGGGCGAGTGGTGGAACCCATTCCGATCGCGATCGCTCCCGGCCTCCATCCAGGCGGCAAGAGCATCGACCGTGTCGTGTGGCACAGCAGCCTCCGGCATCGTGAGATGAGCTTGGGAATGCCAGTGCCGAACACTTCGTTGCCATGCCTGCCGAATGGCCGGCTCGCGGCAGCCTGCGATGGTGTGCGGCATCTGCAGCGGCGCCGCCATCGCCAGCCGGCTGGTGACGGCGGCGGCGGTGCCGCGGGGCACGGGAGCGTCCTGCAGTCGCCGCGAGAAATCAACCAGCAGGTCGACGGTGAGGCTCTCGGCCAGCGTCGGCGGGCGGCGACTCGCCGGCCGACCTGCCGCACCACACAGCGGATCACATTCTTCGCCGTGGCGGACGACGACCGCATCGCTTGACCACTCCGTGCCGATGGGGATGCCGTGACGGCCGGCGACAGCGGCGAACCAATGGCCGTCGAGCACACGGTCACGGTCACCGACGAGGCAGAACACGCTCACAGCAGCCTGGCAGGCTGTCCCCGGCAGTGGGCGGCCGCGGTCGTCGGCCCGAGGCACCGAAAGGCCGTCGCGCCGCAGCCTGCCCAACTGTGCCAGGAGTCGAGTGCCCCGGCGGAATGCAGCGGCGGCGATCTTCTCGGCCGCCGACCGGGCTCGAAGCCCGCCCTGCCAGGGGCGGAGGTCGCCCTGCCATACCAGGCTCGCCAGGCCGTCAAACGTGTCGCCGGCGAAAACGATCTGGATGGAGTCGACCGGCCGATACCGTCCATCATGCCGAAAGCCCGCTCGCCACGCGGTGCGGCGGAGTTCACGAAAAAAAGCCCGCGCGGTGGCGTTCGGCGTGCCACCGTGAACGGTACCGTCGGCGATCGCCCAATTGGCTGTGACCACGAGCATCGAGAATCTTTCCCCCGTCGCCTGTATCGACGCGGAGGAGGTGCCAACGCCACGAGGATCTCGTGCACCGAAGCGGTCCTGGCGGAGTTTGCCTGTCGTACCGAATAGAGAGGCGGCGGCGACAGGAATCTGACGAGAAACAGTCTGGCGGCCGGCCAATTCCTACTCGGTCGCAAACGTCGTTGCGCAGGAGCCTTCGGCGGCGCCGTCGAGTTCGTCACCCGTGACCATTGCTGTCGCCCGTCCGGTGCCACCGGATGGCAGGCGATAGGCCAGTTCAAACGACGCGTGTCCCCCTGGCGGAATGCTCCCCACCGAGTCGAATGAGATGGTGGGGCCATCAATCCGCACCCGCGACGGTCGCGGATCGCCCACCAGCCGGGCCTGGTCGGGAATCGTGATCGACAGGTCAAGCCTGCCGCTGGGGCTGATGCCCGTATTGGAGACGGTGCAGATCAGCGTGGTGGCGCCGCCCGAAGAGACGGGATCATCGAGATCGGCCAGCGACACGCGAATGCCGGCTTCCCGTGGCGTACGGGGCCGCGGTGTCGAGGAATGGATCGGCACACACGACTCGTCGGCCACCATCATGCCGCCCGTCACGCCACCGAGCACCGCACGCACGCACGACCGCGAGGGAGGTGTGTCACGGTAACTGCGGGGCGGAGACTGGGCCCGCAGGTTGAGTTGACGACGCAGCTGCTCACCCGGCTGAATCGAGGGGAGCGTCCACGACACTTTTGAAGCACCCAACACATAGCCGTCCGATGCTTCGAGGGGTGAAAAACTGTCGTCCCAGGACAGGTCGAGGATCGTCTCGCCGGTGGCCACGCTGCCGGTGTTGCGGATCAACGCCACGTATTCGGCTGTGCTGCCCGAGATCAGGTCATTGGGGCCCGTGAGGCCAAGTTCGAGCGACGGGGTGGCCGAGGCAGTGATCGGGGACGGTACCGATGCGGCGAGAGGGGCTGAGGCGGCGATGGGGGCGGGAACGGGAGTCGGAGCTGGAACAGCACTGGCAACTGGGGGCGGAGCACCGCTCGGCGGCTGCGTGAAGGCGGAGCCAGGCGATGGCTGGGCTGCCGCTGATGGTGGCGTGATGATCGGCGGCGACTTCGGCACCGGAGTGGCGGCGGATGCGGCTGCCACCTGCACACAGGCAGTGGCACCACCGACGAACTTCTGTGACTGATCGATGATCTCCACGCGGTGGCACTGACGGCCCGGTTCGTCGAGGATGAAATCGAGCGTGAGCCGTCGGGAGGTGCCCGCTGCCAGATCGATCGTGCCCTTCTGCTCGATTGGGCTTTTCGAGGCCTCGTGGTGGAAGCCTGAATCGAAGTAGTCGACGACCCGCAATTTCTGAAGGGCCTGCCCAGAACGGTTGACGATTTCGACCTCGAACGACACCCGTTCGCCGACCGTGCCGGCCAAGGGGCCCGTGACAAGTACGGCCACCGGGTCTTCCGCGCGGGCTAGACCGGCGGTTGCGAAGACGACCGCACACCAGAGTCCGTACCAGAGTGATGATTTCTGCATCGTGAGCGTTCTTCTGCACAGGAGGGGCCTGCCTGCCAGGCGGCCAAAATGGTAACACGCAGCCCCCGTGAACCGAAGCGAGATCGAGGAGGCCGTCCCCAGAGCTCGCGTTCTGGGCCCACAAAGCCGGCAGCGCTGCGGCCCCCGGGCTCGCGCCCGGGGCTCGCTGGTGGAGGCGGGCCTCCGTTGCCCACCATGGGCCGCGTCGCTGGAGGCGACGCCCCCTTCCGACCGGAGGTCGGCAAGGAAATGCGGGCCATGGATGGCCGCATTTCCGTAAAGCTAGTCCGTGGCCCTGTGGCGAACGATATCGCCTTCCACCATGTAGATCACATCCTCGGCGACGTTGGTCGCCATGTCGGCAATCCGCTCGATGTGCTTCGATACCGAGTTGATCCGGAGGAGGCTCTCGACTTTCTCAGGTGACTCCTTGATTCCCTGCATCACCATCTTCTGCACACGTTGCCGCGAGGCATCGACCGTGTCGTCTTCCTCACGGATCTGACGGGCGAGTGTCGGGTCGCCCCGGATCACCGCGTCGAGGCACTGCTTGACCATTTCCTGTGCCTGCATCGCCATGGTCCGGATCTCGGGGGGAAGCCGGCAGGGCTCTCCAGCGGCCAGCTGCGGCACTCGCTTGGCAATGTTCTTGGCGAGATCGCCCATCCGCTCGAGGTCGTTGTTGATCTTCAACACCGACACCACGAATCGGAGGTCGGCTGCCACCGGCTGGTAGAGGGCGAGGATCTTCAGGCACTCCTCTTCCACCTCCACCTCCATTCGGTCGATCTCCTCGTCGCTGTTCATCACCCGCTGCGCGAGCGGAATGTCCTCGTTGATAAGCGCGGTGATCGCCTTGGAGATCGCCTCCTCCACGAGTGTGCCAACGCGGAGGATCTTCTCTTTCAGGTGCTCGATCTGGCGTTCTATGTGGCGGGTCATGGTCGTCGATGCCGGTGTCAGCCGAAGCGGCCGGTTACGTAGGCCTCCGTCTCCCGAAGCATCGGCTTGGTGAAGATGTCGGTGGTGGGTCCATACTCGATCAGCCGGCCCAGATACATGAACGCCGTGTAATCGCTGGTGCGGCTGGCCTGTTGCATGTTATGGGTGACCATCAACACGGAGTAGCGGCCGCGGAGTTCCTGGATGAGATCCTCCACCTTGCCGGTGGCAATCGGATCGAGAGCCGAACAGGGCTCATCGAGCAGGAGAACCTCCGGCTCGGCGGCGATCGCCCGGGCGATGCAGAGCCGCTGCTGCTGGCCGCCGGACAGGCCGAGGGCGCTTTCGTGGAGCCGGTCTTTCACCTCGTCCCAGAGGGCAGCCCCTCGCAGTGACAGTTCGCACACTTCGTCGAGCACGCCGCGATTGCTCTCACCATCGATCCGCAACGCATAGACGACGTTTTCGTAGATGCTCATCGGGAAGGGGTTGGGCTTCTGAAACACCATGCCCATCCGCTTGCGGAGTTCAATCACGTCCATCCGGGGGTCGTAGATCGAGTCGCCGTTGAGTCGCATGTCGCCGGTGATGCGAACATTTTGCACCAGGTCATTGAGCCGGTTGACGCTGCGCAGGAGCGTCGACTTCCCACATCCGCTGGGGCCGATCAACGCCGTCACCTGGTTGTTGGGGATCGGCATCGTGATCCCGTGCAGGGCCTGCTTCGAGCCGTACCAGAGATTGAACCGGTCGATTTCGAGAACGGGCGTCTCCGCCAGCACCTGTTCGTGCACCTCAGAGGGCACGTCGCGGCCGGCAGCCACGGCGAGCAGTCGATCCTGCGGCGGCGAGTCATCGGATCGGGGAGCGGCGGCGTGCATGCTGGGAGGCTGAGGCGTGGTGGTGGAATGGGCCATTTCGTTGTACCTCAAAACTGCTGGGACACGTAGCGGCGTTTCAGCCGCGAGCGGATCCAGATGGCGGCGACATTGAGCAGCGCGATGATCGTGACCAGAAGGAACGTGATCGTGAACACCATCGGCTTGGCAGCCTGGCTGTTGGGGCTTTGGAATCCGACGTCGTAGATCAGGAACGCAAGATGCATGAATTCCCGTTCCGGATGGACGAAGGGAAACGCGCCGTCGATCGGCAGTTCGAGGGCCAGTTTCTTGACGCCCACGAGCATCAAGGGCGCCACCTCGCCGGCCCCGCGGGCCATCGCCAGGATTAGCCCCGTCATGATCCCCGGCAGGGCCCGCGGCAGCACGATGCGGCGGATGGTCTGCCACTTGCCGGCGCCGCACGCGTAGGAGCCTTCGCGCATCGAGTTGGGCACCGCGGCGAGCGCCTCCTCGGTGGCCACGATCACGACGGGCAGGGTGAGCAGCGCGAGCGTGAGCGATGCCCAGAGGAGGCCACCGGTGCCGAACGTAGGCTGGCCATCGGCAACGAGAGCCGGCCGGAAGAAGAGATCGTCGATCCCGGCGCCTACGCCGTAGCAAAAGAAGCCGAGGCCGAAGGCGCCGTACACGATGCTTGGCACACCTGCGAGGTTGTTGATCGCGATCCGGACCGCAGACGTGATCCAGCCTCGGGAGGCATATTCGCGGAGGTAGAGCGCGGCGAGCACGCCGAAGGGAGCCACCAAGAGCGCCATGATGAGTGTCATGGCCACCGTGCCCCAGATGGCCGGGAAGACGCCGCCGGCACTGTTGGCCTCACGGGGGTCGTCGGCCAGAAATTCGGCCCACCGCGCCAGGTACACACCCGCCTTGCCCAGCACCGAAAGCCGGTTGGGCTGCCAGATCTGAACGATCGACTCCAGTGGAATCGACTGCTTTTCGCCCGATGCTGTTTCAAACTCGTAGATCCAGCCCTCGTTCTCCCCCCGCAGAGCGGCCGTCTTTTCGTCGAGCAGCGCCGATTCCTCGGCCACGCGGGCCGCCGTCTCCTCCTCCGCCTGCACGGCCGCGCGGTACCGGTCGCTGTCGCGACCAGCGGCCAGGTCGGCCCCCACGACGGCAAGCCTGGCCGCCCGCAGTTGTCGCTGCAACTCACCGCGATCGTGCTTGTCGATCGCTCCCGCCTGGCGATGGCGGCGACGGATGGTCGGATGCTCCCGTTGGAAGGCCGCCCAGCTTGCCTCCGGCCCCTCGGCCACTACCGCCTCACCGTGCAGGAGCCGCACCGGGAACCCGTGGAACCGTCCGCCTTCGAGCCGCTCGATCGCCGTCGCCCAGTCCGGGAACGCAGTCGTCGAGATCTCCGCGTCGTTGAACCATTCGTAATGGGTGCCGGCGAGTTCGAAGTTGGCGGAGCGGACGAGGCGGCGGGAGACGGTCGCTGTCTGTTCCCGCTCCGTCACTTCGCCGAGGGCTTTGCGGCCGTCCCGGAGCGTGACCAGTTCCAACGGCGCGGGCCAGAACGTCATGGCCCCGCGGAAGGCGATGAACCCCAGCAGGCCCGTGATCATGATGATCGCCGCTGCCAGCGAGCCGCCGGTGAGCCACACCCACGGCTCACCATGAGCCACCATGCTCGAGTAGGCGGAGCGGATCCGGCGCGGTCGTTGTGAATCAAAGGTCATGGGCACGCCTCCGGAATCGCTGCCTCACGATCTCGGCCACCGTATTGACGACAAACGTCATTGCGAAGAGCACCAAGGCCGACAAAAAGAGCACGCGGTAATGGGCGCTGCCCCGGGCCGCTTCGGGGAGTTCCGTCGCGATTGCGGCCGAGAGTGTCTGAAAGCCGTTGAACAGGTTCCAATTCATCAGCGGCGTATTGCCCGCCGCCATCAGCACGATCATCGTTTCGCCGACCGCCCGGCCGAGGCCGATCATGACCGCCGAGAAGAGGCCGCTGGCCGCCGCGGGCACGATCACCCGTACGGCGGTCTGCCAGGGAGTGGCCCCGGCGCCGAGTGAGGCGCTGCGGAGATGATCGGGAACGCTCGACAGTGCATCGTCGGCGATCGTGAAGACCAACGGGATGATCGCGAAGCTCATGCCAATCGCCACGATCAGGGCGTTGCGCTGAATATAGGTGCCGAAGAGGCCGCCGCGGGTATCGAGCCGCAGGGCATCCAGGAACATCGCCGCCGCGAATGCCAGAGCCACCGCCACCGCGACACCCACGAGAAAGGTGGCCAGGGATGCCAGGGTCGTCTGCTGATGTGACCAGCCACCGCTCCGCCGCCGCAGCCACGGCGTGATCACGCGGTTGACGATCATGACCGCAGAGAGACCCGCCAGGGGGAGCAAAGCCAGCACCCAGCCGCCGAGTCCACTGCCACCGCGGCCATCGAGCCAGGTCGCGATGTCACCCTGGAAGAGCACCTGTTCCAGCCACGGTGCGGCGAGCCGCGAGAGTGCGAGTCCTGCAGGTAAGGCGATCAGGCCGATTGCCGCAAACCGCCATCCGCCGAGGCGGCTACGGAGCCCCGGCGGGAGAAGCTGCCAGAGGTGAGCGGCAGCCACCAGCGTGAGCGGCACAGCGTAGATGCCGGTGATTACCTGCATGACCGCCTGCTCGATGATCGGCGCGAAGACGAGCCCGGCCACGAAACCGAGCACTACGCTCGGCAGGCTGGCCATCATCTCGATGGTCGGCTTGATGCGGGCTTTCCACCGCGGATGGAGAAACTGGCTGGAGTAAATCGCCGCCAGCAGCGCGATCGGCGTCGCGAAGAGCATCGAATAGATCGTCGCCTTGATGGTGCCGAAGATGAGCGGCACCAGGCCAAACTTCGGCTCGAAGGACTCATGGCCCGTGGTCTCCCAGGCATGTACCGGATCGGAATAGTTTTCGTACCACACGCGGCCGAAGAGCGACCGCAGCGAAACGTCTGGATAGCCGGGATTGAACTCCCAGGCGGCGAGCGACGAGCCGTTGCCGGCGAGCAGCGTGTTTTCCCGGGGCGCGATCAGCACCTGGCGAGCAGGCCCCGCCAGCAGCTGCCGACGGTCGGTCTCAATCACCGTATTGCCGGTTGTGGTCTGCACAAGTCGTACGCCGCCAGACGCCTCCGCAACTGCCAGGAGCCGGGAACGGGGCGATGCCGATAAGGCGGTGACGGCCCCGCCGACGGCCGGAAATGTTTTTGCAGCGACCATCGCCAGACCATCGGCGGCCGGTGCGGTGCCACCGCGGGTGGCGAAGAAGATCCGGATCGTCCCCGTCGAGTCGGCAAAGGCGAAGGCGTTGCCACCGTACATCCGCTCCACGGCCGCGACCTCGCCGGTCCCCGGCGCGACATCGAACGACTCCATCCACTCAGGATCCTCAACCGAGCGGATCGAGTGTCGGCTGGCCGTGCCCGTGGCGGCGATCAGGAAGAGCTGGTCACCCAGTTCCGAAATCCGCACAAACCGGGGCCGTGTGGCGAAGTCGCTGGTCGGCTCGATCGTCGCACCGGACGTGCTGATGACAATCTCGTCGGTGAGGAGGTTGCGACGCGAGGAAACCGACTCCAGGCGGACGCGGCCCTCGGCATCGAGGGCCGCCACCAGCGGGCCGTCGCCGAGCAACGCCAAGTCGATGTCGATGATCGGTGTCGAAAGCGGTCGGGAAGGCTCCCCGGGAAATTCGGCGACGAACTCCACGCTGGCAAACTGACCGCCCTGGTTTCGCAGAAAGATGGATTCTCCGGCGGCGCGGACATCTCCCGGCCTCATGCTGGCAAGACCAGGTGGGAGGTCCGACTCGGATACGAATGACGATTCCAGCCCCAGGCGGCCGGTATGCAGGCTGCCATCGGCAAACCCGCAGGCTGCATGAAGGCCTGAGGGCAGGAGTCTGATTGCGGTCACATTCGCCAGGCCGCAGTCGACGGCCGACCGCTCGCCGAGCGGTGTGCCATCGGCCACGGAGAGAATCCGCACGCGGCCCCCCTCGGTCGGATCGAAGACCCAGGCGACGAGGCCCGATTCATCGGCACCCAGGCAGGCCGGCCGCTCCACGGCGTGGACGAGCGGCGTGACGCGGGTTGGACGGATACGAGCAGTCTGGAAAAGCGGCGCCGCTACGGCGAACAGAAAAAACCCGACGGCGAGCACGGCCACGATCGTGCCGATGCCGCCGATGGTGATCAGGCCTCGGGCCAGGACGTCTCCTGCATGCACCCACGGGTCGGTCTTACGCCGCCGCTCCCGCCCGGTGAATGTCGCCCTGCTATGCATGCCGGTTTCTCGGCGGGTCTGTGCGTCCGCTCGTCCGGCAGTTTACTCGAGGCCCACGCTCTCCAAGGCCCGCTTCGCCACGGCTGCCGTGACCGGCAGGTACCCATCCTCTTTGACGTCAGCCTGGCCGTCCGCGCTCAGCATGAAGCGAATGAATTCCCGCCGCAGGGGATCGAGTTCGCTCCCCGGCTTATGGTTGACGCTCATATACAGAAAGCGGGCCAGTGGATACTCGCCTGTGTAGGCAAACTTGGGCTCCACGGGGATTGCCTTGCTCCCTGGTTTTGGAGCGAGGGGAACTGGCCGCACGTCGGCCGTCAGGTACCCGATGCCACTGTAACCGATCGCAAACTTGTCGCTGGCAATCGCCTGGACAACCGATGAACTGCCCGGTTGCTCCTTCACGGTCGGCTTGAAGTCCCCCTTGAAGAGCGCGTTTTCCTTGAAGTAGCCATACGTGCCGCTCGAGGCACTGCGGCCGTAGAGGCTGATCGGTTTGTCCTTCCATTCGCCCTCGAGGCCGAGGTCGCCCCAGGTGCGAATGTCGGCCTTCGCGCCACCGTTGCGGTTTTTGGAAAAGATGGCATCGACCTGCTGGAGCGACAGTTCCTTGAGAGGGTTATCCTTGTGGACAAAGACGGCGAGCATGTCGATCGCCGTCGGCACGACCGCGGGGGCGTAGCCATGCTTCTCCTTGAACGTATCGATTTCGGACGGCTTCCAGTTCCGACTCATCGGTCCGAACGTGCTGGTGCCCTCGGTGAGGGCCGGCGGCCCCGAGGCGGAGCCCTTCCCTTCGATGCCCTCGCGAACGCTCGGATAGAACTTCTTGAAGCCCTCCGCCCACAGGGCGACGAGGTTGTTCATCGTGTCGGAACCGACGCACTTGAGCGAGCCGGAAACTTCACCGCTGGCTTTTACATAGGGCTTGAGACCAGGGTCGAGCTCTTGGCCGCGAACGGCCGTCACGGATGATGTTACGACAATGATCGCCGCACCGACGGCCAGTCCGAATCGCATCGTGTTGCTCCTAAACGGTTTCTAAAACGCTGCGGACATTTCCGAAGGGTGTCGTACCGGTGAATTATGAGTGCTTTGTGAGGGGAGACGTTTTGCCTTGAAAACCCACCCCGGCGACTCACTTTGGCGCGAAGCCGCGTCGCATCGTGTTTTCGGTCACCGTGCGAGGCACCACGAACTGGTGCAGGTAGTCGGGCCCGCCGGTCTTGCTGCCGATCCCTGAGAGTTTGTACCCGCCAAATGGCTGCCGGTAGACGAGCGCCCCGGTGCACCCACGATTGAAATAGATATTGCCCGCCTCGATTGCCGTGCGGGCGAGGTCGAGGTGGGCCGGGCTGCGGGAATAGACGCCGGCCGTGAGCGCGTACGGCGTGTCGTTGGCCAAGGCGATCGCATGCTCGAAGTCGCGGGCCCGAAACACCGCCAGCACCGGACCGAAGACCTCCTCCTGCCCCAGCGGTGAGCCGGGATCGACATCGGCAAAGACATGCGGCCCCACAAACCAGCCGGTGTCGGCCAACGGCCCCACGTCGATCGCCGCCACCTCGCGGGCCGACTGTCGCCCGATTTCGATGAACGAACGCACCCGGTCGCGGGCCTCTTCATCGACAAGTGGCCCGACCCGCGCGCCGGGATCGTCGGCCGGACCGACTCGCAGGCTCTGCACCGCCGCGGCCAATCGTTGGACGAACGTGTCGTGCACGCCCTCCAGCACGATCACTCGGGAACACGCCGAACACTTCTGCCCCTGGAAGCCAAAGGCACTGGCGACGACACCGAGCACCGCCTCGTCGAGGTCGGCATCGTCATCGACGATGATCGCGTTCTTGCCACCGAGTTCGGCGATCACCCGCTTGATGACGCGGCCGGGCGTTTCGGCCGCCTGGCGGTTGATGGCCAGGCCCACCGCACGCGAGCCGGTGAAGGCGACCAGTGCCGTCTCTCGATGGCTGATAAGCGTGGGGCCGACCACCTCGCCGCGAGCTGGCAGAAACGCGACGGCAGCCGGCGGCACACCCGCCTCCAGCAGGATTTCATGCCACGAAAAGCCCACCAGCGACGACTGTTCCGCCGGCTTCAGCACCACCGTGTTGCCGGTCACCAAGGCAGCTGCCGACATCCCCGCGAGGATGGCCAGGGGGAAGTTCCACGGGGCGATCACGATCGCCACACCTCGCGGCGCGAACGACGTGACGTTTTCCTCCCCCGGCACATCGACTCGGCGGGCATCCGCCATCTCATCGGCCCGATCGGCGTAGTAGGTGCAGAAGTCGATCGCTTCAGCCACGTCGGCGTCGGCCTCCCGCCACGACTTGCCCACCTCGAAGACCTGCAGGGCCGCAAGGTCGAAGCGTCGCCCCTGCATGATCGCCGCTGCCTGGCGGAGGATCTCCGCTCGTTTCCCGAAGCCGAGTCCGCGCCAGGCGAATGCTGCGGCGGCTGCACCGTCGATCGCGCGGGCGGCATCGTCGGGCGAGGCGGCGCACACCGTGGCGATCAGCCGCGGGTGATGGGAAGGATCACGGCGCTCAAAGCGATCGGCCGGCTCGCTCCGCTGCCCGCTGATCACCACCGGCACGACGATCGTCGGACCGGCATCGACCCGGGCCCGGAAGCGGTCGATCGCTGCTTTCATCCGGTCTCGATTGGCAGCGATCGCGAAGTCGGTGAGTGGCTCGTTCGTGAATGGCGGCAAAGTCGTCGTTGCCATGGGGGCGGGCATGGGCATCTCCTGTGGTTCGCGCTGCGTTGGATGCGGCGGCGCTAAAAGCCTGTCGGCCGGCACATGGTTCACGAAGCCGGCGCGGAGAAACGAATCATTGGATGAGTTTTCGAGGAGCCGACGGACAAGGTAGGCCATGCCCGGCACGAGTTGGCCGTAGGGCATGTACACCCGCATCCGCCAGCCAGCCTTCGTGACCGCCGCCTTCTCCGCGTCGCCCATGCCATACAGCATCTGCATCTCGACTGCGCGACGGTCGAGTCCGACCTGTTCCGCCACGGCCATTGCATGGGCCAGCGAACGAAGGTTGTGGCTGCCGATGGCCGGCCGGAGCCAGGTGGCCTGCTCGATGACGAACGTCGTGCATTGTTCAAAGCAGGCGTCGGTCTGCCACTTCTCCTGCCACACCGGCACCGGCCAACCGGCCGCCCGGGCGTGGACGGTCTCGTAGTCCCAGTAGGCTCCCTTCACGAGCCGGATCCAGACCGGCGCGCCGCGGGTGCGAGCCCATGCGGCGAGGTCTTCAAGGTCACGCGGGGCGGTGCGGAGGTAACACTGCACCACGATGCCGCAGTGCGGCCAGTCACGAAACTCCTGTTCCATGGCGATCTGCTTAAAGATCGCCATGGTGAGGTCCTTCGTGGCGTGGCTCTCCATATCGACATGCACCTGGGCTCCGGCGGCGCGGGCCGCCCGCCAGAGCGGGCGGAGCCGCGCGAGCACACGATCGGTCGTGCCATGCGGATCCAGGGCATCGAACTGGCTGTCGAGCGCCGAGAGTTTGAGCGACACGTTCACCCGCGGCAGCGGGCCATCAGGGCCGTCGTCGATCAGTGAATCGGGCTGCCACGTCGCGGCCTGCGGCGGTAGTTCGTAGAGCAGGCGAGTGTAGGCGGCGGAATACGCATCGGCCTCGCCATCGCTCGTCACGGCCTCACCGAGAAGGTCGAGCGTGAAGCCGCGACGGAGGCTTCGCTCGCGGAGGGCGGAGCGGGCCGCTTCGGTAGGCGTCGTGCCCGCGATGAAGCGATGCGCCTGGGCCAAGGTTGCGGCGCGAACGGCACGGGCTGCCAGCGGCGCGAGCAGGCCGGTGCGGGCCGCCTGAAAGGCCAGCCGCAGTGCTGCGGGCAGGCGGGCGAGCACGTCGTCGTCGATATACTCCCTGAGGTGGCGGTCGATCGCCGCTGGGTCGTCGAGCATCGGCATGCAGTCGACAAGACGGAAGAGCCGCACCTTGAGGTCATCGTCGGCAGTGGCCCATTCGCTCGCCTGCTGGCCCCACCATTCCGGCGACACGATCGACGGCTGGGCCGCGAGCGCGTCGGCCAGGAGACCGCGACCGATTTCCTGCACCCGGGCTTCGATCTGTTCCCGGTCGGAGGCTGCGAGCTGGCTCGGAAGAAGGGGGGAAGTTGGGTGTCGCGGATCCATGGCGGCGATCCTCTTTCTCTTCCCAAGTCTATCCCGGACAAGCCTTTGCAGCCGCCGGCTGGGCCTGGAGCAGTGACGAACGTCGCAACCGTGATAGAATCGCGGAAGATATGGCGGACCAGCAATGGCCTGCCGCACGTATTTCTCCACAGACACTCGTGAACGCTCCGGCAGGAAACGCCATCGACCAGCTCACCGCAACGGTGATGGCCCATGGTCCCGTTGTCTTTCCGGCCCTGCTGTTGTGCGATTTCGGTCATTTGGCCCGCGAGGTCGAGCGGCTCGAGCAGGCCGGTGCGGTGGGGCTTCATCTCGACGTAATGGATGGCCGCTTTGTGCCGCAGCTTACCTACGGCATGGTTGTGGTCGAGGCCGTTCGCAAGGCTGCCCGCGTGCCCGTCGAGGTGCACATGATGGTCGAGGAGCCGGAACGAACGCTTGCCGAGTATGCCCGTGCGGGAGCTGACATCGTCACCGTGCATATCGAGGGGCTCACCGATCCTCGTCGGGCTCTCGAGGAAATCCAGTCGTACGGCGCGAAGGCTCACCTTGCCATCAGTCCCGCAACACCCGTGGAGCGGATCGAACCGTACCTCGACGCCTGCGATGGCGTGCTCGTGATGAGCGTCGAACCTGGTTTTGGCGGGCAGGCCTTCAATCCCATTGCCATTGAAAAACTTTCGTATCTCACGTCGATCCGCAGCCGGCGAAACGCGTCGTTTCGCCTCGGTGTGGATGGCGGCATTTCGGTAGAGACGGCCGGCCTCGTGGCCGCCGCCGGTGCCGAGTTGCTGGTGGCCGGCAGTTCCGTGATCCGCTCGGCGAACTACGCCCGGGCGATCGCTGAGCTTCAAGACCGGGCCCGCGGTGCCGCCTGATTCCTCCTGGAGCCCATCCCTACCTTGTTGCCAACGCACCTCTTGGTGATTCGTTCCGGCGCAACCGAGTACGACCTGCTCGGCCGCATCCGTGGCACGCTCGACATTCCTCTCTCCACCGCCGGTATCGCGGAAGCGGAAGCCGCCGCGACGCAACTCGCAGCCGCGCCCCCCGATGTGCTCTACGTGGGTGATGGGCCCTGTTCCGAGGAGACGGCCGCCATCATCGGGCGGAAGATACGGCTTCGTCCGCGGTCGCTGGGGGCCCTCGACAATCTCGACCAGGGGCTCTGGCAGGGCATGCTTGTGGAAGAGATCCGCCGTCGGCAGCCGCGGCTGGCCCGCCAATGGGAGGAGAACCCTTGGGCCGTGATGCCGCCAGAGGGGGAGGCCCTCGACGAAGCGTGTGACCGGGTAGACGCCGTGGTCGAACGGCTTCTGAAGCGGCATCCTGAGGGGCGAGTGGCGGTCGTCGTTCCGCATCCGCTCGACCGGATCATCCGCTGGACTGTGGCGGGTGAGCCGCTGGGTGACCTGTGGGATCGCGACCCGGCCGTGCCCCCCATCGTCGACCTGCCGATCGCGGCAGGCTGGAAGCCGTACATGCGGCAGCAGCCAATCCTCGGCTGAATCCGGCCGAAGGCTGGGGCTGCGGCGCGGACAGGATTCGCTGTACACTGACACGCTGTTGCCGCCGCTCTTCCCGACATCAGTCCCGCACAATCGCATGGAACGCCGGACCCGATCGAGCATGACCGCCTCCGATGCTGGGGCCGCGGCTTCCGGTTCGGCGACACCTGCGTCGGCCGACGCTCCGGGGCCGCCCCCGCGGCCCAAGCGGGGCGTGCCCGAGGGGCTTTGGAAGAAGTGTGACGGCTGCGGTGCCACGATCTATCGCAAGGAAGCGGAGGAACTGCTCAACGTCTGCCCACAGTGCGGCTTCCACTGGTACGTGTCGGCCGCCGAGCGGATCAGCCAACTGCTCGATCCGGGCACGTTCGAGGAGTGCGACAGCGACCTCCGCCCCGCTGACCCGCTCGGGTTCAGGGACAAGAAGCCATATGCCGAGCGGCTGGTCGCCGAGCAGAAGCGAACCGGCCTTTCCGATGCCGCGCTTACCGGCACCGGCATGATTCGTGCCCGCCGGGTGGCCTGCGGGGTGACCGATTCGGCCTTCATCATGGGCAGCATGGGGAGCGTGGTTGGCGAACGGCTCACGCGGCTGGTCGAGCGCGCTACCGACCAGAAACTTCCGCTGATCATCATCAGCGCCTCCGGCGGCGGCGCCCGGATGCACGAAGGCATCATCTCGCTGATGCAGATGGCCAAGGTATCGGCGGCGCTGGCCCGCTACTCACGGGCCGGCGGCCTCTTCATCTCGGTGCTTACCAACCCGACGATGGGCGGCGTGGCGGCAAGTTTCGCCTCGCTCGGCGACCTCTGCTTTGCCGAGCCGCGGGCGCTGATCGGGTTCGCCGGCCCGCGGACGATCAAGGCGACGATCCGCGTGGAACTGCCGAAGGGTTTTCAAACCAGTGAGTTTCTGCTCGAGCATGGATTCGTCGACCGCATCGTGGCCCGCAAGGACCTCAAGAGTGAGATCGCCCGTGCGATCGACTACTGTGGCGGCGCGATCTGATCGATCTTCGCCGCCAGGATGAAGTCGTTTTCGGAAAGACCGCCGATGGCGTGTGTGAAGATCTCGATCCACACGTGGCGGTACCCTTCGAGGTGGAGGTCGGGGTGGTGCTGCTCCCGTTCGGCAATGGCGCCGACATTGTTGAGCAACCGAATACCGTCGCGAAAATTATTCAGAGTCCAGTCGCGACGAATCCGTGTGCCATCGTGCGTGAGTTGCCATCCGGGCACCGCGGCCAACTGAGCTTCGGCTTCGGCCCGGGAGTACTTCGGCACGCCCCCTTCGCAGGGCATGCATTTCTTGGCGGTGAGCTCACACGCAGATTGGGATGCGTTCATCCCATGAGTGTAGCGGATGGCGACGTCGACTGGTGCTACATCCCGCGGGCTTGCGCCCTGCGGCTTGCTTCACGAAACCCTCGCCATCCTTGGCCTCGGGTTTCTTGGCGAACATCCGTTCGCTCTCGTACGCCAGCCCTCCAGGCGGGCAGTGCGCTCCACCAGGAAGCACCAGGGCGCGAGCCCGGTGGATGGCCCCGCAGGCGTGAAATCAGTACCTGGCTTCGAAACCGGCAAAGCCGCCGTGGATGATCGATTCCGATCCCGCGGTGATTCCGGAAAGCTCACCGGCGGTTGGCGGGATGGCCGTCGGCCACTGCTGATCAGCCTGTGAAATGTTGCCGACGCCCACCACCCGGTAGCCCATCCACAGGCTCCAGCGTTCGGTGACGTCCCAGTTGATGCCGGTGTCAACCGAGCCGAGCCAGGAGAAGACACCCAGCGTCGAAAAGGCGTCTGTGCCATTCAGGGTGGAGGTGTTGGTGATCGCGTTGCCGGCGAGGAGAAACTTCGGCACCGCCGAAAACCGCCAGCGGGGGGCGAACCGCCAGTCGAACTTCGCTCCCACCTGGCCGCCATAGAGGTTGTTGTTGGTCGCAACGTCGAGCTCGGTGCCACCCGATTCGAGCATGAGCACGTCTTCGAGTTGGAAGAAGCGAAATCCCGCCAGCCACATCAGGTTCACGCGGCGGTCCGGCGGGAGATATTCAGGCCGCTCCCACAGTGAGTACAGCCAGTTGATCTCGACGTCGTTGACGAGGTCCGATCGCTGCAGCGTGCCGGTGGTGGCTCCCGCCGTGGCGGATGTTGTCGAGCCGATGTTGTAGACGCCCCAGTAGATCATCTCGACGGCATGATGCTGACGGGCGCCGAACCAGCGGCCGACCCGGAGATCGAGACCGCCCGGCCAGGAGGCCTCTGCATCGGCGGTGTCGAACGTGAGTCCACCAGGGCCGACCGACGTGGTGCCCGCGGGGAGCGTGCGGGACATCACAAGCCCGCTGGCGCTGGCAAACCACCGCGGCCACGTCGGAAATTGCTCGGGCTGCACGACGCGCGGAAAACCGGGTAAGGCAATCTCGCCGTCCGGCTCGGCTATGTAGAGCGGCGGGGCCGTTTCGTCGGGGGGCGGCAGCGATTCCTGAGCTGCTGCACCAGACTCGAACGCGACGGCCACCGCGCAGACAAGCACCCCGGCGGACAGCCTGCGCAGCGGCCAAAGGACGAAGAAAATCATCGGTGCAATCGGAGCCTTTATGGGGGCGGCAGAACAGTCGGTGAACTCGCCTCCGCCGTCAAGCCCGGTCGCCGCTGGGAGAACGGGTCCACGCTGTGAGAAAACTGCGTAAACTATCGGGGTTTCCGGATCTGCTGCGGACGACCAAGCGGCGGCCCCGAATCTCCGGCCTGGAATCTGAGGAGTCTGCGCAGGTGGCGGCATCTTCCGACCATTCGGGCGGGCTCACGCGTGCCGCCGCGCTCGCTTGGCTCGACCGCCGGCTCAACTTCGAGCGGACAACACCCACGGCCGCCAAGGGCGGGGCCTTCGATCTTGGCACGATGCGGCTGCTGCTGAGGGAACTGGGGGCACCGGAACAGCGATTTCGCGTGGTGCATGTGGCGGGTACCAAGGGAAAAGGATCGACGGTGGCGATGCTTGCCGGCGTGCTCACTGCGGCGGGCCATCGCGTGGGCTGTTACCTCTCGCCTCATGTGCATGCCCTCGAAGAGCGGATCAGTGTGGGTGGGCGACCCATCACGGCAGCTGATCTGGTGCAGGCGTTTGCAGACGTGATGCCGGTCGTCGACCGGCTCGATGCGTCGGCGTACCGCGGGCGGCGCGGCCCGACCTGGTTCGAGGTGCTCACCGCGGTGGCGTTTGTGCACTTCGCGCGGAGCGGCATCGAACTGGCGGTGATCGAAACCGGTCTGGGCGGGCGGCTCGACGCCACCAACCTTTCGCGACCCGTGCTTTCCATCATCACGAGCATCAGTCTGGACCACACCCGTCTCCTCGGCAAAACGATCAAAGCGATCGCCACGGAGAAGGCGGGCATCATCAAGCGGGGGTGTCCGGTCATCTCCGCGGCGGGCACCCCGACGGCCAACGCGGTCATCACGGCCACGGCCGCCCGTCGACGGGCGCGGCTGCTGCAGTTGGGGCGGGATTTCGCCTGCCTTCCGCATCTCTCGTCCCCCCGGGCAGATACGCTGGCGCCGCAGTGTGCGGTGGAAGTGGTCAATCACTCCAAGCGGATGCCGCCGCAGCCGGCCCCCTCCGCAGAGCCCTACGCGATCGGCATGGCCGGTCCGCATCAGGTGGTGAACGCCGGTGTCGTGGTCGTGGCGGCCCGCATGCTCGACACCATGGGCTGGCCGATTTCCGAAGCCGCCGTGGCTGCCGGCATTCGTACCACGCGGCTTCCGGCCCGCGTGGAGATCCGTTCACGACGGCCCCTCGTAGTGGTCGACGCCGCGCATAACGTCGACTCGATGAAGGCACTCGTGGCGGCCATCACCCCCGTGGCCGCGGGGCATCGGCCGCGGGTGCTCGTGTTTGCTGCCAGCGGTGACAAGCAGATCGAGGCCATGCTCGGCACCGTCCGGCGGCTCTTCGACCACATCGTGGTTACCCGCTATCGCACCAATCCGCGGGCCGCGCCGGTCGAACGGCTTGTCACGGCGGCGCGGCAGGCGGGCAACCGTCAGGTGCACGTGGCCGACGATCCGCCGGCGGCGATGCGGCTGGCGGGAAGACTGGCCGGAATCGGTGGGATGGTGTGCGTAGCCGGCAGTTTTTTCCTGGCGGCTGAGGTCTAATCAACAGCCTGCACGAGGTGCGTTGCAGAGCTCGCAGTCGCACGCTTCAGGGCGTCGCGCCGCGTTTGCCGAGGGCTTCCAGGCCGCGGGCGAGGATGGGGTCGACTTCGCGGGGGAGTTTGCCCGCGGGCGGCTGCGGCGCGGTCGCCCGTTTCTGCATGATGGCCCGGCTGGGGGAGCCGCAGCATGACGGACGATCGTCGGGAAACACGGCTGCGTCGCGGGCCTGCCGCCAGGCTGCCGTCACCCCTGTCTGTTGTCGGGTGGGTGTGATTTCATACTGCGGCATCGGCTGCACACCC
The DNA here is from genome assembly GCA_945883745.1 of Candidatus Kuenenia stuttgartensis. Lineage (GTDB taxonomy): Bacteria > Planctomycetota > Planctomycetia > Pirellulales > UBA1268 > CACORA01. The sequence goes on from CAMCYH010000035.1 coordinate 21,323, forward strand.
CATGTGGCTGAGGTGTCGTCGGCGGCGTTGCGATGGATTGTCGCCATGCTCGGCCGCAGGTATTCGGCCGTCGTCAACTTGAGCGTGGCAGAGCCGTCGGAGAGCGGTAGCAGCGATTGGACAGTCCCCTTGCCGTAGGAACGGCTGCCGACGATCGTCGCCCGGCGATTGTCCTGAAGGCAGGCGGCCACGATCTCGGCCGCACTCGCCGTCAGCCCGTCGATGAGCACGACCAGCGGCACGTCTGGCAGCTGCCGCCCTGACGTGGCCTGCCGCGGTACGACGAGACCGTCGGCCCCCCTCGTGGAGACGATCACCCCCTCGTCCAGAAAGAGATCGCAGACTTCCACGGCCGCATCGAGCAGACCGCCGCCGTTCCCCCGCAGGTCGACCACGATTCCACTCACGCCGTCGGCGGCACATCGCCGCGCCACGGCTTCCAACGCGGCCTGTACTTCGTCGGCTGTTCGTTCGCCGAAGTTCAAGATCCGGACGAGCGCCACGGCCTCCTCGCCCTCGATCCACCAGTTCCAAGACCCGTCAGGCAGCCGGCGTTCACCACGCACGCTCTCCATCGCCACCCGCTCGCGAGTGAGGGCGACGGACCGCCGCGTGACCGGCATGGAGGGCGACACGGCCGGGTCGAGTGTCGGCACTGCCCCGGTCACCGGCGTCGCCACGCCAACCACGACGATCGTGCCGGGCGTGCCACGCAGGTCGGCCACAACATCGTCGAGCGACATGCCGTCGGTGGGCCGGCCGTCGATCGATTCGATCAGGTCACCACACACGATGCCGGCCTGCCAGGCTGGAGACTGGACGATCGGTGCCTGGACAACGATCTGACGGCCGGAGACAGCCAGCTGCAGGCCCACGCCGCCAAACTCCTGATCGAGGACGGCGTTGAACTCGTCCTGGGCCTGGCCGGCAAGAAATCCGGAATGCTCGTCGAGCGTCGCAAACACTCCGTTCATGGCGGCAGCAAACAGTTCATCACCGTCGATCTGATGCACGTACCGCTGCTCGATGGCCGCGACCACCTCAGCGAAGCGACGACCGTGGCCGCCGTGGTCGCGGGCCATCCAGGACAAGACGCCGGCAGCGAGTGCGACGAACAGGATGAGAAGGTTTCGTTTGGGCATGGTGCGTGCGGGGCAGCCGTTCAACGGGCGGCGATCGCCTCCCGTGGAGTGGCCTGGGACGCTTCAGCTGCCGCAGGTTCGGTGACGAAGCGATGACCTTTCGGCACGACCGTGACACCCCCGGTGGAAACCGTCAACCCACGGGCCCGATCTTGCTCGTGATCAAAACCGATCTGGGTGCCAGCGGGTACCCGCACGTCCTTGTCGATGATCGCTCTGCGAATGCGGGCGTGGCGGCCGATGTCGACGCCCTCAAAAACGATGCTTTCCTCAACTCGGGCGAAACTGTTGACGCGCACTCCCGGCCCGATGATCGCACGCCGGGCGCGGCCGCCGGAGAGAATCGCACCGGGGCAGACGATGCTGTCAGTCGCCTCGCCGCGGCGGGCTTCCGGCCCCGACTCGGAGAAGACAAACTTTGGTGGGGGATACGCCGGATACTGGGTGCGGATTGGCCACTGTTCGTCGTACATGTTGAGCTGCGGGTCGACCTCGACGAGGTCCATGTTGGCGTCGAAGTAGGCGTCGACCGTGCCCACATCGCGCCAATACGCATCCCGCTTGCGGTTCTCATCGCGGAAGGGGAAAGCGAGCACGTCGTGCGTATCGACGAGCGACGGAATGATGTTCTGGCCGAAGTCGTGGCGGCTGCCCCGGTCGCTTGCATCGGCCTTGAGCTGCTCGAGGAGAAACTGCGTGGAGAAGCAGTAGATGCCCATCGACGCCAGGCACATCTCCGGATGGCCCGGCATCGGCCGGGGGTCGGTGACTTTTTCCCAGAATCCGCGGATGCGGTTCGTGGCATCGATCTCCATGGTGCCGAACTCTCCCGCCTCCGACCGCGGGACTGGCAACGCGCCGACGGTCACATCGGCACCGCTCTGTTCATGGGCCTCGATCAGGGACTGGTAGTTCATCTTGTAGATGTGATCACCGGCGAGGACGACCACCAGTCGCGGCTGGGCCATCTCGAGCGAATAGATGTTTTGGTAGACGGCGTCGGCCGTGCCTCGATACCAGTTGTCGTCGACCCGCTGCTGCGGCGGCAGGATGTCGAGGAACTCGCCGAGGTCGCGGCAAAAGAACCGATCCCAGCCCGAATGGATATGGCGGTCGAGGCTGATCGCCTTGTATTGCGTGAGCACAAGCAGCCGTCGGAGGCCGCTGTTGAGGCAGTTGGAAAGAGCAAAGTCGATGATGCGGTAACCACCGCCAAAAGGCACGGCTGGTTTGGCGCGATCACGGGTGAGCGGGTCAAGTCGAGAGCCCCGACCGCCGGCCAAGACGATGGCTACAACATCCCGCACGCGCGTCTGGTCCACGTCTCGTGAACGCATAAAAGCCAGCCTCACTCCCGAATTCCGCGCTCCTTCGGGAAACCATTATTCGAACGATCGACAAATCCCGCCTGGTATCGCTGGGATCAACGGCGTTGCCGGCCGCAGCCTTCGGGCCCAGGGATCCCGCGGAGGCACGAGTATATGCGGTCGTGCGATAAAAAAAGAAATTTGGCCCACGGACGAGGGCGCCATGTCGGGCGACACAGGCTACCCAGAGCCCCCAGCCGATGCCCAACGCACGCCAGGCGGACCCGGTCGCAAGCGGTCTGGCAATCGGACGGCTCGAATTCTAGAGTCCTCGCCTCGTTCTCTGCGGACGTGTTCCTCACCGCTTTCCGGGAAGGCCGAGCCCACAATGCCGAGCCGTGTAAAACCTCGTCGTCGCCGTTCCGAGCCTGCGAATGACTCTCTTGAGGCCCTCAAGCCAATGTTGGTGCTGGGGCTGCTGGGGATGATCCTCTACGGCGCATACACCGTCGTGCAGCAAGGAAAAAGAGACAAACAACTGGAAGACGCCCCGGCCTTTGCCACCGCCGACGGCTCCTCGACACCGGCCGTCGACATTCCTGCCGTGGCGCCCGTCGTCGCCGCTGCATCACCGGCCGTCGCCGCCAATCCCGAGCCGACATACCTCAATGCCATTTCGGCACCGCCGCCAGCGGCAGGTGACGTGCCCAGCCAGACCGTTCCGGTGACGCCGCCCCCCTTTCCATCAGCAGGCGTTGCATCCATGGTCGCGGCCCCTGCCGCAGGAGTCGCCGCGCCGCCGTCAGCGGCTGATCCCGTCGCTCACGTCGGAGGAGATTCCCTGCCGGCCTTGCCGCCGGTCGCCGTGGCCGCTGCCGCGATCGGTTCCGCAGCGGTTCCGCATCAGCCGTCTGCCGCCCCGCAGGCAGGCCTTCCCCCGGTGTCGATGGCGCCGTCGAGTGGGCAGGCGTCGGCCTTTGCTTCGGCGTGGGCAGATGCCCATGACAAGCTGACCAGCGGCCGCTACGCCGAGGCGTTGGCGGTGCTGTCGGCGTGGTACGACGATCCCACGCTCGGCCTCGAGGAAAGCCAGCGGCTCGAGGAGCTTCTCGGACAGTTGGCTGGAACGGTGATCTATTCGCAGGAGGATCTCCTCCTGCCGCCCCACATCGTTGCGCCAGGCGAAACCCTGCAATCAATCGCGATGACAGTCGGTGTGCCGTGGCAACTACTCGGCAAAATCAATGGTGTGACCGAGCCGGGGAGTCTGCTGCCCGGCGAAGCCCTCAAATTGATGCGGGGTCCGTTTGACGCGGTGGTGAGCGTGTCACGACGGCGGCTCAGCCTGCAATTGGGCGGCAACTATGCCGGGAGTTTTCCGGTCGTCATGGGCCGCCGGATTCAGCAGCGGGTGGGGGCTTCGCTGGCCGTGGCCGAGGTTCGTCGCGAGCAACCTGCAGAACCTGCCGGAGTGGCGGCTCAGGTTTCCTACCTGCAGCCGGGCGATGCGGCCCGCCCAGCGATCGTGCTGAGCGATGGGCTGCGGATCGAAGCAGCCGACGATCCGCTCGCGGTGTCGGATCAGGCCCCGGAGGCGAGCCTCGTGGTTTCGGCCCGCGACCTCGCCGAACTCATCGACATCCTCGGCCCTGGATCGAGCGTACTGATCAGGCAATAGCGGGAGGCCCGCGGCGTTTGCACGCCACGGGCCCCGCATACCGTTCGACGGGCAGACTTATGCGCACCGTCTGCTGTCGGCCGAGGGAACCTTTAGCGTTCCCTCGGCCGAACGAGCGGGAGGAGGCCAGGGATGGCTCCTCCCGCTTATAGACAGTTACCGCACCGCCTCCTGGAGCATCTTCGCGTTGGGCACCGAGTGCCGTGACACGAGGCCACCCTCGCGGGTCTCGATCACCGTGGCCACCGGGCCCACCTCGCGGACCGTGCCCTCGAGCCCGGCCACGCTCACCGTGTCTCCCGCCTGGAGACGTTGGCGGACGTAGTAGCCCGACAGGATGCCGCTCATCACGTCGCGACCACCGAGGCCGAACGCCAGAGCGAAGCCGGCGGCCAGGCCGGCCGACCCGATCAGGATCAGCTTCTCCAGCAGTGCGAACTGGATGCCGAGCTGATTGAAGGCCGCGATGAACGTGAGGATCGACAGCACCCAGTAGCAGCCACCGGCGAGGTACTCGGCGTAGCTGAGACCGACGCGATCGGCGCTGGTCGCGACGACACCGCGGAGGAAGGTGGCAGCCAGCAGGCCGATCACGACCACGACGGTCGCGACGAGCAGCCGCGGGATGTAGTTGACCACCTCGCTCATCGCCGACGTGACACTCTCGAGGCCGAGTATGTTGAACCCGGCCATCACGAACACGCACATCAGCAGCCAGAACACGAGGCCGCCGACAATCGCCGGAACCGGCCGCTTGATGCCGACGTCATGCATGCTCTTGGCGAGCCCGCTTTTCTCCGCCGCCGTCTGCAGGCCGATCTTGTCGGCGATGACCGTGATCAGGCTGCCCACCCATCGTGCGATGACGTAGCCGATCACCAGGACCGACACCATCGCGACGAGCTTCGGCGCCAGCATGATCACCTGGCCCCACGCCTGCGTGAAACTGTCGACGAGCGCTTCCTTTGAAACATTCACGGTTTCGGCAGCCGTCTGCCCCACCGTCGTGAAATCTCCCATGGTATTGATTCCCCCTGTGAAGTTGTGACTGATGACATTCCGGCGACGGTCTCTTCTCCGCCGCCAGAAGGTGAGTTGCCGCCGCCCGCTCCCGTGTCACAAAAAATTTTTTGAGGGGTTTTATGGCCGCGAATCGTCGCTTTTCGGTCGCTCGGGCCAGCGGCCGGTCACCGTGTACCGAAGGGCGGCGGCCAGAGCGGCGGCCATGTGGACGACTGCCCAGGCGGTCGCTCCGATGGCAAACTCGATCACGTGCAGGGCCAGCAGCCGCGGATTGAGCTTCCGACGGACGCCGGTCCGCAGGGTCGCCGCATCCGGCACGGGCGGCACTGTCACGTTCGCGAGTTGTTCCAGCGGATCCTGTTCGGGGCTCATGGTGTTTTCCTCGTGGCGGCAAGCTTTTCCCGGATCCGGCTGATTCGCATCCGGCAGGCACCGGCGGAGATGTCGAAGATCTCGGCGAGTTGGTCGTAGTCGTGACCCTCGGCAAACCGCATCAGCACGAGAGCCCGGTCCTCTTCATCGAGCCCGTCGAGCAGCGCGGTGACGTCGTGGCTGGCGTCGATCGCGGCGGATGGGTGAGTCGTCGTGTCGGCCGCGGTGGCGATCCGCTCGTCGACGTCGGGCTCCTCGCGGCGTCGGCGACGGGTGCGGGAGCGGCGGAGCGTGAGGCAGGTGCGAACGGCCACACCATGGAGCCAGGTCGTGTAGGCCGAGCGGCCCGCAAACTTCCCCCGATCGAAGAAAAGCCGCACAAACACTTCCTGCGCAGCGTCTTCCGCATCGTGCTGGGTGCCCATCAGCCGCCAGCAGATTCGCCACACCCGTTCGCGGTGCCGGTCCATGAGAGTGGTAAAGGCGATGCCATCGGACCCCTCCCGGGCAGCCTGGGCCGCGAGTTCCGTATCGGTCAAGGCAGACAAATCGTCCATCACGTCGACACAGTGTCGCTGTCAGCCACGGACGCTGGCGAGAGCGGTTTTCGTCAGCCACGCAGAGCGGCGGTGGCGCAGGCGATCGCGTCATCGACGGTGGCTTCGTCACTCGCCTCCGCCACGATCCGCACGATCGGTTCGGTGTTGCTGCCGCGGATGAGCAGCCAACCGCCTTCCCAGTCGAGCCGCAGGCCGTCGCGGCGGCTCACGGTGGCCGCGGGGAAGGCCCGTGCGATGCGCTCGATCCCGGCGGCCAGCGCAGGGCCACGGAGGTCGGGTGTGAGATCGATCTTCGTCTTCTTCATCACGAGGCGTGGCAGAGCGTCGGCGAGCGCGGCCAGGGGGATGACCGTGTCGCCCGCGCACATCCGATCGAGCACGAGGGCCATCGCCGAAAAGCTGTCGCGGACCAGGCCCACGCGGGGATCGATCACCCCGCCATTGCCCTCGCCACCGAGCACGGCCCCCTCGGCGAGCATCCGATCGACCACGTTGGCCTCACCGACGGCCGACATGTGGCAGGCTACGCCGTGCCGCGCTGCAATCCGCGCCGCCATCATGCTGGTCGAGCAGTTGATCACGATTGGGCCGGGCGTCTTTGTGAGCACGTGATCGACCGCCACGGCGAGCGTGCACTCCTCGCCGATGTAGCGGCCGTCGGCGGTGGCGATCGCCAGCCGGTCGGCGTCGGGATCCTGGAAGAACCCGACATGGGCCCCCGCCGCGGCGATCTTCGGGAGCAGGCCGGCGAGGTTGGTGGCCGTCGGCTCGGGCTCGTGTTCGAAGCGTCCGTCGGGAGTCGCTCCCTCGATGATCACCTCGCAGCCGAGATGGTCGAGGAGCGGCCGGGCCACGCGACTGCCAGCGCCATGGCCGCTGTCGAGCCAGACCCGCGGCCGGTGGTGGCGAATCGCAGCGACATTCACCGTGGCAGCGACGAGCCGCACGTGGGTCGCCGTGCCATCGACTTCGCGGAGGCTGCCCGCGCCGGCGTTGACTGGCGGCGGCACGGTGAGCGATTCGAACCGCTCCTTCACAGTCGCGCCAGCCGCGGCCGGGAGCACGCGGCCCGCCGCCGAGAAGAGTTTGAGACCGTTGTATTTCGCAGGGTTGTGGCTGGCCGAGATCTGGATGCCTCCGGCGGCGCGTTCCTCACGAACCACGATGCCGACCGTCGGCGTTGCGGCGACGCCGCAGTCGAGTACGTCGCGGCCGAGCGAGCGGAGCGTGGCGGTGATCGCGGCGGCGAGCAGCGGTCCCGACTCACGGCCGTCGCGACCGATCACGATCGGCCCCGGTGGCAGACCGGCGGCGAAGGCTGCGGCATACCGAGACGCCACCTCCACGGTGAGCGACGAGCCCATCACGCCGCGAAGTCCGGAAACACTCACGATCAACGGGTCATCCATGACAATCCAATCCAGAGCCGACCGATCGCGGCACGACTCGGTTCGCGCCGCAGCAGCCGAAGTATAAAGCGGTCGCCCGTTTCCACCCAACGGCGTGAGGAAGAGTTGCTGGTCTTTCCTTCAAGGGTGAGATTGAGATGCCGGGTGTTCGGAGCCGGACGCCCCGCAATGCCCTCTGCCGTCGTATCGCTCGATCACCGCATGAGCCGGATCACAAACGTGCCTTACCACTCAATGAAATATCTGCTCACTCTGCTACTCGCCAGCCAGCTTCATGCCGCTGAGGCTCCGATCACCATCGCTTTGTCTGGCACGGACGGACTGTATACCGTGGAGCGTTGGAAGCAGGACTGGCCAGGCTGCAAGTTTGAGGACGGCATCAAGGAAGGCCACGTCTCGCTGAGAAGCCGCGATGGTATCCCGTGGCTGCGCGTCAACTACGCCATCGGAGGCATCGGCCCGGAAAAAGGCGGGGCTGGCTGGCGCTGGCCCATCGGCACCCATGAGGCGGCTGAGCTGAAATACAGCCTGCGGTTCAGTCCAGACTTTGACTTCGTCAAGGGGGGCAAGCTCCCCGGTCTCGGCGGCGGCCCTGAAAATGTCAGCGGCGGCAGACCATCCGATGGTGACAACGGCTTCTCCGTCAGGCTCATGTGGCGGCGGAATGGTCGGGGTGAGGCCTACGTGTATCACAAAAACCAGCCCGACAAGTATGGGCATAGCTTGCCGTTTCCCGATGACTTCCGCTTTCCCACTGACAAACCAGTGCAGGTCAGGATCGGCGTCACCATGAACACGCCGAAGGTAAAGGATGGCAGGCTACGGGTCTGGATCACTCTGCCGGAGGCAGCGGAGAGACTCGTCGTCGAAAAAACCGAAATGGAATGGCGGAATAACCGTGGCTTCGGTGTAGACAGTCTCTCCTTCGAAACATTCCACGGTGGCAGCGACTCCACCTGGGCCCCCACCCGCGCCTGCTGGACGGAGTTTGCGAAGATGGAGGTGATCGGATGCGGAAAGGCTCGCCTCGATACGCCTGCTTCAACAAGCCATGAGAGTGACGATTGCCACGCATTTATGTATGACGATGTTCATCCCAAGTAGCAGTGTGAGTGGCTGAAACAGCGAGGTATTTCCTCCTGAACGGCTGAGTTGGCTTGGAAAACTTCAGCAACGTAGGAGCGCACCAGAACCCCGCCAGACACGGAATCGCGATAGAATCCAGCGGAGTGGCTCGACCTGTGGCTGAGAACCGCTGATTGCTACCGTTCGCTGACAAAAACAGATTTCCCTGACCTGGCTTCGGTCTCGAGGGAAGCTTGACATGAAGAATGAAGAACTCATCCATAAACTGATCAAAAGTTCAATCCAGCGAGCAATTCAAGAGTGCGTGGCGGCTGTCATCCTCCTGCTCGCGTTCGGGGCGATCCTGGCACACAGCGAGGTGGGGTCGCCGAAGTACTACGGATGCCTCATCGTTCTTGTAGCAGCTGGCTTCATCGCGGGAGTCGTTTGCTCATCTGCAATCAGCTACCACTTGCTGGTTTCACACAGGCCAAGCGATGGAGGGTTTTGGCGCGAAGTATTTCACGCTCAAGCCAGGTTGCTGCGGCTGGTACCACTTTGGTACTGCGGTCCACTCTGCACGGGCGGAATCCTCGTCGTCGCGCCGACGTCGGCTTTAGAACTCATGCCATCTTTGCTCGTTGGATCGGCTTTTGTCGCGGTGTTCGCTGGTATCGCGGTTTTGAATCGCACCGCTGCAAAGA
>CAMCYH010000036.1 GCA_945883745.1 Candidatus Kuenenia stuttgartensis
ACAGTGAATCTGCTCGAGACCGTGCGCATGCTTGGCGGCCGCCCGCGGCTCTACAACGCCGGCAGTTCGGAAATGTTTGGCAATACGCACGGCCAGCCGGCAACTGAAGAGACCGTGCTCCATCCACGGAGCCCATACGGCATCGCGAAGGCGACGTCGTTTTGGCAGATCGCCCAGTACCGTGAGGCCTACGGCGTACATGCCTGCACCGGCATCCTCTTCAATCACGAAAGCCCGCTGCGGCCTGAACGGTTTGTGACGCAGAAGATCGTGGCCGCCGCCTGCCGGATCGCCGCCGGCGAGCAGCAGACGCTCACGCTCGGTGACCTCTCCGTGCAACGCGACTGGGGTTGGGCGCCGGAATATGTGGTCGCCATGCACGCCATGCTGCAGCTTGACGAGCCAGAAGACTTTGTGATCGCCACTGGCCACACGAGCAGCCTCGAGGATTTCGTGGCCGAGGCGTTTGCAGCCGTGGGGCTCGACTGGAAGCAGCACGTCAGGCAAGACCAGAAGCTGATGAGACCGAGCGAGATTGCCGTGGGGCGGGCCGACCCATCGCGTGCCGCCGCGCGACTGGGGTGGACGGCACGGTATCGGATGCCCGACGTGGCCCGAATGATGACAGAGGCGCGGCGTGCCCCCGAGTGAATCGGTGACTACATGCCGGCGGTCGCGCCTGTGCAGAGACGCTTTGTCAGTGTCGGCGAGGCGAGATAGAGCGGCAGGCCATGCTTCTTGCCGATGACGTTTTCGGCGTTGATGGCCGAATACTCCACATGGGCTGGGAGCCAGCGCCGTGGCATGCCTGTGTGCCCCAGGGCCTCGACCTCGAGCCGACGATCGAGAAACGGGAAAAACTCAAGCGCCTTGTCCCGCGGATTGATGATCAGCGAGACGCGGTCGACGCACTCGAGGGTATCTCGATACGGTCCGCGTGGCGCGAACGCATCGCAGCGGACGGCCGGTGCGATCAGCATGAGGTTGGTCTGACCGGGTCGGTGTCGCCATGGCTGGAGGTCGCTGCGGCCTGCTGCCTCTGCGTCGAGAAGGTCGTCGAGCGCCTCGACGGTGATCAGCGCCCCGAAGCTGTACCCTACGATGCCCACGGGCCTTTCCGGATCGACCTGCCCGAGCAGCCAGGCCATGTAGCGGCCCTCGGCATAGGCCCGGTCGTATTTGTTGCGTCCATCCCGGAGGAGGATCCCATCCTTCTCACTCGGCCACGAGTAGATCACGGTCCGCAACGGGCCCGTGGCAGGGCAGGCGGCGGCACAATGGCGGGCGAGGAGGAGCCCCTGCTGCTTCGCATCGGCTCCGTCGTAGCGGTTGCCGTGAATGAAGATCATCAGCGGCTTCACGATCCCGTGCTCGTCGGGCCCCAGCAAGTCGGCGAGATCGGATCGCACCCACCGGCCGCGGCCACACCGGTTGGTGCAGTCATCTTCAATGAACCGTTCGACGCTCGGTGAGGGGGCCATCGGCACGCGACAGACCGCGGGCAGGCGGCGGGTGCTCACGACCCAGACATCCGGCTCTGAGCAGCCGGCAACGCCGACATGCGGCATCGGATCGAGCGATTCGAGCGCCCGCTTTTGGGCGTCGGGCATCAATTCGGGCAGCAGATCGAGCGGCAGAATGCCTTCATCGCCGCGGGCAACTCGCGGTCCGACCGCTGCTAATCCGATCATCGCCGCCGCCGCGCACACAACGACCAGCCGAGAGACTGAAATCAGCAGCCCGGGCGGCTGAGTGCTCTTGAGATCGTCCCGCGTGGGCATGGCCTAGTGCATCCAAACGTGCGGCCCCGCGGCATTCCGTGCCGCGGGATAAATAAACCTAGCACCCGTTTTTGTGCATGCCGCAGACCAATCAAGCCTGCCGGTGGCCCCTGCGGTTCGCCGTCGCCTGCCGACGCGGCACGACCACTACGGACGGCATGACCTCACCATCCGGTCGCTGCCCCACGAAAAAATCGATGTCAACGTCCGCCGTGGTCCAGATCGTGAGCTAGGGTTTGACAGCGTCGTCTCGGACGGCGCGAAACAGTCCAGGGTGGGACGCTCGCCGTCCTTCCCACGGTGGAGAAGCGAAGATGACTCGCACGGTTTTGTTCGCACTCGCGGTCAGCGGTCTGGTCGCCAACTCTGGTTGCAGCAGTTGCTTCGGCAACAACAGCTGCCGCCGCCCCTCCTTCATGGAGTTTCAGGGTGGCGGCTGCCTCAATCGCAGGCAGGAGCCACAGATGGCGCCCTGCGGCACTCCGGCCTGCGGCCCGATGGCGGCCCCGGCCTGCGATCCATGCGGCGCCCCCGCCCCGTGCTGCGAGGGTGGCGGCGGGATGATCTCGTCCCCCACGTCGGCCCCGGTGGTGAGCGAGCAGGGCACGTTTTCCTGATCTGACCATCTGACAATTCGAGCAACCCCGCCCCTCTGGTGACGCGCCGTTCTTGCCGGCCACGCATCGGGCAAGCAGCACGCTGTGTGCCTGCTCCCGATTCGAGCGGCCCGTCACCGGGGGGGCGGTTTTTTTGGCGGTATACTCCCCGCCATGTTTGAAACCCTCTCTGCCTCGCTCTCTTCCGCCCTCTCCTCTCTCCGCGGCCGCGGGAAACTCACCGCCGCCAATATGCGGGAGGGGCTTGGCGACGTCCGCACCGCCCTGCTCGAGGCCGACGTGGCCTATGCGGTGGTCGACGACTTCATCGATCGCGTCGCCGACGACGCCGTCGGTGCCCAGGTGCTCGAGTCACTCGACCCTACCCAGCAGCTCGTCGGCATCGTCCATCGCGAGCTGGTCAACCTCATGGGGCCGGTGGATCACTCGCTCCACCTCGAGGCCGGCAAGACCACGATCCTCATGCTCTGTGGCCTGCAGGGCTCCGGCAAGACGACCTCCTGCGCCAAGCTCGCCAAGAAGATCAAGGAACAGGGCCGCGAAGTGTTGCTCGTGGCCGCCGACCTGCAGCGGCCCGCCGCCATCGAGCAGCTCGCCGTGCTCGGCCGGCAGCTGAATGTGGCCGTGCACACGCCCGACGGCGTCACTGATCCGGTCGCCGTCTGCAAGGCCGGTGTCGCCAAGGCCAAGTCGTCGGGCATCCCCGTGGTGATTCTGGACACCGCCGGCCGGCTTGCGATCGACGAAGCCCTCATGAAGGAGCTGGCCACGATCGACAGGAGCGTGGGCCCCGATCAGGTCTTCCTCGTCGTCGATGCGATGACCGGTCAGGACGCCGTGAAAAGCGCCGCCGCCTTCAATGAGGCGCTCACAATCGACGGCGTGATCATGACGAAGCTCGATGGCGACGCCCGCGGCGGGGCGGCGCTGTCGGTCAAGAGCGTGACGGGTGTGCCGATCAAGTTCATCGGGACCGGTGAGCAGATCGATGCCCTCGAAGACTTTCATCCCGAGCGAATGGCTGGGCGGATCCTCGGCATGGGGGATGTCGTGTCGCTCGTCGAGGAGGCGCAGCGGAAGTTTGACCAGGAGGAGATGAAGCGGCAGGAGGAGCGGCTGAAGGCGGGTGAATTCACGCTCGACGACTTCAAGACCATGCTCTCCCAGACCCGCCGGCTGGGCCCCCTGGGCAAGGTGCTCGGCATGATTCCCGGCATGGGGGGCATGCAGGAGATGCTCGGCGGGGCCGACCTCGAGAAGGACATGAACCGCCTCTTCGGCATCATCGACTCGATGACCCCCGACGAGCGGCGGAACCCGAACCGGGTGATCGACCAGTCGCGGCGGCGGCGAATCGCGACTGGCGCCGGCGTGCCGACCAACGAAGTGAGCGACCTTGTGAAACAGTTCGACGGCATGGCCGCGCTCATGAAGGGCATGGCTGGCCTCGGGATGAAGGACCGGATGCGGGAGGTGCAAAAGCTCCAGTCGCAGATGGCCAACCCGGGGGCCCGCCTCGGCCGGCCGAAGGGGGACACGGGCAAGCGGCTCACCGCCGACGAGCGGCGGAAACTCAAGAAGCAGCGGGAGAAAGAGGCCCGCCGCAAGAAACGCGGCGGCACCTAGACCACTTCTCATAACGTCGTAGCAGCGTTTCGGTATCCGCAGTGCTTGAAGTAGTTGGTGCACTCCTGTCTCGTGAAGATGGGGACGAGTCTGCCGAGGAGGTCCCACAACTCCGGGACCGTTCTGGCTGCATCGCGACGGAGCAGGCTTTTGAGTTTCGAGAACAAGAGCTCAATTGGGTTGAAGTCTGGGCTATAGGGGGGCAAGTAGGCGACGTTCGCACCTGCCGACTCGATCGCCTCACGTACCCCGGCGACTTTGTGGGCCGCGAGATTGTCCATGACCACGATGTCGCCGGGACGGAGCGTCGGGGCAAGCTGGTTCCGGACGTAACTGAGGAAGATTTCGCCAGTGATCGCTCCGTCGACAACCATTGGGGCGGTGAGGCCGTCGCTCCTGAGTGCAGCAACGAACGTGGTCGTCTTCCAGTGGCCGTGCGGCACCTTGGCGATGAGCCGCTTGCCGCGTTCGCTCCGCCCTCGGAGGCGGGCCATGCGGGTCGAAGCCGATGTCTCATCGATAAACACCAACCGCCGAACGGGGATCCCTAGTCGCTCGGCACGCCAGAGATCGCGACGTACTGCTACGTCAGGACGGTCCTGCTCCGCCGCACAGAGCACTTTTTTTTAAACGTGAGGCCGAGGCGATGAAGCGTCCGCGACAGCGTCGGCACGCTCAGGGGAAGCCCGTACCGCTGCTTCAGTTCGTGCAGCGTGATGTCTGGCTGCTCGCGGATCGCGTTCCGGAGCGTGTCTGCGTACGCAGTCCATTTCGGACGACGGCCCGAACCTTTGCGGGGCGCCACTTCGCCACGTTCACGACGCCGTTGAAGCAACCGACGTACCCACGACTCGCTCACCCGATACTTTGTGGCTACGGCCCGGGTCTTCAGACCCTCATCGCAGTCCGCCAGCACGCGCTCGCGCAGATCCATTGAATAAGCCTTCATGGCAAACCTCCTTCCGTGAAGGTCTCCATGCTGCCCAATCTTCCCAGAGGGCGCTAGGTCAATTTGAGAAGCGCTCTAGTCGGGATAGCGCCGGGGTCGGTACCCCTGCGGCCCCCGGGCTCGCGCCCGGGGCTTTCTGGTTTGGGGCACTGCCCTTCCCACCCAGCCGCCAGGCGCGAGCCGGCGGGATGGCTCCAGATCCGTCGCTGCTGCGGGCCCCGGGCGTTCTGGTGCCCCAAAATGTGGTTTCCCGAGGGTGGGCTTGGGGTTGGGAGTTTCTCGGGTACTCTAAGGGGCTCGAACGTACCCGCAGGAGAAGAGTGACCGTGGCAGTCGTGATTCGGATGAAAAAAATGGGCCGGAAGCACCGGGCCTTCTTCAGGATTTGTGCAACCGATAAGAGAAGCCCACGGGATGGTCGCATCATCGAGGCCATCGGCACCTACGACCCGAGCGTGCCGGAAACGGATGCTCGCTGCACGTTCGATCACGGTCGTCTGCAGCACTGGCTCTCCGTCGGCGCCCTGCCGAGCAACAACGTTCGCGTGCTCATCAAAAAGTACGGACCCGATGGGACGCACGTAAAGGAAATGGAACTGGCCCGCGCCCGGCTCTCGATGCCGAAGGTGCTCCCTGATCCTGGCCCGCCGGCGTTTGTTCCCGAGGCACCGAAGGCAGAAGAGCCTGCCGCAGAGATATCGGCTGAAGTCACCGAGAGTGATGCATCTGCCGAGGCTCCCGTCGCGGAGGCCGTTGCCGAAGTATCCGCCGAGCCTGCCGCCGAGGCCCCCGCGGAAGAATCGACCGGCTCCTGAAACCCCTGATGCCGAAGCTCTTTGCAATCAGCCCCGGCCTCTTCGCGCTGCCATGCGGATCGACATCCTCACGCTCTTCCCCGAAATGTTCACGAGCTTCCTTGATGGAAGTCTCATCGGGGCAGCCCGCGCCGCTGGTCTGCTTGATGTCCGTGTGACGAATATTCGCGATTTCGCCACCGGTGTGCATCGGCAGGTGGATGACCGACCCTTCGGCGGCGGCCCAGGCATGCTGCTCATGCCTGGCCCTGTCGTCGAGTGTGTTGAGGCGGTGCAGCGGCAGGCTGACCTCGGCCACCTCGTGATGCTCACTCCGGGCGGCCGTCGACTCGACCAGTCAATCGTCGAGGAGCTCTCCAGGCAGGACCGGCTCGTGCTCGTCTGTGGCCGCTATGAGGGCTTCGACGAGCGGGTGAAGGCGATCCTGGCCCCTGACGAACTCTCGATCGGTGATTACGTGCTCTCCGGTGGCGAGGTGGCTGCGATGGTGATCGTCGACGCGGTGTCGCGGCTCGTGCCGGGAGTGCTCGGCGACGAGGAGAGCGCACGTCAAGATTCCTTCTCCGGGGCCGACCGGCTCGTGGAGGGCCCTCAATACACTCGACCGAGGCAGTATCGTGGCCTCGAAGTGCCTGAGGTGCTGCTGTCAGGTGACCATCGGAGAATCGCGGCATGGCGGCACGAGCAGGCCGTCGATGCCACCCGCCGGCGCACTCTCCAGGCCACCGGCTCGTAACCGTCGCCCCCGACTTCCCACCCACCAGATACTCCCGCAAAACTCCCCACTCGAAAGGAAACACCCCATGAGTCAGAAGATCCTTGCCCACGTCGAAGCGTCGAGCCTCAAGCCCGAGGTGGCGAAGTTCAACATCGGCGACACCGTCGATGTCCACACCCGAATTCTCGAAGGCGACAAGGAACGTATCCAGATCTTCAATGGTCTCGTGATCGCCCGCAGCGGCACCGGCAGTCGTGAAATGTTTACGGTGCGACGGATCGTGGCCGGTGAGGGCGTGGAGCGGAAGTTTCCGCTCCACTCGCCGAAGATCGCCAAGATCGAAGTGAAGCGGTCGGGCGTGGTGCGGCGGGCGAAGCTCTACTACCTCCGCGACCGTGTCGGCAAGGCCACGCGACTCCGCGAGAAGCGGGATGAGATTGCCACCGAGGGCGCTGCCAAGAAGCCCGCCCGCAAGAAGGCCGCCACGAAGGCCTAGCCCTTCATGCCTTCGCGGGACGAACTCGGCCGCCGCGGTGAGGATGTGGCTGCCCGGTATTTGCGGGGCATCGGCTATCGGATCGTGGGTCGACGGGAGAAGATTCTTCGCGGCGACATCGACATTGTCGCCCTCGATGACCGCACCGTGGTGTTCGTGGAGGTTCGCAGCCGGAGCGACACGGTGCATGGCCATCCTGCGGAGACGGTCGGCTTTCAGAAGCAGCGCCGTATCGCCGATCTCGCCAACGCCTATATCCGCCGCCACCGCCTCCAGGACTGCTCGGTGCGGATCGACGTGGTGGCCGTGACGTTTGGTGACGGCGAGCCCGTGGTCGAGCATTACCAGAACGCGTTCGACAGTCCGTAGGGATCGCGCTACACGATCGTTCCCAGATCCGCCGGCTCGGTGAACATTCGCAGCCGTCCCTCCGGTAATTTGCGGGCGAGGCGGTCGATCCGGGAGAGAACCTTCTCTCGCGGGGCCCGGGCGGCCACCTGCCGGATCAGTACCGACATCACCTGTTCCGGATAGCGCCGCGCCACCGCCGCATAGACCTCGGGATCGCGCTCTCCCGAATCGCCCACGAGGATGAACCGGCGACCGGGAAAGTCGGCGAGGATCCGCTCGATCGCCCGCCGCTTCGACCGCTTGCGGGAAGGGAACCGCCCGAGCGGTGTCGAGTCTTTCAGCCGAAAGAGCTTCAAGTGCATCGATCCAGCCGGGAGGCCGGCCACGGAGAAAAACTCGCACAGGCTCGGCGCGAGCTGCCACGGGCTCGCCGATACATAGTGAAACGCCGTCTCGCGTGCGGCCAGCCGTTGAAACGCCTCCACCATTCCGGGCACCGCGGCAAACTCCCGCAGAAACGTATTCGCCAACAGCTCGCGGCGGTGGGCGACATTGGTGATTTTCACGGTGTCGTCGATGTCGGAGATGACGGAGATCCCCTCGTTTTCAACGCACTGGATCCGTCCACTGGGGAGCGATGGGCCGGTCGTTGCTGTCGCCTCGATTTCGTCATCCGCAGCAAGCGACCCCTCGTAGGGCAGCCACCGACAGCCAGCGCCACAGGGGTTGGCCCACGCGGTCAGGTCGTCATCGTCGAGCAGCACGTCGGTCTGGAAGTGCCCGGTACGGTCGGACTGCCCCGCCTGGATCGTGCGGCCGGCGATCTCGACCCGGACTGGCCGGCCGGCGAGACGCTGGAAAAAAAAGGCATCGGCCCGGTCGCGGAAGATGTCGGTATCGATAGCAGCGTCGTCGACGTCGAGAATTCGCTTGAGCACGGCTCGGGCGAGCACGCGGCGCCTGCTCCGTTCTGGCAGCGGCCTGGCGACCATGCCGGCGACTGAAGCCTGCCATTGCCGAGTGCCTGGCAGTCGCCTGGCGTAGGTAGGGAAGAAAACGATCATGCCGTCCATGGGGAGGGTCTGGGTGTGGTCAAAAAACCGTCTGCGGCCAATCAACTTCGCGTTGGGAGGCACCGACTTGCAAGGGCAGGCAACCGTTTTTACAACTTTCTGGTTTGCGAGAGTTTCTCCCGGAGAAGAGCATGGGCGTCAAAAAGTCAGGCAAAGGCCGCCGCAAGCGGGGCCAAAAGAAGCGGCGTATGCGATCCCGAATCCGGCACCGCAAGTAGGCCGGCCGCCTGGATGGCGGCCCCTTCACGAGCGAACGGATGTTCGCCAAGCAAACCGAGGCCATGGATGGCGAGGCTTGCGTGAAACAGATTTGCTGCGCCCAAATCGTGGTGTAGGGTTGCCAGGTTTCGCGGATGGTGCCGCGGGCCTGATACATCCGACGCCGCTTCGAGACGTCGGCTGGCCTTTCCAGGAGACGGATCGATGCGTTCGACGGAGTGGAGCAAGCGTGCCCTGCTGGTTGTGCCAGTCGTGCTGGCCGCCGCGGGGCTTTCCGGCTGCAAGTCGCTTTCGGAGCGGTACATCGCGCTGGAAGTGTGGAAGTATGAGCGGTGCTTTGGTCACCTGCCTCCCGGGTTCACACCCCCGGGTGCCCCGGCCCCGATGGCTGGCCCGCCGATGCGGACCTGTGGGCAGGGCGCTCCCTGTGCCGCTCCTGCCAACCCCTGTTGCGACCCGTGCGCCGGTGGCGGCATGGGGGCGAGCATGGGCGGCGGCATGCCGATGGCGAGCGAGGGCATGCCGGTGGGTGGCGGGGCGCCGACGCCGATCACGGCTGGCCGGCCCGTGGTGATTTCCGATGAGGTCGTGATTCCGTAGTCGTCCCCTCCAGACGTTGCGGGGGGGCGCAGGTGCCGCCGACACACTCGTACAACAACGTCGCATCGGCCTCACCAGGCCGGTCTGTGAAGAGATGATCGAGCGGCCGCGGTGCATCTGCCTTGGCCGCCGCGTCCGCTCGACATCGCAGTGACATCACCATACGTGGCCGAAACCGGAACCGCAGCGGCTTGACCTCAGCGTGGGCCGCCGCGGTCCCCCCGTCGGCCACGATCACAAGTTCCTCGATCGGCCCGAGCAGCATGTCGAGGGCCAGAAGTGTTTGGCTCGCAGCCGTTGCAGATCTTTCGGCCAGCGGCCCGACTGCCGCGATCGCCCGTTCAGCTGCCTGCCGGTACCGTTCCCGGCCGGTGAGCACCGCCAGCCGCACGAGCACCGTGGCTGCCATTCCCGTGGCGCTCGGCGTGGCGTTGTCGAGCATGTCGTGCTGGCGGATGAGCAGTGTTTCGTGCGCGGGGGACGTGCGAAAAAAGGCCCCTGTCTCAGGATCGACAAAGCCACCGGCGGCGTGGAGGCCAGACTCGTCGGTGCCGAGGAGCAGGTCGGCGAGCTGACACGCCTCGACAATCCATTGCTCGTCGAACGTCGCCTCATACAAGCTCACGAGCCCCTCGGCGAGGCAAGCCAGGTCTTCGGCAAACGCCAGCCCGCTCGCCCTGCCCTTCCGCCATTGGTGGGCCAGTCGGCCCTGGGGGTCGCGGCACTCGGCCAGCAGAAAGGTCGCTGCCCGTGCGGCTGCCTCGGTGTACCGCGGCTCATCGAGCGCCGCGCCAGCCCTCGCGAGCGCGTCGATCGCCAGGCCGTTCCAGGCGACGAGCACCTTGTCGTCGGTGCCGGGCCGCACCCGCTTGTCGCGGGCGGCCAGGAGCGTGGCTCGTGCCGACCGCATCCGTTCAGCAAACGCAACCGGATCGAGGCCGTGCTTTCTCGCCACATCCGCCAGCGGCCGCGGCAGATTGAGGATCGAATGCCCCTCGAAGTTGCCGTCGGGCGTTACATCGTAGGCCTCGCAGAAGAGCGCCGCTTCCTGCTCGTCGCCCAGCACGTTGGCGATCTCCTCCGGCGACCAGACATAAAACTTTCCCTCCTCCCCCTCGCTGTCGGCGTCCTCGGCCGCCCAGATGCCACCAGCCGGATCGGTCATGTCGCGGAGCAGATAGTCGAGCGTCGAACGGACGACCGCCGCAAACTCTTCGCGGCCCGTCGCGAGAAACGCCTCGAGATAAGCGACCGCGAGGAGGGCGTTGTCATAGAGCATCTTCTCAAAGTGAGGCACCAGCCACCGCTCGTCGACTGAGTAGCGGGCGAAGCCACCGCCGAGGTGATCATGAATGCCGCCAGCGGCCATGCAGGCCAGCGAGTGGACCACCATCTCGAGGTCGTCGAGGCGTCCACCCCGCTGGGCCGTGCGAAGCAGAAGCCGAAGGTCCATCGGATGCGGAAATTTCGGGGCCGCGCCAAAGCCGCCGTACCGCCGATCGAACATCCGCCCGAGTGAATGGGCGGCCTGCTCCAGAAGCACGGCGGTCGGCATGCCACCTTCGGCCGAGGCCGCCACGAGCGATTGCGAGAGCGCGGTCGTGATCTCGCCGGCCTGCCTGGTCACCTGATCGCGGCGATTCGTCCAGGCGTCGATCACCGCGTGGAGCACCTGCGGAAACCCGGGCATGCCGCCGCGCTGCTGCGGCGGCCAGTAGGTGCCGGCGAAGAAGGGCTGGAGGTCGGGCGTGAGAAACACGCTCATCGGCCAGCCGCCGCGGCCGGTCAGCAGCTGCACCGCACTCATGTAGACGGCATCGAGATCGGGCCGCTCCTCGCGGTCGACCTTGATGTTGACGAAGTGCTCGTTGAGGATCGCCGCGATCGACTCGTTCTCGAAGCTCTCGTGGGCCATCACATGGCACCAGTGGCAGGCCGAATAGCCCACGGAGAGAAAGATTGGCTTGTCATGCCGACGGGCCCGCTCGATCGCGGCGGGCGCCCACGGCTCCCAGTGGACGGGATTGTCGGCGTGCTGCAGCAGGTAGGGGCTCGTCGAATCGGCGAGGGAGTTTGTCATGCGGGGAAGGTGCGGGCAGTGACGTCGGCCCGCCACTGTGCCACCGCATCGGCGAGCGTGGTTTTCACGTCAGCATAGGCGCGGACGAACTTCGGCACATGCCCCAGCGACAGGCCGATGAGGTCATGCAGCACGAGCACCTGGCCATCGCACTGCGGCCCGGCGCCGATGCCGATTGTGGGAATGTCGATCGCCGCAGTGATCGCGGCAGCCGCCTCGGCGGGGACGCACTCGAGCACCACCGCAAAGGCGCCCGCCTCCGCTGCCGCCTTGGCATCGGCGAGAAGATGATCGAGGTCGCGCTGCATCCGGTAGCCGCCGAGCTGGTGCACCGCTTGTGGCCGCAGGCCGACGTGGCCCATGACGGGAATCCCTGCGGCGACGATGCCGGCGATCACGTCGGCCTGGCCCGCTGTGCCCTCGAGCTTCACCGCCTGACAGCCAGTCTCCTTGAGAATCCGTGCGCACGAGGCCACCGCCTTGCGGACGCCGAGATGCTGCAGCGGAAACGGCAGGTCGACGACCACCATCGCCCGCGTGACGGCACGGCCGACGATCTCGCCGTGGTAGATCATCTGCTCGAGCGTGGCGGGGATCGTCGAATCGCGGCCGGCCACCACCATCGCCACGCTGTCTCCCACCAGGACGCAATCAACACCGGCCTCGTCGACCAGCCGGCCCGTCGGCCAGTCGTACGCGGTGACCATCGCGATCGGCCGCTGATGCCGCTTGGCGGCCGCCAGATCGAGCACGGAGACACGGCGGGAGGGGAGGCTGGGGGCGGTCATGAGCGGGATGCGTCTGGTGTCTGGGCGGGGTATAGTATGCGGCTGTGAACAGGGCTTGAGCACCCAGTGTGATCTCGACAGGGAACCATCGCCATATGGCAGCGTTTTTCCCGTCCGCGCGGACTGGCGGATCACTCTCGGTGGCGATGCTCACAGCGGCGGCCACGCTGGCCCTGCAGCCCGCGGCATCTGCCCAGCAGCGACGGTATCCAGCCGGCCCGCCGAAGATGACGCCTCTCGCAAAGGAGCATGGCAAGGGCATGGTGGCTCAGGTCGCGCCGGGCATGCTCATGCTCAAACTGCAAAACATGATGTGGGCGGCGCTGCCCGCGCCGGGAGCGATCATCGAGGTCACGGGCCCGG
The DNA here is from genome assembly GCA_945883745.1 of Candidatus Kuenenia stuttgartensis. GTDB lineage: Bacteria > Planctomycetota > Planctomycetia > Pirellulales > UBA1268 > CACORA01. Next base: position 12,477 of record CAMCYH010000036.1, read on the forward strand.
CCAGTCGCGACATGCTGCAGCCGAAGCAGTTCGTGAACTGTAGTGTGATGCTCGACGGCCTTGGGAAGCCGTCCGGACCGGCCGAGATGGTGGTGCTCACCGACGGTGGTGTGCCGGGCGTGATGGCGGCCGGTGTCGGTGACTCCAGCGGCATGGCCCAACAACGCCGGGGGCCGCGGCCGGCCGGAAGCTATACCGTGAGTGGTCCGATTCAGTCGGTCAATGGTGACACGGTCACCGTCACGGTCGGTCGTGAACGGTTCGAGATCGTGATTCCTGAGGAGACGGAACTGGTTGTCCGCTCGAACAATGTCACGCTTGCCTCGGAAGGGGACGAGGTGGAGGTCGAGGGAAAATATTTTCAAATCGGCCAACTGATGGTGACATCACTGAAAATCATGATGTCCAAGCCGCTGGTCCCCCCGCCGGCCAAGGGGCGTCGTCCTGCCACCGCCAACTGAGGCCCTGTGGCCGCCACCTGTCTTCCCCACTTGCCCAGAAAACCCGGCTACCCCGGGTGATGACCTTGCGGCGACCCCCGACGCCTCTATAATCGCGGGGTTTCCGTAGGAAATTGATCTCTGTCGGCCCCAGCCGACACGGTCCGGCTTCCCGGAAATGTGCCCGTGCGGGTGTAGCTCAGTTGGTAGAGCACCACGTTGCCAACGTGGTTGTCGTGGGTTCGAATCCCATCACCCGCTTTTTCTTGCCCGCTCTTCCCGCTCTCCGTCTCCACTCCCCAGCGTCTCCACTTCAATAGCGTCTCCACTTCCAGAAGTTTTCATGGCCGCCACTACCGAAATCCCCGCAGAATCAACCGACCTCGAAGAAAACAAGCCGCTCAAACTCGACGTCGACGTTGAGAAGGTTTCCACCTGTGAGCGGAAGGTGAAGGTGACGGTGGCCCGGGATGACATCGAGAGGGCCTTTGAACAGGCGATCGGTGACTTGATGCCCACCGCTCTCCTGCCAGGGTTTCGACCGGGACGTGCTCCCCGCCGGCTCGTCAGCAGCCGATTCAAGTCGGAATTGAAAGACCAGGTGCGGTCGAAGCTCCTCACGGACGCGATGTCGCAGGTCACCGAAGACCAGAAGCTTGCCCCGATCAGTGAGCCCGACCTCGATCTGGAGGCGGTCATCCTTCCCGACGAAGGGCCGATGACGTTTGAGTTTGCGATCGAAGTGAGGCCGGAGTTCGACCTGCCAAAGTGGAAGGGCCTCTCGATCGAGCGGCCCAGCCGCGAGATCACCGATGCCGACGTTGACGAGGCGCTGGCGGGAATCCTTCGCGACCGCAGCCGGCTGGTGCCCTTTTCGGGATCGCCCGCCACGGGTGATCTGATCGTGGGCAACCTCCGTTTCCTGCGTGACGGGAAGGTGCTGTCGCACGCCGAAGAGGTGGAGATGGTGGTCCGCCCGAAGCTGTCGTTCGCCGATGCCGAGTTGCCCGGGTTCGATGCCCTGGTGAAGAAGTCGAAGGCCGGTGACACCGTTACGGCGACCGTGACGGTCTCGAGCGAGGCGGCTGTCGAGGATCTGCGGGGCAAGGATCTGTCGCTCGAACTGGAAGTGCTCGAGGTGAAGAAACTCGAGCCGCCGGAGCTGACAACTGCATTGCTGGCCGAACTTGGTGACTTCGAATCGGCCGATGATCTCCGCAACGCCGTTCGCCGCCAGTTGGAAAACCAGCTCGAGTGGCACCGTCGCCGACAGGTCCGTCAGCAGGTGTCGAGCGCCCTGACGGCCTCGGCCGACTGGGAGTTGCCGCCGCGGCTTCTCCGCCGGCAGGCCCAGCGAGAGCTGGAGCGGGCGATCCTCGAACTGCGTCGCAGCGGCTTCGACGATGACTCGATCCGCCGATACGTAAACGAACTGCGGCAGTCGGCGATGGCCAGCACCGCCCGGGCTCTCAAGGAGCATTTCATCCTCGAGCGGATCGCCGAAGAGACGGCGGTGGCCGACACGGCGGCCGACTACGAGGAGGAGATCCGGGCAATCGCGGCTCAGTCGGGCGAATCGCCCCGTCGTGTGCGGGCCAGTCTCGAACGGCGTGGCCTGATGGATGTGCTTCGTAACCAGATCATCGAACGCAAGACGATCGATATGGTCGAGTCGGAAGCGAAGTTTACTGACACACCGTTTGAGTTCCCCAAGCCCGATGCCGAGGCCATCGATCACGCCGCGTGTGGCGCTGTCGTTGGCGAGGAGGAATGAGAATGAACCACAAGCTCTTCCCCGGTGCCGCCGCCGCTGCCAGTGCCTATGGCGACTACCAGCGGCAGAGGACGATGACACTCGGCGATCTGCTCCTGGAAAACCGCATCATCCTCCTGCAGGGGGAGATTTACGATGGCAATGCCAACGAATTGGTCATGAAGTTGCTCTATCTGCAGAGCGAAAACCGGCGCAAAGACATCAATTTCTACATCAATTCGCCAGGCGGCAGTGTCACGGCCACGATGGCGATCTACGACACGATGCAGATCCTTTCCTGCCCGGTTGCCACCTACTGCGTGGGCCTGGCGGCGAGCGGTGGGGCGGTGCTGCTCGCCGGTGGCTCCAAGGGGAAGCGGCGGATCCTGCCGCATGCCAAGGTGATGATCCACCAGCCGTACGGCCAGGTGGGGGGCCAGGTAAGCGACATCGAAATCCAGGCCGACGAGATCATCAAGACCCGTGAAGTGCTCAACAAGATTCTCGCCGACCACACCGGCCAGCCAATCGAGCGGATTGCCAAAGACACCGATCGCGACCGCTACCTATCGGCGGAAGAGGCCAAGGAATACGGCCTTGTCGACGAGATCCTGACCAAGCCGCCGGTGGTCGAGGAAGAGGAAGAAGACTGATCCAATCCGGCCCGGCGGGGCCGCAGCGAAAGACACTCCATGCCCCTGATTCCCTATGTGATTGAGAAGAGCGGCCGCGAAGAGCGGGCGATGGACATTTACAGCCGCCTGCTCAAGGACCGCATCGTGTTCCTGGGCACGCAGGTCAACGACGAGGTGGCCAACGCCATTGTCGCCCAGATGCTCTTCCTGCAGTCGGACGACCCGAAGGCCGACATCCATCTTTATGTCAATTCTCCGGGCGGCAGCGTGACGGCAGGCCTGGCGATCTACGACACGATGCAGTTTGTGACCTGCGATGTGGCGACCTACTGCATCGGCCAGGCAGCCTCGATGGGCGCGGTGCTGCTTGCCGCCGGTGCGAAGGGGAAGCGGCGGGCGCTGCCGAACGCCCGGATCATGATCCACCAGCCGTTGGCCGGCATGGAAGGCACGGCCGAGGAGATCATGATTCACGCCAAGGAATTCAAGAACGTCAAGCACAAGCTCAACAACATCCTCCTCAAGCACACCGGCCATCCGCTCGAGAAGATCGAGGAGGATACCGACCGTGACCGGTTTATGTCGGCCGAGGAGGCTCGTGACTACCGGCTCATCGACGAGGTGATCGAGCATATGCCCACGGTGAAGAGTGTTTCGTAAGGACAGGCGACAGTGTTGCTGGGTGTTCAAAACCGCATGACGCGATGACCCAAAAAAGCCCCGGGGGCCCGGACGACTGAGTTCCTCGAGGTTCACGTTCAGTAAAACACAACGATGACAGGCTTCCGCCTGTCGTTCAAAGAACGGTAGTGAGGCGCAAGGAGGCGCATCATGAGGCGTTTGAAAAATGGGTGCGCGGCCTGCTCACTGGCCTGCCTGGTCGTGGCGTTGACCGGCTGCAAAAGTGACTTCAATCAGCAACTTTTGGAGCGGGAACTGCGGCTCCAGGAAGACCAGATCTACCAGCTGCAGGATGAGCTCTCCGACAAGCGGGTCCGCCTCGACATGGTGGCCGCGGAGAACCAGTCGCTCAAGAAGCAGCTCGGTGTCGCGGATGCTCCGGCGGCAGCCGGACCACGGTCGCAGCCGACACCGGCCGGGACGCCCCGTGGGGTGACGAGCGTGGCTCCGCCGTCCCTCGTTCCGCCTACGATCGAAGACCTGCCGCCGCCGCCCCGGTCGATGGCTCCGCCGGCTGAGAGTGGGCCGCGGTTTAGCCCGCCGGGCGGTGATGCTCCCAGCTTCCGCGGCGGTACCCCGACCCCGCCGACGCTCGATGGTGTGCCGCCGCTGCCTGATGAGCCGACGGCTCCGAAGAGCCGGTTCAATGGCACGAGCGTCGAGACGCCGGAGGACGGCCAGCCACCGGTTCTTCAGCTCTCGCACGAGCAGAGCGTGGCTGCTGCGCCGCAGTTGACCCACCTGACGCTGAACCGAGACCGTACCGAATGCCTCGATGGCAACGGTGATGGTGTGAGCGAAGCGCTGGCGATCGTGTTCGAGCCTCGGGATGCCGACGAGCGGCTCGTGAGCACGGTGGGCGATGTGTCGATCGCAGTCTTTGAGCCCCTGACGGAGGCGACGGCGGCTGACCCGTCGGGCGAGGGCGTGCGGCTTGCCCGGTGGGAGATCCCGGCGAGCGAGGCGGCGAGCCACTTTCGACGAACCTCGCAGCACCGCGGCCTGCACTTCGTGCGGCAGTGGCCGGACCGGCCGCCGGTGGCCGATCACGTGCGGGTGTTTGTGCGGATGACGACGTTCGAGGGCAAGGTGTTTGAAACCGAAGCCACCGTGCCGGTCAGGTAGCGCAGGCTTCAGCCTTTCAAGTGCTCGATAAGCAGGACAGGCTTCAGCCTGTCAAAAATGACTTACCAAGCCGATAATCCTCGCAATCGACTTTTTTCAAAGCTACCGCGACGCCACGCAAAATACGCAGTGGTTTCTCGTCACAATGCAGGCCCGACGAACTCCGGATTGTGCGCTCCTTCGAGCAACGGTTGATGGAGCGCGATTTCCATCGGGCCCGGCCTATCAAGCCGGACGATAGTTCCTGGCTTGTTGAGCAACGCGCAGAAGTCTTCACCGTCGCTATCCAGCGCATTGAGGTGAAGGTGACCGGCGTGGCCTCTGGTATGCAGATCGAGACGTCGTAGCCGATTGTTAGCATCCTTGTCGGGATAGTGGGTGGTCAGCACGCCGAGTTGCTCGCAGACTATCGGTTCCTCCGTGGGCGACCGTGACAGCACCCTTCCCGACGGCCAGTCGAGCCGCGTATCGAAAGCGGTGCGCGGCGCCGCACCTGGTTGGGTGATGTACGGAAGACAGCCTTCCAAGGAAAGCGTTGCTGAATCCCATGTGGTACTTCGCTCTGTCTGGGAAAGTCACTGATTTTTTCGGGGTTGCGGGCAATCTGGGAATCCCGTACCTCTTCCCATCCTGCCGCTGCCTGGCGGCCCGGAGTTGGCGGACCATGACTGATACGTCTTTTTTCAGCACATTACGAACTCGGATCGTAGAACTCGGCGGAATCTGCAACGCCCACCTCCACCTTGACCGGGCCGGTACGCTCGACGAAACACTTTGCCTGCTTGGAGCCCCCGACGGTAGCGGGCCAACTGACCGCTCCGCTCTGTCGCTCGCCGCAAAGCATGCGATCATCCCGCTCATCCACGCGAGTGGCTGTTATGACCGGTCACAACTCGCCGAGCGGGTAACGGGTTTCCTTGAGTTGCTCATCGCCGCCGGTACGACGCGGGCAGACACGCTTGTTGACACGACCACCGACGGCGTCGGCCTGTCGGCGCTCGAGATCTTTCTGGAGCTCAAGGCGGCCTATCGCGGTCGGCTTGACCTACGGGTGGGCGCTTACTCGCCTCTTGGCTTCAAGGATGCCGAGCCAGACCGCTGGACACTCCTCGAGGAGGGGGCAAGCATTGCCGACTTTATCGGCGGTCTCCCGGAACGTGATGACTGCACGGCGTATCCAGATCACATCGGCTACGATGAGTCATGCCGCCGGCTGCTTATGCTCTCTGGCGAACTTGGCAAGCCGCTTCATCTTCATGTGGACCAAAAGAATCTGGCTACGGAAGACGGCACCGAGCGGGCATTGCGGGTCGCTGCCGACCTCGGGCTGCCTGCGGTGAACCTGGACGACGAGCCCGCCGTCTGGCTTGTGCATGCGATCTCCCCGTCCGCCTACGATGAGCCGCGGTTTCGTGATCTGGTCAACGCTATCGCGGCTCACGGCATGGGTGTGATTTGCTGCCCATCAGCCGCAATCAGCATGCGACAGTTCCGCCCGGTGACCGCCCCGACCCACAACTCGATCGCCCGTGTACTCGAGATGCTGGCCGCGGGGATTCCGGTGCGGGTGGGCTCCGACAACGTCTGTGACATCACCTCGCCCGCCGGCACGACTGACCTCGTGCAAGAATTGTTTGTGCTCGCGAACACGATTCGCTTTTACGATCTGGAGATTCTCGCCAAACTTGGAGCCGGCTGCACCCTCGACACCGCTGACCGCGATCGCATTATCGGCCACCTCGCATGTGATGCAGCCGAACTCAGCAGGATGACTCCGATCATTCGGCTGCAGCAGGCGGCCTAAATCGGGAAGCGGCCGTTGATAGCCCCAGTCAAATCATGTTTTGGCGTGAACAGTCGCTCGTTATCGTCAATCGTTCTGTTCCTGCATGTCGATCAGAGTCATAGCGGCATTTGACGAAAGCTGATCGCGAATACCCCGAGGCTTCTCGCTGATGGCGAACTTTTTTCTTACCTCTCCGAACTGTGTGTTCATCCACATTCATAAGACGGGTGGGCAATCAATTCGCCACGGTGTGTGGGGAGGTGTTCGTCCAGTCGAACCTGCCTTTGGCTTCATTCCTGATCAGTGGATGAGCTTTTTTAAGTTTGCATTCGTGCGGCATCCACTCGATCGTTTCATTTCTGCGTGGAAAATGTTTACTGAAGGATCCTCCGATTCACGAAGCCGAAGGGGCAAGGGGCCGCAATCGCTCAGAGTGCGTGAACAAATGACGGTCGAGGACTTTGCGGCAATCGTGTTTGACGAGACCATCCTTTACGATGAGCGACGCAACACCTTCGAGGAACGAGTCCGTCATCACACGATTCCCCAGACGCATCCATTTAACTGTTTGCGATTCGCTGACTTTGTGGGACGATTCGAGTCGATTGAGTCGGATTTTGATGTCGTTCGTAAACACCTGCAGATCTTCAAGCCCCTCCCGAAACTGAATTACACTGTTCACGCCGCATGGAGCGAGTATCTGAAGGGAGATCTTCTTAATCGTTGTAACGCCTATTACGAACAGGACATGCACGAGCTTGGTTACAATGCGTGAGCATTCAGGACGACCCGTGATGCATGCCGCCCCTACGACAATCCCGGCCATGCTTGCGACTCAGGCCGTCACACGCGGTTGTGCTGCCGCTTTGGCTGCCACTGACGGGTCTTCGCTCACCTATTCTGATTTGAAGGAGACAATCGATTCCCTGGTTGCCTGCCTTGGAGAGTGCGGCATCAGCCGCTCATCGAGGCTGGCCGTCGTGATGCCAAACGGCCTACACGTGGCAGTTGGGCTGCTGGCAGCATTGTCGGCAACCATCAGCGTGCCGCTGGCACCCCAGGCGACGGCCGACGAATACCGCGTCTGGCTTCAGTCGGGCCGCATCACCCACCTGCTAACCTCACTTGAGGCCTCTCCGGTGGCCCGCGAGATGGCGAAACAGATGGGGTTGCCTGTGCTCATGCTCGCGCACGGAGCCGATGGGTATCGTGTCACCTGCGCGACCGGAGTCTCAGTTCACGGGGCCGCCATCTCGGCGGCTGAGCCCGATGATGTGGCCGTTGTCCTGATGACCTCTGGCTCGACCGGCACGCCCAAGCGGGTGCCGCTTACGCACGCCAATCTGATGGCCGGCACGATGAGCGTGGCACGGTCGCTCGAACTGGGCTCTGCTGATCGCGTTCTCGTGATGTGGGAGCAGTATCATGTCGGAGGAGTCGTCGACTTGCTTCTCGCGCCGCTGGCCGGTGGCGGCACGGCCATTTTCGCCGGTGGTTTTGATGCTACACGATTTTTTCAGCTCCTCGGTCGGGTGAAACCGACGTGGTTCCAAGGCGTGCCCACCACGCTGCGTGAACTGCTTGTTCACGCCAGACTAGCCGGTCGCCTGCCCGTGGTGAGCACGTTGCGGCTGCTGCGTTCGGTGGCGGCGCCGCTCACTCCGGAGTTGATGCGGGAGTTGGAGGCGGCCTTCGGCGTGCCCGTGATTCAGACCTTCGGGATGACCGAGGCAGCGCCACTGATTACAACCAACCGGCTGCCACCGGGCATCCGCAAGCCGGGCTCGACCGGTATGGCCTACGACTGCGAAGTCGCGGTTCCCGATGCAGCCGGTGAGCCGCTCCCCCACGGCACGACCGGCGAGGTCGCCGTGCGGGGGCCCAACGTGTTCGCCGGCTACGAAGACGACCCGGAGACCAATGCCCGTGTCTTCCGCCACGGCTGGTTCATGACCGGTGACGTCGGACGACTCGACGCCGACGGGTTTCTGTTTCTCACCGGCCGCGTCAAGGAGATGATCAACCGCGGTGGCGAGAAGATCGCGCCAGCCGAGGTGGAGGAGATCGCCAGCCTGCACGCGGCCGTGGCTCAGGCTGCCGCCTTCGCGGTTCCGCACGCCACCCTCGGGGAGGACGTCGGTTTAGCTATTGTGCCCAGTGGTGCCGAGGCGATTGACCGTGAGGCGATCCGCTCACACATTGCCCTGCATCTGAGCCGGTTCAAGGTGCCGGCGGTGGTGCTTGTTCTTGACGATTTGCCGCGAAGCCCGATCGGCAGGGTCCGTCGTCGGGCGCTCGTGGAGCTGGCCGCGAAGGGCCAGGAAGCGGGCCAGTCGCTATCTGCCCCGCAAGCAATGATTGACGTGGATCCACTCGTTGCGAATCTTTGCGTCCTCTGGGCCTTCCATCTCGACCTGTCCATGGTCGACCCGGATGACGAGTTCGAAATGATCGGCGGTGACTCACTTTCCCGAATCCGGCTTGCGCTGGCGGTGGAGTCGGTCTGCGGCGTGAACTTGCCCGAGGATGCAGCTGCGACGATCACGACGGTGCGACGGATGGCCGCCGAGATTCGCAGGCTTGGTGGTCACGTGCCACTCGTCACCAGAGGCGTGCCAATCGACCGCACTGACGCCTCCACCAACATCTGGGGGGATGGGGATACCTCCGTACTCGCCGACGCCGCACCGGCCGACATTCGCCGCGGCCTCGCGGGGAGCCGCATGATCCGCGAGTTCGAGGCTGCCCGCGAGAGCCTGCTCGACTCACTGACGATCGAAGAACTTGCGGCAATCGTCCAGCCGGGGCTGAGCAGCCCACTAGCGGCTTGGCTGGGGAGGATTGCGTCACGATCACGCTGGGTGGCACGCGGCAGCGAGCGCCTCCGCCTAGCCGCCGAGCTCTCCAGCTGGCGGCACGAGATCCTGACCCAGGCCGCGACAAGACCGGGGCCGCCGTGGCAGCGAGAGCGGCTCGCGGCCAGCTCCATGCTCTACCGTCGGCAGGCTACTGCCAGCGAAGGCCGCCGGCTGGTCGTGGGCTTCGCGGGTAACCATCAGCGGTTGATGCTGCCAACGCATCTGATTCTCGACCACCTACCGCCGCTTGACGATCTCCTCCTTGTCACCGACCCCGACCGGCGGCACTTTGCCACGGGTGTGCGCGGCATCGCCGGGAGTATCCAGGGCGTGTGTGATTGGATCGCCGGTCAGCTCGCCGACTTTGGTTATGAATCCACCATCACCTTCGGCACGAGCGGTGGCGGCCTTGCGGCCATTTGCACCGCATACGCGCTCGGCCTGCATCGGGCTGCGGCCGTCGCTGCCGACTCACCGGGAAATCACTGCGAGTTGGAGAGCTTCCTGCTCGAGCGGATTGCGGCTCAGCCCGCAGGTCGGCACCCTGCGGTGATTCTCGCGTACGACTCAGCCAATCTCCGGGACCGCACCGGTGGCATGGCAATCGCCGCCTTGATCCCGACTTCCCGAACCATGATTCGGTCTGCCACTGGTGCTCACAACACGATCCTCCCGGCATTCAATGCGGGCCACCTCACACCGTTCCTGCACGACCTCCTCGTGGCAGATCCATCTCGGCTTGGTGTCGGTTTTGAAACCAGGGACTCGCAGCTACTGGAGCCGTCAACACCAGGCTGAACACAAGACATGACACGCAAATCCCGTCCCACCCACTGGCGACAGAGGTTGAAGAATCTTGGGTCGTCATTTTCATGGTGGCAGTTGCCCGAACATCCGGAGGTGCCAGGGCTCAGTAATCGGTGGTGGAGCGACTTCTTCGCCTTGGTCGAACATCCAAGCCAAGAGAATGTTTTTCGTCCCTCGGAACTGATCGGGCCTCTCGGTCGGATCCCTCGATTGCCACGGGCCGGTCGGGCGCTTGTGACGGCCAGCCGCTTTGCCATCTCACGCGGGCTGTTTAGTCTGGGCGGTACGATGCGGCTCGTGGGGCGGGACATTCTGCTCGAGTGTCTGGCCAATGGAAGGCTTGAGCCAGGCTCCGCCCTTTATGCCGCCACCATGGCAGGGCTCGTCGAAGTCGGCCGCTGGGACGAGTTCATCGCCGCCATGATGCCGCTTCCGACAAACCCCGGTCAGGATCGTAGAGCTATGGGTACTCTGCTCGCGACCATTGCCCCGGTCGCGTTGCTGCAAGCCCGTCCACAGCTGGCCGACTCACTGCCTCGAGATGCAGCGTTTGTGGAGTGTGTGGCCGGCAAGCGCGTCGCCGTCGTAGGGCCTGCCTCGAGCACGGCGAGGGAGGGCCCACTGATCGACAGCTATGACCTCGTCGCGCGTTTTAACTACAAGGAAGATGGGATCGGTCTCGATCCGCTCCACAAAGGCGAGCGCTGCGACCTCGTTTACTTCAATCGAGCACAGACTGAGTACCTGGTCACCGATGGGGATCTCACGCGTTTCCCCCGCACCCCCCGCTGGGTAATCACAAGGCGACAAAAACACGCGGATTCCCTGAGCCGGGCTCTTCATGCAGAAGCCGTACGCAGCAACGCGGTCCCCTGGTCTCACCGCTACCGGTTTACTCCGGTCTACGACGCGCCATTGTTTTGCGGTCTCTTTACCGCCGCGCCGAACGCGACTCTGGACTTACTTCACTGCGGCGCTGCCTCAGTCGATGTGTTTCACGCGGATTTCATGCTCTCTAGTGAGCGTACTCGAAAGTACAACCCGTTCATGAAAGACCTTGCGGAAACCACACGAATCACCGTCAGGTCATTCGCCGGCGCCCACGACCCGATCACTCAGGTCGCAATGATGAAAACAGCGTATCGCTCCGGAAGAATTCATGGCGACGAACCCTTTCGCGCCGCGCTCCAACTGGGTGAGCAGGAGTACATGGATGCCCTGCAAAGACTCTACGGAAATCCCATCCTCAGGCTGAGGGCCGCATGACAGACCAGAGGACGACCACCTTTCACGGGCATCGAGGGTAGCCAACTATGAAGCGAATTCTGATCATCAACCCGAATACCGCGCGGGAAACGGCCACGCAGATGCAGGCGATCTGCCGCGAGATTGCGGATCCGGGAACGACCGTCGAGGCGATCTCTATCAGTCCCCGACCCGGCTTCTCCGCTCACAAGGTTTTCAGCTACGTCGATCTCGCCATCTGCACGCCGGAAACCATCAAGCTCGCTTGGCAGAACCGGGATCGGTTCGATGGCATGATCGTAGCGGGATTCTCGGATGTCGGTGTCGATGCCATCAAAGAGATGCTTTCGATTCCCGTTTTGGGGATCGCTGAGGCCTCGTACCACATTGCCAGCCTGGTCGGTCACCGCTTCAGTGTTCTCACCGGCACGACAAAGTGGACTCCACCAAAGGACGATTACGTGCGGGCGTTGGGAATCGAAGCGAAGGTAGCGTCATTTCGTTCATACAGCGAATGGAATGAAAACGACTCCTTCGAGGTACTCAAGGCACGGCTATTGGAGGTTGCTCGCAGGGCCATCGAAGAGGATGGCGCGGAAGCGGTCATCCTCGGCGGCGGCCCGCTGATAGGCTATGGAAAGCTCTTGCAGGCCGAGCTCGGTGTGCCTGTGATCGACCCCACGGTCGCTGCCTTCAAGCTCATGGAGGCCATGATCAGCTTGGGCTACGTCCAGAGCAAAAAGAACAAGTGGGCACTCCCGCTTGCTACGCTTGGCGATTCTGGTGGTTCGATTCCCTATGATCGCGGCTGGCTTGAGGAATGACGGGCAAAGATCAGTCAGCACTTGTGATGTGCACATCCGCGAAGGAGCGGACGACGGGGTTGCGCCCCTGCCGGGGCAGCGGATTAATCCAGCGGCCCGACGGCTAAAGCGTCAACACAACTTGCGATGTCGATGGGGGGCTTTATAAACCGCAAATTCTGATCCCGCAAACTTTCTTCACCACGGAGGGGTTCTCTCGTCAGACAAACGACGTGACGGAATGGCATGCCCTGTCGAGCAGCCTGCAGCATAATGTTTGGATTGGTTTGCTCCACGTCCTCTCCCAAGGCGATCAGACGCCGGCCTCCGATGTGAGTACCGAATGCCATCAGCAGATGCATGGCGCTGCCGACACATCCGGCGATGGTATGCGAGTTGGCGAGTAACTCGAGCTGCTTGCCCAGTGTCAGTTCCTGTGGATGCACGACTTGCCACCCTCGCCCTTCAAGCTCGCGTTCCAGCAAGTCCTCCTCATAGACTTTCCTCATCCCCGGGGAGAGTCTTGATCGCGAAAGATACAGCTTCCCCTTCCCGCTGTACGCCAGAAAGCCCGGCAGGCACGGCCCGATTCCGTGAAGACGAGCCAAGACGTGGTAAACGTGGTCGAAATGCCGCCTTGAAACACCGTGGCGATTGATCATCGACGGGCGAGGAATGACGACCTCATTTGCCCATGTCGGCCTCGATTGAGTAGCCGTACTTATAACGCGGCTTGAAGGCACACGAAGAAGATCGGCCAAGGCCCTGATTGAAGCGTGGAAGCGGGCAGGCACAACGACGATCGAATGCTCGCCACCAATGCCATTCAAGCCCTGCGGATGCTCGACCAAAGCGCCAATATTCCCCGCGAACTCGGTGAGCAGATGGCCGAAGTGGGCCATGCGGGCGTACGGCAGATACACGACTCGCTGTAGCCGTTCTGCAACCGACGCTAGCCTCAGGCTATCCTGATCCAGAGGCTCAGGCTTTCCATGAGGATACTGCTCCAGTGCCAAACCTCTCCGCAGGCAACTCTCTGGGATCGGCCGGCCAGTCGTGGTGTAGAGCGCGGATCCCCCTGGTAAGATGAGGACATTCTCAAAGGTGAGCACTCCCCCAGGGGGTTCTTGCAGTTTGGGAAGCCGGAAGTCAGCCTCTCGAAGTACGACAAGGTCCTCGCTGGGAGCACGCGTCATAGGTCAAAGAGTGAAATCAACGGTCTAACAAAAGTTTACACGATCCATCCTGGCGATCACACGATTTCGTATAGATGCACCGGGACTTCCTTGAGCGGCTTAAATACTCTTATAGTGAGGTTTGGCCCAAACGACAAAGCCATCATGCCTCTCGTCAGAATCAATGGCCGCACAGTTTTCTTCGTCCACGTCCCAAAGACTGGTGGAACGAGCATTGAGAATACGCTGGCTGCTGTGGGGCAGATCGCTTTGCACCGGAAGCCCTTTCCCGATTGGATTCCACCGCAGCACTGGCACGCTGAAATCTATTCCATTACGGTACCTGCCGGATTTTATGATATCGGCTTCCTCATTTGCCGGAATCCCTACACCCGACTGGTCAGTGAGTTCCGTCAACGCGCCCGCAAGGACCACGTCAGGGCAGGAGGTTTCGATCGTTGGGCGACGGTGATCCTAGACAGGTATCGGCAGAACAACTATGTCCTGTACAACCACATTCGCCCACAGAGCGAGTTCCATGCCAAAGGAATTGAAATCCACCATTTTGAGAATGGATTGCAGGCTGTGGTCGACCGGATTGCCAGCGTCTGCGGACTGTCGACAGCGCCGGCGATACGGCGCGACAACGTCTCACTACCGATCGCGGTGACGATGAGCAGAGCTATGGCCAGGCGGATCGCCAGCTTCTATGCCACAGACTTCAACTGCTTCGGCTACAATCCCGATGAAGTCGACCACCTCGCGGCCAGTGGTATCTGTGTCAGTTAGAGTCATGGATAGAGGCATGGAATTGCAAATCTGCTTCTGGTTGATTTCTGGGATTTGTCCCCGTCGGCTATGGCCTCCCTCAGGCGCTGGAAGTGGTCTTCCCAGTTGATATGCCCAGGCGCGTCATCTGTCACGGTTGGCAGTCGTCAGCCTCATTGCGGAATCGCTTCTAATCTTATGTGTACTGGATCGACGTGAGGGCAATGATGAATCGGTCTCTATCAGTGCTACAGAGGGCGGAACGGGGGAACGTGCGTCTCTTACCCTATCCAATCTTGGTTCTCGACAATGCCCTACCCGATCCCCTCTACAGCGAGTTGGACAAGAGTTTTCCGTCAATGGTGGCCATGGGAATATTTGATCGCAAGAGTAACCATCGCTGGAACTTCAGTTATTCCAAGGTCCGCAGAAACCCGTTCATTGCGAGGGTCTGGCGGGATTTCCTTGCTTACCATTCCTCCCAAGCTTTTTTTGACGACATCGTGGATGTGTTCGGGGACGCGATTAAGGCGGTGTATCCCAGTCGGTTTGGCAATGGCGAGTTGCGCACGATGAATGCCGGCGCGCGAAACGTCGATGCCGACGACAGTAAGGATATTTTTATGGACGCGATCATCGCGGGAAACACACCCGTGACCGTTGCCAGTTCGGTCCGGAAGACGCACGTCGACTCCGGTGACAAGCTGTTTTCGGGTCTGTTTTACATGCGGCACGACGCATATGACGCGGAGGGCGGTGACCTAACGATCAGTCGTTTTAAGCCTGAATTTAGTGCCGACAAGGTGGCCAACTTCAAAGGCCATTATGTCGATGAGGAACGTATTGATGTCATTGAGACAGTCTCTTATGCCAGGAACCGTCTCATCTTGTTTATTAACTCGCTCGACGCTCTGCATGGGGTCACGGTGCGGCAGCCCACTCGGCATAGACGGCGGTTTGTCAATTTCATAGGCGAGATCGATCCACCCCTCTACACGCTCCCCGGCAAGACCGAAAAACTGGCGACCTAAGCCGATGCTTGTGGCTTGAGGAATACGAAGGCCACGGATGTCGCCAACACCTCACCACAGCCTGCGTTTCAGCTTTCCCCAAAGGCCGCCGTGACGGCGGCACTTCTTCAAAACTCCAGCGATGGATTGGGCGAGAGCGTCAATCTGTGCCTCGCTGAACAAGAGCGGCCCGGCAGGAGCAGTCGTCTGGGACGTGGGGCCGTCTTGCTCGACCAAGGCGTCGTAGCGCTCGGATTCAGGGAGGCGCTGGTTGACACGAGCGATAGAGGCGTTGTTTCGGCGGCAGAACTCAGCATGAACGGCAGGCGACAACTCAGCATATTCCGCCTTCAGGTCAGGCGAAGCCGAACACAAGGCTTGGGTCACGATCTGGTACGCCAGGGCCCGGGATGCGACCGTTCTGCGGCCCAGGGAAAGATCGAAGCCTGGTCCCAGATGGTGGTTGAGTCGCTGCTGCAAGTAACGTTCTCCCCGCGTCAGTCCGCGGTTGACCTTCGCCATGGTCGGGCGTTCCAGCGTGCCTCGTGGTACTCCTAAAATGTCCTCGACGGTGTCGTCCAGAGGCGCCACCAGCTTGCTGTAGTTTCGCACGCACAGGTCATGCCCGACCCGTGCACACAGGTCGATGATACCGTCGACGCGATCCAGGTGGCTCGTGAAATAGTCATTCTCCACGACGAACTCGTCGAAGCCATCGTTGAAGTCTCCGCGCTTCACCCGCTGCGTGTACCACGAGGTGACAAAGTCCAGCGGATTGCGGATGAACAACAGGAGGCGAACCGTGTCGAAGCAAGGCGCATACCGAGCGAACAAATCCTGGCCTTCGGAGAGAGGAAAAAAGAGCCGCTCGGCGCTCAGGACGACCGTGTCGGTCCCGGAGGTCACCAGCTTGTGGTAGTCGCCATCTTCCAGGAGGTGAACCCGGCAGTTGCCGCCACGACCGGGGTCGCGTTCCCGGACCTTCAACGTATAGTCGGTATCTGGAAAGCGAATCCCGAAGCGCTGTAACTGAAGCTTGTTTCCCGCCAGCAGGGCCTGGATATAGCTCGTTCCGGTTTTGGGATGCCCGATGTGGACGAGCAGGGTGCGCTGGGAAATGGCTGCCTTCTTTCGCGCCGCGTGAATCTTGACTGGGCTTCCTGTCCGAACCGGAAAATACAGGGTAGCAGGCCATGCACCAAGCGGTCTTCTCGGGTCAACGGTTGAGCCCGGTGGCCTACCCTCACTTCCAGCCCGGCCGCTACGATCTCCCGGGCGAAGACGCCACGCTCGGAAGCCAGCCCGCTACCATCCCGGCTTCACAACCTTCTCGGCACCATCTCAGGATCCCCGGATGACAACCTTGCCGCCTCCTGAGACAGCCGCTCCCGACGCCAAGGCCGTCGGCGTCGTCGGCTTGGGCTACGTCGGCCTCCCGCTGGCGCTCGCCTTCGCAAAGGCCGACCGCCGCGTCATCGGCTTCGACATCGATCCCGCCAAGCCTGCGGCCATCCACGCCGGCACGAGCTACATCCGCACGATCCCCGCGGCCGAGGTGGCCACCGCGCAGGCCTCCGGCCGGCTCGACGCCACCACTGATTTTTCCCGTGTCGCCGAGACCGACGCGGTGATCCTCTGCGTACCGACGCCACTCGACGAGCATCTTGAGCCAGACCTCTCCTATGTCCGCAGCACGCTCGACGCCGTCTGCCCGCACTTGGCGCCGGGCCATGTCGTAAGCCTTGAGAGCACGACCTATCCCGGCACGACCGAGGAGGAGGTTGTACCCCGCCTGCGGGCCCGCGGGCTTGAGCCGGGCTGCGACGTATTTGTGGTCTATTCACCGGAACGCGAGGATCCCGGCAACGCCACCTTCACCACCGCCCGAATCCCCAAGGTCGTCGGCGGCCTCACGCCCGCCTGCCTGGCCGCTGGGATCGATCTCTATCAGGCTGCCTTCGAGTCGCTCGTGCCGGTGAGCTCCTGCAAGGTGGCCGAGCTCACGAAGCTGCTCGAGAACATCTACCGCGCCGTCAACATCGGCCTGGTCAACGAGATGAAGGTGGTCGCCACGGCAATGGGGATCGACATTTGGGAGGTGATTCGGGCCGCCGCCACCAA